>CAYMKC010000010.1:0-27235 GCA_964391105.1 uncultured Thermoplasmatales archaeon
CGGTCGGGCCCATTCTAAAGCTGGGAATATATACAGCCGAAAAACGTGCCCCTTTTTATATCCCCAGTTTAAAGTTTATGTCGGGTTTCCACATGTTCAAATACCCTCTGGCCGTCCATTCCCATGGCATCGTCTAGGTTCAGGGAGAAGTATGGCGGCCTGAGAGGGGAAGGGACTCACCCGTGGTATCAGAATCTGGAGCCGGGGGAGCCCGGTAACTGCTGATGTGTACGTGAGGACGCTGGGACTGTACTGTGAAAAAAGTGAGACGACGCCGCTAGATCTGAAGTGAAGAGCTGAATTGATTATAGAGCAAATACTGACGCAATGTATTCTGAGACCAAGGCGAATAAACAGGTCATTTCTGAGAGAAGGAAGTCGGTATCAGACTTCATCGACTTACCTAACGCGTGGAACATTTATAAGGGAGGAATCTGCATCAGAATTTTTCTTCAAGGTTTCCTATGCCCTTAGGGGTTATTTGATAGGGACAGCAACGTGGTATCTTCCTATGCCGAACACTTTGCAAATGTCTCTCAGTGAGTTGATATGAAAAAGAACAACGCCATATCTGAAATCAGACTCGCCAATTTGAATCAGGAAGACGGCACTCTGAACCTTGAGCATCTAGCTTCGATGGTGAGCAGTTGAACTAAATTGATCGTAATTACGGCACAGAGTAATCTTCTTGGAAACAAGGTCGACATCACGAAGGTCTCCAAGATTGCAAGAGAGAACGTAACTCTAGTGATGGTGAATGGAGTGCATTACGCTCCACAGGGTTATTCGGATGCCAGGAAAATAGATTACGATTTCTTCGTATTTTCCACGTGAAAGTTGTTTGGTCTCAGAGGTAGCTTTCTGTAAATGAGCGACAGCGCTCTAGATACTATCAGACCATTCAACGTCGACAGAGATGCGTGGCCTGCTGAAGCCTGTTCCTATTTTGAAGCTGGCACGAGAGAAAAGAGAGTATTCGCTGCTTTTATTGCTATCGTCAACTACATTTCAGAACTCTCACAGTACATGGGAAAATTCAAAGGAAAGGCCTATCCAAGAAATAGAAAACGGAGAGTTAGAATTGGGGTGGGAAGGTTAGAGCAATATCAGAAGGAACTGAGCAGATCAGTGCTTTAAGGTACCGGCAGAGAGGATGGTCTCGCTGCGAGGAGGAATGTGGTGCTGTACGGAATAGCAGATGCTTCAAGACTTGATAATAGGGAAACTACTTTTTCATTCAATTCAAGAATGTGAGCGACCGTACAGCCGAGGAAATTTACTGGAAAATATCTGGATTTACGGTCGTGGGTGGAAATCACTGAAATTTATCTCACGATTTCTTCTCGAATCCGTGATGCTCAGCGCAACTTTTCTTCACTATAATACAAAGCCGAAGTTGGAAGGTTCCTCAGAGCCACAAAGTGGATAGCCTCTAGATAGATGGGTTGGAGGATTTCCACTTGCCTGAAACCAGAATTGAGGGAACGCGTAAATCATTAAATAACCAAAAATATTATAAATTGTGATGAAAAAGAGAGCGGTCATTGCTCCAATTATTGGCGTCTTAATTATCGTTTTGATTCTTGTAATAGGTTCCCTCACTCCGCTTGTGTCCATCCTGAACCCTTCAACGGGAGTTATTCAGAACTCTAGGAATCTGGTTGTAGGGAATAGTTCAGTACAATTACCCGGTCTGACAGGAAAGGTCGTTGTGGTCCAAGATAAGTATGGGGTGTACCACTTCTATGCTTCCGGGACGAGTGACCTCTACTATGCATTGGGCTTCATCCAGGCTAGGGAGAGACTTCAAGAAATAGAAGTTTTTGGACTGGAGGGCATGGGGCAGATGCACACAATGTTTGGAAATTCGTATCTGAATTATGACAGATTCCAAACACTCACCGGTGCACCTATCACTGCAACAAAGGACTGGCAGAATGTATTGAACAATGCTTCGACTAACGCAACAGATCTCCTGACCAAAAATGCAATGCTTTCTTATGCAAGTGGTATAAACGAGTACATCAACTACTCGGAGACACATCACACAACCCCATTACTGTTCAAGCTCCTTGGAGTGAAACCGTACTACTGGACTCCCGTCTATTCTTTCGCCGTTCAGGAACTCATGACCCAACAGCTGGAGTTTGGTAGTGATGGACTTCAGTTTGCGGTACTCTACAGTGCCCTTGGAAACCTTACGTACAATCTGCTACCTACTTTCTCACCCGTTCAGAACTACTACTACGGCGGTTACTCAGACCCGGTCAACCAAGCAGTCTTGAACATCTCCCACAACACTTTCCCTGCAAATTCTACTGTACTGTCTATGGCAAAGAATCTTCTGTACCAATTCAGGTACGATCCACCGACGTATTTCAACTTTAGTACGAGCGATCACAGCAACGAGCTTGTCGTTGCAGGAAACAGGACAACAACGGGCCATCCTTTACTGGTGGGAGGGCCGGTCCTGGGATTCTCTCTTCCTGCGATATGGTTTCAGGTTCAGTTGGTGGCTCCGGGTGTTGACGTATACGGAGTTGTACTACCTGGCGCCCCAGCTGTCACAATAGGCTTCAATCAGAACATAGCATGGACGTTGACCGATACTCAGGCAATCTCGTCAGGGACATTCTTTTTCACTCAGCAGGTAGTTGGAGACTCCTATTTTTGGAATGGTACTGCGTATCCGTTGAACACGTATAGGGTGAATGGATTCGTAGTCAATTGGACCAATATTGGCCCAATAATGGAACAGCAGGGAAGTACTGCGATAGTAATGGACTGGATGGGCAATATTGTGAGCAACGAAATAGGCGTACTCCTTCAAATGAACTCGGCAAAGAACTGGACCCAGTTCAAAGACTATCTCTCTGCTTGGGTTGCACCATACCAGAATTTTGCATTCGCCAATAGCACAATGATAGCGGATATTTCACCTTCGTACTATCCAATTTTCGGAGGAAGTGTCTACAATCCTGGGTCGATAATGCCCGGGAACGGCTCCGAGTACGTTGTAGGATCAATCCCCTATGACAAGGTTCCACAGGTGGCGAATCCATCTCAAGGGTTCATCGTGAGCTCGAACCAGAGACAGGTGGGACCCGGATATCCATACTGGTATGGAATAACCGAGGGCTTCTCCTCAGAGTTCAGAGCACAGATGGAGGTTAACTATCTTTCAAACCACTCCTTCGTTTCTGAAAAAAATTTAGTAAATTTTCAGGGAACCAACTATACTGACTATCAAGCTCAGGTAGCTGTGCCATACATACTGGCTTATATAAAGGGAAACACAAACGCTTCAGTTGAAAGAGCATACTCGCTTCTGGCTGGATGGAACTACAACATGACTGCAGATTCACTAGCTGCGTCGGTGTGGTTCTTTACCTACATGTACCTCTTCAACAGCACATTCCTTCCCTTCCTGGAACAACACGGTGTATTGCCTCAATACGACTCCACTCTGGGAACTCCGTCTGGGATGGGCGGAAGCTACCCCAATACCAGCGGATCAGCCTCGATGGACATAGACATGCTAAACGCAATCATCACGGGAAATGCTACACCGTTCTCCAAAGCAAGCATTAAGGATCTAGTCATCCAATCAGTGGAACGAGCAATGTCATTCCTCAACGAAAGATATCCCTCTGGGAACTATACGTGGGGTAAGTTCTATGGATTCCTGTTCCCCAATCTATTCGGACTCAACGAGTTCAGCGTTGGGCCTATCTCTAAGGGAGGAGATTTCAATACTCCGAACGATGCATCAGGTGTAGGACCAAGTAACTATCCAACTGGTGGGCAGAGCTGGGAAATGGTGGTTAACATGTCCAACGTCTCGCGTTCATATGGCATCTACCCGGGAGGGCAGAGTGAAAATCCTGCAAGCCCACTGTATTCAAACTACGTTGACGATTGGATAAACGGTACATACCTTCCTCTCCTCTTCTACCCAAGCGAATCTGCATTTCCTCAAAACGATACGATGGACAAAGTAATATTCACGCCGGAGGGACAGTAAATGAAAATAGGCAGTTCGCTTGGATTCATCATTTCAGTCGCAATAGTAGGGATTCTTGGATTAGCTCTACTATACACAGGTATTTGGTACCTTGTCTTGCTGTCCGGTCTGGTAGCATCGCTGATAGTGAGGAGGGGATACCTGGTCTCAGTACTTTCGGGATTTACAGGCGGAGTTGTTGCTATACTCATCGTTTACTTGAGCCTTCCTTTAGACAACATTGGAATATTGATGAGTGACGTCGGAGCGATGGCTGGAATATCTTCGTCGGTTCTAATAGCATTGATGTTTCTGATCAATGGGGGTCTATGCATTTCCGGCGCATTGATTGGTACTTTCATAGCAGGAGCCATGCACAAAGACTGAACAGCGATAATATGGGCAAGAAGATGAGACCAGAATCATAGGAAGACTACTTTTTGACTTCAATACTCCAGTACGGCCGCTCAGTCCAAATCACACGGACCCATGGTCCAGTAATTCTGTAATTACTCTTTTGGAATTCCGCAAGCCTGACTGGACGATCTATAAATATCGTGCTATGGTGGATAACTGAGATTTAGATGAATTCTTGAGCTATTACGTACATTGTAACCGGTCTGATACTGACGGTCTTGCACACACTCCTCTTTCTAGGCTCAGTGAGGTCAAATGCATAATAGAGAATATTCGTATCGGAGAACATTTCCTCACAATTTTTCCTGTCATTTACTGACGAGCTAAATCAATGGTTAGGAACCTGACGGAACAGATCACGCTCAACCTCGTACGTTTGGAGAGCTACAGAGCCGGTGAGTTCTAATTGCAAAACGAGAGAGTGAAGTAGTTGTCGAGTTGAAACGATTAAGCATGACCTCGAGTAGCAGCAAATTACAAGTGAGAGATTCGCCGATTTCTTCCGTACTACTGTACCGTAGCTCTTAGAGTTCTACAATACCTCGACCGTAAGATCATTAGTCCCTGGACTTACGTCAAGAATGCTGAAACTCCCTGTATTCTTCCCAATCCGCTCCCTACCTTGTTCCATGTCTCTCCCCTGTCTATGGAACCGTATAGGTCTCCCGCTGAAGTCCCGAAGTAAACTCCAGGTTCGCTGAGACCGTCCTGAGCCATTGCATCCCTGAGTACGACTGTATGGACTCCCTTGGGAAGCCCCCTGGTCAGAGTTTTCCACGATTTCCCCCCATTGTCTGAACGGGTCACGGTTATCTGCCCCTGTATGCAGGAGTTGTGTTTCTTGCAAACTCCCTGGAATGCGGGAACCACGAATAGCGATTCTTTCTTGCCATCCACAAGGACTATCGGGAAACCATGTCTGTCTTTTGTTGTATTGCTTATATCTTTCCACGTGTCTCCAGAATTGGACGACGAGTATATACCGCAGTGGTTTTGTTGATATATAGTCCCTGGCTTCGAATTGGATAGTACTAGTTTGTGGGCACAGCCATGAACCGAGTTCAGGTGTTCTTCTGCGTTCTTTTTGTCCGCTTCGGTGGGGATCGTTGGATGGTTTTCTTCTTTCAGTATCGGGCAGGAAGATGTTATTCCATTCTTTAGTGATTTCCAAGTCTCTCCACCGTCTTCAGTCCTGTAGGCGCCGTTACCTGCTGCGACAATGTAGAACTTTCCCTTCTTGTGCGGGTCAGACTTTATGGTGTGAATCGCCAAACCAGTCGTTCCGAATCCCCAGTCTATGCCCCACTTGTCCCTATTGGGTGCACTGTAGAGACCTGTAACTTCATCCCACGTCTTCCCAGAATTATCAGACTTGAACAGATGGCCATACTGCGTACCAGCATAGAGGAGACCTTCCTCGTACTTGTCTGCCTCCACAGTCCACACCTTCCTCACGTGGAGACCCCTGTTAGATTGTTTCCAACTTCGCCCCTTGTCCTTGGATAAGTATACGCCCTCGGTTAGTGTAGATGCGTAGAAGTTGTCACGCCCATCCATAGAAACGTTGTTAACGCTCTCTCCCACCAGGAATGGTTTGCTCTTACTCCATTTCTTCCTATCTTCATCAGATTTGAAAAAATATGCGCCATTCACGGTTGAAACGGAAACAATTACTGTATTGCCATTCATATTGAAGAATTCAATACAAGTCGGTTTAATAAAGATTAGCGTACCTAAATTAGTTAAATATATGCCCACGAACGCGAATAGAGAACAGTGAAGAAAATTCTCACAGAAAAGGCGGTCGGGAGGATCCTTGCTTACGATACTACCCTTGTGACCCCAACGGAGTCCACCACACTTCTGGAACGTGGTCACAAGATAACACATTCTGACGTTGACAGACTCAAGAATTCTGGAGTTTACAGGGTGTGGATCGAAGGAAAGAAAGACAATATTGTCTACGAATGGCAGATATCATCTACGATCGGAGATGCTTTTTCAGATGGGTCAACAAAGGTCGTGCAGGGTAGGCATGGCATTTCATTCTTGATTTCCAGCGGACCGGGAATCTTGAGGATAGACCGGAGGAGATTGGTTGAGTTCAACCTGAACCAAAACGTTCTCCTCATATCTAAGAGCGATGGATTGGCTGTTGGGAAAGGGGAAGTCGTGGCTGCGATAGACGTCGTACCTCTGGCTATCAGCAGGGGTGAAATGAAGAAATTGATAGGGCTCGCTTCCAAAGGAACGGTAAGAGTTGAGCCATTCAAATATTCGAGGATAGGGTTGGTGGTCACCGGAACCGAGATATATGAGAAGAGGAAAAAGGACGAGTACCTTGGTATCGTGAAGAGGAAGTGTGAAAAGTATGGATGGAAGATCTCGTACAAAGAGATAGTGCCTGACGACCGAGAGAAGGAGATGAATGCGATACTTAAGGCAAAGGAGTCTGGTGCCGAAGCGATAATAGTAACAGGGGGGATGTCGGTCGATCCTACTGATCAGACACCCGGGACAATCAAGAGAATGGGAGCAAGAATACTGGCTTATGGAGTCCCGATAAAACCTACGACTATGAGCATCGTATCGATCTGGAAGGGCATTCCTCTGTTTGGAATATCTGCTGGCGGAATCAGGTACAGCGAATTCAACTCGATAGACGTCTTGTTCACAAGGCTCATGGCTGGAGAAATTCCGTCGAAGAGGGAGATAGCCAGCCTCGGATATGGCGGTATATTCTGGAACTACAACGCGATCGGCAGTGAACCACGGACCAGGAAATCAGGACGGACTCGGGACCACTGACTTTAGGTCTTGCTGCTTCCGCCTGTACTTCACTATTTCGGAAATTATGCTAAGAGAAATCTCGGCCGGCGTGATCGCACCTATATCTATCCCGATAGGCGTGTGGATGGAATCTAGAAAATCCTTCCTTATGCCATTCGTACCGAGCGTCTCGAAATCTGATTTTATTCTCTTCTTGCTCGCCAGTAGACCTACGTATCGTACGGAGTGCTTCGAGATTTCTTCCAGAACCTGAATGTCTCTCGCACCCTTTGTGAGTACGACTACAAAGTCATCCCCGTTGAATGCAAAATCGCTCAGGGGTGAATTGACTGGGTCGATCAGGACATCTGGCTTGGAATTCAACATTGGATTTGGGTCAATCACAGCTACGCTCATCCCTATAGATTTACCCAGACTGACCAGACCGTCCTCTATCTCGTCCCTCCCACCCTGTCCGATTATCACCAGCCTTTCGTTTCTGCGATATGGTTCGAGATATATGTCCATGATCCCGCCACAGTTGGTCTCTACGTGAATCTCGTCTTCCCTGTCCTGCGCCATTCCTGCGAGCGTTTCCTTCGCATCCTCGAGAAATACCTTGATAGTCCTGGCCGTACCGGAATTCAGGACCTCTTTTGCCTTCTCAATGATTGCAGAATCCGGGCAGGCACCGCCCAGCGTGCCATAGACTACTTCCCCCTTGCTCGATATGACTTCCTTAAATCCTGGTTTTCCAATGGAGGAGCCGGATACCCTGACCACCGTCGCGACCACGAACGGTTCATCACTCTTCACGAGGTCCGATATGACCTGAGGAAACTCCCAGTTGTTCAAGGAGTTTGGAATCCAAATCTGTATAAATTGTTTTGCTATCTCGATCTGCAACATCCCCTATCGCAGGCAATGTTAATAGATTCCTTTCTGTTACCATATGGGAATGGAACTGAAGGGAGAATTTGAGGTAAAATCTGACAGAGGAACAGTTGCGTCATTCGTTTCGAATATCGACAGGATCATCACGATCATCCCAGAGGTACAGTCGTTCGAAAGGCTGAATGACAGCTCTGCGAGGCTGGTCGTGAAGGCGGGACAGTCTGCGATCAAAGGAAAATTCAATCTGCTATTGGAGATAAGCAACAAGGTAGAAGGAGAACGCATTGACATTACCGCCAGGGGATCGGGTACGACAGGTTCTCTCGACCTAAAAGCAAGCTACAGCTTCTCTGACTCTGAAGTGGGAACTATTGTAAATTGGCTGGTAAACATTACAATAGGGGGCATGATCGCAACCATGGGATCTAGAGTGATAAACAATACAGCAGAAAAGTACGTTACTGTCCTCACGGAGTCGTTTAGAAAGTCGTTTGAGAAATGAGCACGTATCTGAACGTCCCGAAGGTTGCAGGCATAATTCTAGCTGCGGGATCCTCCAGGAGATTTGGGTCAAACAAACTACTCCACAAAGTCAAAGGAAGGTGCATTATAGAATGGTCTATTAGTGCGATATCGAGCGCGAACTTCTGGAAGACTGCTATCATAACTCCACAAACCATCGACCTTGACGGGTTCATTCCCGAAGGGATGCTGAAGCTAGTGAACGAGAATTACCGGGATGGGATAGGTACATCGATTGTTACCGGAACCAGGCACTTCAAGGGAGGTGCTGATGGTATCCTGTACCTGCTGGGCGACCAGCCGCTTGTTACGGGAGAAGACCTGAGAAATCTCCTGCACCAATTCTATCTAAAACCGGATCGCATCATAGCGGGTTCTGTCAATGGAGAGCTCAGAAACCCGATCGTCTTTCCTTCTTCCCTCTTCGATGAATTGTTGACCCTTAGAGGCGATAGAGGTGCAAGGGACATTGCTGTTATCCATAGCAAAGTTGTGACGAAGGTTGAGATCGAGCCATCACATTTGATAGATGTTGACCGGACTGAAGATATAATTAGAGTAGAGAAAGTGTGCTGAATACTTAGTGCAAATCGGTCTATTGCATCAGGTCTTCCGGCCTGACAGGAGTCTTTCTCAGCCTCTTGCCACTCGCCCTTTCAACAGCCCTTATCAGCGCCGTCGGAACTCCTATCGTTGGAGACTCGCCCAATCCTTTTGCCCCGTGAGGCAGGGAGGATCTGTTCTCTGCTATCTTGACACCAAACGTCGGAAGGTCCTCTGCTAGGGGAACTCCGGAATCTGATATGCTCGATGTCAGTAGCTGTCCATCCTCACTGTAGAGCAACGATTCGTGCAAGGTCTGACCGATCCCCTGGGCCATACCTCCGTGGATCTGACCGATTACCATATCCTTGTTGAGGGCACGTCCAACGTCGTAGTAAGCGTTGCACTTCTTGACGCGCACGTTTCCGAATTTGCCAATCTCTACGGTCGCAAGATTGGCACCGAACGAGTTGATGTCTCTCCTCGTCTCGTCGTTCACGAACTCGTCGTAGTTACCTGACAGCAGTGCATCAGGGGAATAACTTCCATGCTCATTAGTAATCGTTCCTCTTAACTTCCTGCATGCCAGCACCAGGGCTGCCCCGCCCACCATGGCAGATCTGCTTCCCCATGCCCCCTCTCCGGACTTCGTCATATTGGTATCCCCTCTGTACAGTGTCACAAGATCTTCTGAAACTTCGAGCTCCTCGTTGACTATCTTTTTCACAAACACCTCGTGCCCCTGGCCGTGACTGTTCCCTCCGAGCCAGACGCTTACCTTCCCATCTTTCACGAGTACCCGAACGCTCTCTCCTGTATATAGTGCTGGAACGAGAACAAAGAAAGACATGCCCACACCCTTTGCCAGTCTTACCTCTCTTCTGTATTCCAGCTCGTTCACTGCGCTCTCGAAGAATGGTCTTGCGGCATCGATCTTCATCCCAAGTGGCGATCTGAATGGCTTGTCGCTCGTGTTGAGCAGCCTGACGTCCACTGGGTCCATTTTCAGTTCGTCCGAAAGGAGGTCGACCATCCTCTCGATGAAGTATGATGCCTCTGGTCTTCCTGCCCCACGATAAGGTCCCTGCGGTACCTTGTTGGTAAGGAGGGCCTTGCCTGTAACAAATGCCTTCTCTATCGCATACGGGCCAGACATCATGAAGCCGATGTACTGCGCAGAGAAGCCTCCAGATCCAGTCCCATAAGCACCTGCGTCCGCCAGTACCTCTCCCTTCATTCCCGTGATCTTTCCGCTCCGCTCCGCAAATATCTTTACCTTCCCTCTCACACCTCTACCCGGATTTGTGGAAGAGAGATGCTCCCTTCTGGTCTCGATCCACTTTACCGGCTTCCCGTATTTCATCGATGCATAAGACGCAATCACGTACTCCGGGTATAGTCCTCCCTTTGAGCCGAATGCTCCCCCTGTGTCTGCCTGCATCACCCTCACGTGGTTTGGGTCCAGAGCAAGAGACTCAACCAACCCCGTCTTGATGCTGTTCACCGACTGGGTGGAGATCCAGACATTCAAGATGCCGTCCTCATAACTCGCCACTATGCCCCTCGGTTCTATGGGATTGGTGGAAACCCTGTCGTTCTCGAGCGTGTCCTCAAGAACGATGGGAGAAGCAGGGTCAGGAAAGTCCTGCCCCTGAGTCGCTTCCACCAACACATTGTTCTCCATGCCATCGTGGATCGGTCCCGAGGTGAGTGCATCTTCAAACGTGACCACGGGCTTGAGGGGTTCATAGTCCACTTCTATCGATTCCAAAAGGTCTGTAGATTTGTATCTGTCAAGTCCAAACACTGCTGCAACCGGCTGTCCCACATAGTTTACATTTCCCTTCGCAAATACCGGTTCGATCGAGAGAGCAGCACTCGGACTCGCTCCTTCTCCCACAGCTGCCATACCCGCTCCGAGTTCGCTACCGTTGAGACACCCTTTCAGTTTCAGTATTCTGGCACGTGCATATGGACTTCGAAGCACAGACATGTATAGCATTCCCTGTAGCTTTATGTCGTCCACGAAATGCCCTTTCCCGAGTACGAATGCAGTTGGGTCGTAAGCCAAATCCCTCTCTCCCCAGTTGAGTGCCGACATCTCTATCTCACCGTAATCCCCTGCTCTTCTTCTTTCTCCCTCATGAGCTGGGCTCCATACTTGATAGACTCTACGATGCTTTGATATCCAGTGCACCTGCACAGGTTGCCTGACAGGTTTTTCCTGATCTCTTCCTCTGATGGGTTCTTGTTCTTCTTCAGGAGCCAGAACGAAGTCATCAGCATACCTGATGTACAGTATCCGCACTGGAGACCGTGCTTTTCAAGAAACGCCTTTTGGAGTGGATGGAGCTCGTCATTTCTTGATATTCCCTCTATGGTCGTGACGTCTTTTCCATCCGCCTGAACGGCGAGCATCGTACAGGACTTAATCGCCTTTCCATTCACGAGCACCGTGCAAGCCCCACAGTTTGACGTATCGCAACCAACATGAGTACCCGTCAGTCCCATATCTTCCCTGAGGAAGTGGACCAGCAATTTCCGTGGCTCTACTTCTGCCTCAATCTCCTTTCCATTCACTCTAAATTTTATCCGATTCATCTACCTCACCAATGCTCTCTCGTACGAGAGATTGATTGCCTCTTCGGCTATCTTCCCAAGCACCTTTTTCTTGTACTCGGCCGTACCGTAAAAGTCGGTTGAAGGGTTCGATTCTGAGACCACAATCTTCGCTGCTTCCCTTGCGACCGAGTCGTTTATCTTTTTGCCCTCCACAAAGTGCTCCGCCCTTATCGCTCTTCCCGGTTTCGGCGCCACAGATGTGAGGCCTATCCCTGCCGATTTTACCCTCTCATGGTCGTCGAGCGTGAGGTTAACTGCGATTGCAGCGACAGAAAAATCGCCAGCGTTCTTCTTCCGCTTTATGTAAGACCCGCCACTGCTAACCTCTGGTTCAGGGATCAAAATCTCTCTCAGGATCTCCCCCTCTTCCAGAACTGTGGTGAAAGAATCTGTTATGAAAGAATCGGCATCGACGCTCCTGTTTCCCTTTCTTCCGACGATCTCGAGCTTTGCCTTCAGTGCGATCACCGCTGCAGGCATGTCGTTCGAAGGATCTCCGTGCGACAAATTACCTCCTACCGTCCCCCTGTTCCTAACGAGGGGATCGGCTATCTGAACCGCAGTTTCGTGCAGAACTTGATGTTTGGTCTTCACAAGCTCACTCTCCTCCAGTTCGCTGATCGTTGCAAGCGCCCCAATCTTCAGGTATCCACCTTCTTCCCTAATTCCCCTCATTCCCTCGACTCCAGATATGTCAACGACGTAGGGGAACGATGCAATTCTGAGTTTGAGCAACGGTATGAGACTCTGGCCCCCCGCCATTACCTTAGCCTCTCCACCGTATTTCGATAGCAGTTCAAGCGCTTCCTCCACTTTAGTTGGAGCAAAATATTCAAACGAAGATGGGTGCACGACCGTCTAGACAAATTTCATATTTAAGAATTAAGAATAAGTTCTGAGCTAAAGGGAGGGCAGAGGGCGAAAGTGAAAGTTGCGCTCCCTCCCTTCTAACTGCGAGCATAGAATTCTCACGCGACGAGATACCAGTTGAATACCTCGTTAGCAATCAGAACTCCGCCGTATGAATAACCTAAGAATGTGAAGTTCAAATATTCTCCGTGGACCAGGACCGTTGAATTCAGCGCTGGATTCGTTCCGTTGTATTCGACTGCAAGAATCGAGCCGCTTTCGTTAAGCAGGAACAACGAGTGACCGTTCACGGAGATGTCGCTGGATACCCTACCATAGGCATAGTAGTCGTGGTGGTCCTTCATTTGAGGGGGACTCGTTGCTACTACAACTGGGATGAGTGCGTAGGCAGCAATAGCAACGATCACCATTACTGCTATGGCTGCTAAGAGTTTACTTACCACCCCTCCGGAGCGAAATGATTCTATTTTAACTCTTCGATTGGTTTCGCTCTTGGGCACCTAAAGAAGTGTAATTAAAAATTGGGACACCATCTGAGCTCACTCATTCTTCATCCAGCGCTAAATGGCGTTCACGGCGAACCCCGCTACGAACCCAAACAGAATACCGGCGTATACGAGAGATTGTGCCTTTGAGAATTCTGCTTGCTTGAAAAGATTTCTCAGCATCGGGATTATTACGTATATTATGGCTCCGATCGCTAGCCCATCAAAGAGTATGTTGAGGTAGGGGTTGATGTAGTAGTAACCGATCAGACTCCCTACAATGGTCGGAAAACCACCAATAAAATACAGACCTGCCAGGAATGCGGTCTTTGGTTTCTCCTTTCCGAAGAAGGGGGATGCGATAGGGAACCCCTCCGTGAAGTTCTGCATTATGAACCCTATCAGTATTACCAGGAACAGCCCGATCAATCCAACAACATATGCAGCGCCGAATACGAGCCCTTCCGTGAGGTTCTGGAGCCCCATCCCTATCGCCACTATAAGTGCTACTCTGGAAGGAACAAAGGAGTCTCTTGTGGGAGATTTCCTCCTCAGATTCTCGATTGTAAACAGTAAAGCAAAGAGAGCTACGACAGCGAAAATAAATAGCAGTGACATCGGGATATTTGCTATGTACGAGCCTGAAGCGTAGACCTTGGACGCAACGTCAGAGAAAATGTCACCCGCAAGGAAAACGAGTATCCCGACTGCGAAGGCCACTAAAAAAATTGTAGATCGTGCGCCCATATTCCTCTTCATTATGATAGGAAAAGAGAGGTAAATTGAGAACCCCATGACGAGTGACATCCCGATCATCTCTAAAAGAGACCTGTCGAACATTCTATATCACTCCAACATTCTGGAAAAACTGCAATCAGATTTTGTCATAATTAGGTTACCCTAATTTCTTTAGTCGTCTTAAAATATAACCTTTATCTCGCGAGCTGGATGACAATCTAATGTATTTCTCATCTGACTCGAAGAAACTAATTATTACCATATTGCAATAACGTGTGGAGTTAGATGATTCGGGAAATTCATTCTCCTCGGGGAAACGAATTGGTTACCAAGGGATGGGGCCAGGAAGCCGCACTCAGACTGCTGATGAACAATCTGGACCCGATGGTTGCAAAGGACCCAGGCAATCTAATAGTTTATGGTGGGAAAGGCAAGGCCGCGAGGAACTGGGACGCCTACGACAAGATTGTCGCCTCTCTGAAAGCACTGGAAAACGACGAAACTCTGTTAATTCAGTCTGGAAAACCTGTGGGTATTTTCAAGACTACCGAAAACTCCCCTAGGGTCCTGATAGTCAATGCTCAGATTGTCCCGCGCTGGGCAACCGATGACATATTCTGGGACCTCGAGAACCGCGGACTCACCATGTACGGCCAGATGACAGCAGGTTCTTGGGTCTATATAGGAACTCAGGGTATTCTCCAAGGGACATATGAAACGCTCTCGGCGCTCGCAAGGAAAGAATATCATTCCGATTCCCTAAAAGGAAAGTGGGTGCTTTCGTCTGGATTGGGAGAGATGGGAGGCGCGCAACCTCTGGCAATAAAGATGAACGAGGGAGTCGCACTTGTGGTAGAAGTAGACAAGGAAAAGATAAACAGGAGAATCAGGGACAAGTACCTAGACGAATGGACGGATTCCCTTGACCAAGCACTACGGATGAAGGATGATGCCATCAGGCAGGGGAGCTCAAAATCGATAGGTCTCCTCGGCAATGCCGCAACGGTTTATGAGGAACTGGTCCGCAGGAATATAGTTCCTGACGTTGTCACCGATCAGACCGCTGCTCACGACATAAACCTCGGTTATATTCCTGAAGGGTTTGATGTGAACGGGGCGTACGAATACAGAGATCGCAATCCTACGGACTACAGGAAGAGAGTCTACGAGTCGATCGTCAAAGAGGTGAGGTCGATAGTCTGGTTCAAGGAGAATGGTTCGAAGGTCTTCGATTACGGGAACAACCTAAGGACGCGTGCAATGGAGGGAGGCTATTCCAGGGCTTTCGAGATACCTGGATATGTACCCGGTTATCTGAGGGACCTCTTCACGATAGGGTCCGGACCTTTCAGGTGGCTCGCCCTTTCAGGAGAACCAAATGACATATTTGCGATCGATGACAAGATTATAGAGAATTTCAAAGAAGACGAGCATCTGTTAAAGTGGATCAAGCTAGCGAAGGAAATGGTACACTTCCAGGGCCTTCCAGCAAGGATCTGTTATGCGAAGTACGGACAGAGAGAGCGACTCGGTCTGATGATAAACGACATGGTAAGGGACGGCGAGCTTTCTGCCCCCATAGCGATAGGAAGGGATCATCACGATACCGGCTCCGTTGCATCACCTTATAGAGAAACTGAAAACATGAAGGATGGAAGTGACGCGATCGCGGACTGGCCAATCCTAGACGCTCTCTTAAATGCGATCTCCGGCGCATCGTGGGTGAGCGTCCACCACGGAGGGGGCACTGGAATCGGAAACAGCATTCACTCGGGGCTGGTGATAGTCGCAGATGGGACGAGAAACGCAGAAGAAAGAATAAAGAGGGTACTGAATGCCGATCCGGGTATGGGAGTAATCAGGCATGCAGACGCAGGCTACAAGAGTTCAATCGATGTCATAGCGGGAGGAGTCAAATTCAGGACTCCCTATTTTCCCTAAAGCGTAACTCTTCTGCCACTGTGGCATTCCTGGACCCAAAGCAGCTTAGAATCAACTCATCGCACTCACTTCTGCCTGAACTAATGCTGTTGAGTTGGTAAGCGCCACGTTCATGTCCTCCATGACGAATTCGTATTGGGCGGCTTGTCCGACGGCTAAGAATACGCTTATGGTAATTCCAAGGACCGTCTCGGAGTATACAGCGGTGAAGTAGGTGAAGCCTTTGAACGTTCCGTTCTTAATCGTGATGTTCAGAGGGGAAGCTTTGGCAGCGAGAGTGACGTAGGCCCTGTTATAGTCGGAGTTGGCCTGAGCAGTTGTGTCGAACTCTATAGATTGAATCAGTATGTACGCTGGTATAGAACTCACAGCTGTTTCATTGAACAGAACCTCGTTCGAGGCAACTTCCGACGAATTGCCGCTCGAGTTTGAACTAGTCCGGTTGTTGTAGTGTGTTGTAAAATTCTTCCCCGACATATTTGCCACCCTTGCAGGAGAGACTGTCCCCAAGTGATAGGTCGGGCTATTGGTACCCTGGCCGTTTCCCTTGTGAGAGTATACGTAATAGAATCCGACTGCTGCGGCAACTATCACCACTACCACAACTGCAACAACGAGCATCTTGTTCTTCGTAGAGCCAGGGGCTGGTGCTGATGGTTGATTATTTCCAGGCTCAGATTGTGTCATTACCAAAATGACCCGAAGTCCTTATATAAATTCGTTGGTGCAATTTTCAAACGCACAAATTGTGCGAATAACTCCAAAATCTGCTACCAATTATTTATATAGAAGAGATAAATCGCGTTTCATGAACTTCGTAGCGATGAACGACAAGTCTATTGGCCTACCGGGAAGAGAAGCATTCCCAGTTCCCAGAGACTCGACCTATCTCACTATCCCCTCAAAACTCTCCAAACTATCTGAGGGAAATGACGACAAAACGGACTACAATTCCGTGTTCTCCCTGGTGCGAAAGGCTGTCAAATCGGTTATCAACAAGGAGAGAGTTGGCCTGGGGCTAGCTCTTGCTGACCTGCCATCTCAACTTGGAGCGTTCTGGGAGGTAGGAGGGAATTACATCGTAATGAACAGAAACCTGCTCGAAGCACTGAGGTATGCTCACAGACCGAGCGAAGAGGTAAACTCGTTCGTGTTTGTGATTCTTATGCACGAATACCTCCACTCTCTTGGGGTGTTGGACGAGTACAAGGCTAGAGCGATGACTGCGAGAATATGCGCGACCATATTCGAAGAGGGTCATCCGGCATTTGAGATGGGAACGAGGGATCCATGGCAGGTATACCCATTCCTTGGGCAGGTCCCGAGCGGGAATGGAGAGAACCTGAGAATAATCAACAACTTTGATTCTGATTCCGTTTCATACATAATGTGAGAACTAGAGGATCTTCTCCTCAGCTGGCAATTCGAGAGTGAACGATCAAAGTGGCGAGCATCATCATTATCTTAACTTGAAACCGTCACCAGCACTGTCAGTACTGAGACGTTCAAAACAACGGGAGATGAAGAACCCACAGTTATCTTACCCTCCCCATTTCCAAGGTCCACAAAACCGATGGTTAACCCGCTGACGTTTGAGATTTCTTTCAATATGGATGTGTAGAATTGATACTCAAGCGTTGACGTATAAGTCACAGTGAAATTACCGTTCAGCGTCAGCACTTGTTTGGAGAGAGCGGTCATAGATATGGAAAATGGAGACTGAGATGAAACGCTGACCGGTCCTCCCTGGAGGTTATAAAGATCGAGCGATAATACTGTAGAGCCGTTCACCGGTGGCTGCACCTTAATTAGATTAGATTGAAGTGTCGAATTTATCATCGGTCTGCTCCCATACTGTTCGTAAAAGAGAGAAGAAAGTTCAAAACTGAAAGCCTCGTTGACAAAGTATCTATTGTTCGTGACAACGTATATGCTCCCGCCCGAGGATATACTCTCTGTGGAATTGCCAATGTTGATGTAGCCAATGGAACCCTTGGTAGATGAAGAAAGACTCAATTCTCCAATCGTCGGAGTTGTGAAGAGGGGGACATAGTTCGACTGAAGGTTGAACGTGACCGATGCAGATTCCCCCTGCTGATAGTTCAATGACAGCAGGCTTAGAGTACTTGTGAGCTGAAGTAAATTGTTCATAACTCCGGACGAGTACTGCTCCTCGTAGGAAGCCATCTCAGCTGGTACGTAGCTAGAAACGAAAAGACTGAGAAGGAACACGAATATAAGTATGGCGAATATTGCCCCCACTGCTGCCGCAACACCCTCCTCCTCATACTTGACCGTTCTCACGACGCCCTCCCGTCTCTCCGATCCCGTGAGATGTCTCGAGTTACGGAGCGAAACCTGTCAATCTCCGAAACAAAATCCTCAGAACTTATTCTTTCATTTCTCCTCAATCTGTCGATCAGTTCCAATCTCCCGCTGGTCTCCTGGTTCAGACCTTCTACGCTCTCGTTCTCGGACCTAATGATTTGATCTAAGAAGTGGGAGTGACCGCCGTAGATCAGTTTATCGGAGGCGGGGTCCCACTCGAAAGCCGTATTTGTTTCAACCTCGTTCGAGAACTTATCGACACCTACGATTTCTACTATTTTCTTGACCCTGCGCAACGTGGCAGTGCCCCTCTTTACTTGACCCAGAAGGACGACGATATTGAGGGACGAAAGCATAGAACGAGGTATGTTGAGGGGTTCACCTTCCAGTCTGTGAATAAGAGCTGGAATGTCGCTCGAGTGAAAGGTGGCAATGGCTGACTGCCCTGTAGCCATAGATTGGAAAACGGTGTATGCCTCACGTCCTCGCACCTCTCCGATTACAACATAGTCCGGCCTCTGCCTTAGGCTATTGACCAGGAGGTCGAACATGTCGAGTTCTCCCACCCTCTTCCTCGTTGCTGGATTTATGTCTCCGGTGCCCTGGCGGGTGACGGTCTGGATCCAGTTCTCGTGAGGGATCTTCAGTTCCCTAGTATCCTCGATGCTCACCACCTTCTTGTTGACAGGCACAAAGAGCAGTATGGAGTTGAGCATGGTCGTTTTCCCAGACGCGGTCCCACCCACTATGAACATATTCTGTCCCTTCTCCACCGCTCGCCAGAGATATACCGCTGCATGAGGATCCAGAGTCCCGAGTTCCACCAGGTCAATAGGCGTGAAGGGCTCGTCCCGGAATCTTCTGATGGTGAAAGAGGGACCATTCTTGGTCACCTCCCTTCCCAGCGTAGCCTGAAGTCTGGAACCATTTGGTAGCGTGCAGTCGACCATTGGAACCGCTACAGAGATGTGTTTTCCAGAGCGTTGAACAATCAACCGTATGTAATTGTTCAGATCATCTTCATCCTTGAACATCACGTTCGAAACCAGGGAACCATATCTCCTGTGGACAATGAACACCGGGGCAGAGGTTCCTACACAGGATATGTCCTCCACATTGTTGTCGAGAAGAGGAACTTCCACTGGGCCAAACCCTTCAAACTCCCTTACAAAGAAATAAAGAATTTTTTCAATTTCTAGTTCCGTGAGATCTCTATTAACCCTTCTGCCGTATCTCATAAGGTATTCCCGAATCGTTTTCGTTCTTTCTGTTCCCTTTGGAGGGAAGGAATCCAGCGAAGCAACAAATGCCTTTCTAGCTTTTTTATAGAAGTCTACAGAGTCTTGGTTGAGGGTGGGTTCAATCACCAAGTAGCTGAGAGTTCCACTCTCTTTCTCCTTAACAATCATGACCCTAGAGAAGGGAGGTTGTATTTCGTAATCCTCGATAAGTTCCATCCCCGTTTGTAGCGAGACAGGTTGCACCATATCTTCTGATTTGAATCTAGAAGTGAAAAACCCAGCTGGGTCTTTCGATCCACTGCTGAGAGAGGAGGGCACGATCACACGCCCCCTGCCAACAATATGGCTATGTATCCCAATGCAGCAAGCACTGCTGCGTAAAGGAGACCACTCCTGTACCTTCCATCACCAAGTACTCCGGCCATAAGTCCGGCACCTACTCCCTGTATGATAGCAACACCGGTGAATATGACCTTCACGGTTGGGATTGAGCTGAGGTTGAGTAAACCGAGTGAGGATGATGCCGTATATCCTGCAAGCTGTCTGGTCATCACGGGAAAGAACTGGACGTCAAGGATCAGTACGGTGAGCAGAAACACCGCATAGGCAATTACCAGAATTACAACGTAACTGCCGAGTTGAGAATATTTCTCTTTATTCAAGAACTGGGTTTCCTTGGAATTCTCAGCGATCAGGTTGAGTACCTCTGAAACGTTTCCCCCCGACAGGTTGGATTCGATCACCGTGGTTACAAGTCTGGTAATTAATTTCGAACTGCTTCTCTGTGCAAATTCGGAGAGTGATTCCTGTACCGAAACTCCCCACTTTATCTGGGCCGCCATCTTCTTGATTTCACCAGTCAAGGCACCATAATTCTCATTGGAAGCGATAGTTATGGAGTCGGCAAGGTTGGATCCAAACTTGGATGCCTCTGCTACATCCCTGAGAAAGTCAGGAAGCCTTACCTCCATCTCGAGAATTTTCCTGTGCACGATCAGATCCTGTGCACCTATCGGTGCCAGGAGGATGAAAAGACCCAACACAATGAAATCGAATAGTTCCTGATAACTCTGAGAATTTGAGATGAAGAAGTATATTCCTACCGCTATCAAAAGGATCCCAAACACTAGGGAGATGACTGCAATTCTGTTCACGATATCTGCACCTCCTTGTTAACGCTTGAGACCAGCACCACGAAGGTTGCAATCAACGCGGGAAGAACCAGGAAGGAAAAGAGCAGCAAGAACGAGAGGGCAACTCCCAGTGCATTCCTTGTGACAACGGCCATAACTCCAACGATTACTATGAGGAAGAGTGGAAGTGCGACCCCTATAGTCACATAGGTCTCGGCAAATACCGAAACGCTCTCAGAATTTTTCTTCAGCGATATCCTCAGCCTGTTCTGATATTCCGACGATTTGTTCACAAAGTAAGGTTTCAATCTTGCACCAGCAGTAGAAGTAGCAACCGCACCCTGAAGGAACCTTTCCCATTCAGGAGAGGGACTCTTCCTCGCAGCATTTCCCATCGCTGAGAATATGTCCACGCCGAGAAGCTCAGTATCCCTATTTATCTTTCCAGCTTCCCTGCTCACTTCACCAAACTCCCTCGTCCTGGAGAGTTTCAACATTATCGTGCTGATAGGAACGTCTGCACTAGCCATCGCAGAAACGAATGCAAATGCCGCTCCCAGGTTATCATCGATTTTCCTGCGTCTGGATGATATCTTTATTCGAGGGTAAAAGAGGCCAGCGCTGAGTGTGGAAAGGAAGGATATCGGTATCAGGACAACAAATGCCTGGTAATAGTAATCCCTAGAGTACGCCGAAAGTGCCACCAAGACAAGGAGCACTGAAACTATAAGACAGTCGAGCAGTAGTCGACTGAGATACTCTATAGACCTGTGTTTTATTTCGGCCCTATCCAGCTGAACCTGAATCGCACCAACGAATGATCCGCTGAAATTCTCCAGTAGCTGCGAGAACAATTTCATAGAGAGGTGCGTGTAAGCTTTACCTAATGAACTGACCTTGAACGTTTCCGTCCCCGGTGAGGACTTCTCGCCTGCACCCCTATCCTGACCCACCATCTGCACCTCTATATGTACTTGATACATGAGAGATCTCGGGGAATCCCTCGCTCTTGTTTGTCAGGTATTTTCTGAAGTAGTTCCATATTGTCCCGTGGTCTGTTATCTTTTTGTCTGCAAGATATCGCAACAGGTCTTCTCGCCGATTAATGTCTCCTCTCGCTTCATCGCTCCCGAGACCTGTGGCATCCATTACTTCCGTAATTACTTTGGAATCAGACAGCCTCAAGATCCTGTCATCTTTTGGATCCCAGGAGAAGACTTTGTTGAACGTTATCTCGTTTGAATCTGAGTCCTGTTTCACCAGCTCGGATACCTCAGTTATTCTCCTCTCCAGTCGATCCCCCAGCTTGACCTGGGATTGAAGGACGACCACGTCTATCGATCCCAGCATAGTCCTGGGAATGTAGAGGGGTTTATTCTCAAGGCGTGAGACCATGTTTTCTATCGACTCTGAGTGCATCGTGGTCAGAGTGGTTTGACCCATCGACATCGCCTGAAACAGGTTGTACGCTTCCCTTCCCCTGACCTCCCCTACTATCATGTAGTCAGGCCGCTGTCTGAGCGATGCGACCAGCAGATCAAACATATCGATCTCGCCAGCGGACTTCCCGATCGTGAATCTTCCCTCTCCTACTCCGCTCCTCGTGACAGCCGGTATCCAGTTTTTGTGTGGTATGCTTATCTCCCTTGTGTCTTCGATGCTGACCACTTTTGAACTCGGTGGTACGAATAGCGATATCGCGTTGAGAGTGGAGGTCTTACCTACGCCCGTCCCTCCAATGATAATGATGTTTTTCCCCAGTTCTGTAGCCATCCAGAGATAGACCATCAACTCAGCAGTAGCAGTTCCGAGCATGATCAGATCGATCGGAGTGAAAGGGACTCTTCTGAACAGTCGGATTGTAAACGTTCCTCCCTTCGAGGTCACTTCGTTTCCAAAAGTCGCGTTGATCCTATTACCTTCGGGGGTAGATGAATTCAGGATTGGGTCCGATACAGATATCTGTTTGTCCCCCCTCTGTGCCAGCATAACTATGAAGCTGTCCAACTCCCTGGCATCGTCAAAGACCACGTTTGTACGCAGGTTCTGGTACCTTCTGTGATACACATAAATTGGCACGGAGACACCATCGCACGATATGTCTTCCAAACTGTCGTCTTTGAGGAGCGGGTCGATTCTTCCATAACCTAGGAAATTTCTGACTGCATAGTGATACATCCGCTCAAATTCGTGCTCTGAAATCTCCGTTTTATTCTCTGAGATGTATCTCTTCAACATGATCTCGATTTCCTTCTCCTTTTCCATGCGGTCTAAATCCGGTAAGTCCCCAGAATTTCTCGAAAGAAAATCTATGAAATTTCTCAGGATGGCAGACTCCGCCCCATCGAGTTCCTCCTGCACCAGATTGTATAGCAACCTTGAGGTCTTGCGATCTCGAATTATGTTTACCTGGACGAAAGGATCGATGGAGTATTTCTCCAAAATTTCCTGCCCCATGTCTTCGCTTCCTGCTGCACCATCCCCGATTTTGCTAGGCGTATCTGAAGAAATATCTTCGTTCTGGTGAATCTGGGGCACACTGTAGATTTACGTCTGGAATAAATAATGTTTTGCGGTTAGAAGAAATCCTCAAGGGTACTCTTCTTCTTGACTTCACCCGTTTTCAGGGAAGATTCGTTCACGTTGAACACCTCGGTTATTCTAGAAAGTGTCTGTGCAACCCTATCGGCGTAATATTCGTAGTCGGGCTTGAAGTCAAAAGGTACATTTGGTATGTATGGCTCGACGACCTGCGGTCTCTTCTTGCTGTCTATTACTATCCAGGAAACCTTCATGCCCGGCACGAACTCCCGACCCTTCTGCATGAGCTTCCTTGCCGTCTGTACGTTCGCAAGTGAGTCCATCTCCTTGTAGAACTCGAACTCCTTCACAGACCTGGATATGACTAGCTTTTCTGTCTCCACCCTTCCGCTCTTAACGTCAGAGACGATTTCATTCGCCCTCCTGAGAGCACCGTTGACATCTCTGTTTAGGATGTAGTTGAATATCTCCATAAGAGAATCGGATTGCAGGTCGAAGGAGTCTGTCCTCCTGATCTCGTACCCTCTCACGACCATGTTTCCACTCTCTTGTTTCGGGAACAGGATCTTGCCTGCGTATCTCTTCTTTGCACCGTGAGAGAAGAGTGGATCGAGCACTCGTTCCACCTCTATTATGATTCCAAGTTTCCTGAACACATCTTCCTTCAGTTTGTTCGATAGCTCTATGGCTTCATCGACCGTCGCCTTTCCCGTTTTTATGAAGATGGAATCTGTGTCGCCGTAAACGACCTGGATTCCGTTCATCGTGAAGTCGTTGATGATCCCTTTTATGGTATCTCTCGCAAATGCTGTTATGCTGGAACCGATGTTTTGGTCGGTGAATCTGTAAAAGCTGGATGCGAACACGCCGTAAAAGGAGTTCATTAGGATCTTGACCTGGCTCTGCATGCTGTCGAGGTACCTCTTCTTGTCCGGGTCCGTTTCCTTCTTCATCATGTCTTTGTAGATGTCCCTGGTCTTCATCAGCCTCTCCAGGAGTTCCGGTATAAGTCCCCGTCTTTCTTTTATGGAGAGGAATCTCGTGCCGTTTGGAGAGACTATTTCCCCATCCTGCGACATTGTGGTGAAGCAAATGTTGTACTTTATCATGAGACTCGGATACATGCTCTTGAAATCCATGACTGCGACCATGTCGTAAAGACCAGCCTCAATGGAGTGAACGTACCCTCCTTCGATCCTCTCGGCATTCTGGTTGACGAAGTTGTTCATAGGCACTGCAATGTTTCTCCTGTCCGCCTCCCTTATCAGCAGCGAGTCAATGAGTGTGGAATTCCCGGAGTTCCAGACGTCATCCAGCGGAATCATCGCAACCGTGCTCATGTTCTCGTATTTCTGTATCACATCTATCTTCTCTAGAATCTTTAGTGCGAGCAAAGAGTCCCTTATGCAGTACTTTACGACTCTTTCCCTGTCCTTCTCCCACTCCTGTTCTATGCTGAGCCTGTCGACGTCTCCCTTGGATTCTCCGAGCAGCTCTTGGGAGACATATGCCAGCGTCTCCTGCTTGGGACGGATCTCTCTCTTGACGTTCCACCAAGCATCTGCGACAACCCTCCCGTGAATCCTCCAGAACTGGTCCTGGATCCTCTGTGGCTTACTCTTGTCTCTCCCAAGGAGCATGGGCATTTTTTCCTTGTCTGCAAGTCTTTCCAAGAATGGAAGGTCGTATCCATCAATGTTGTAGCCCGTTATGATGTCAGGATCTTCCCGCTTGACGAGCTGGATGAACTTGTCCAGGATGTCTCTAGGCTCTCCATATATCGCTCCGTCCGAGTACTTCCCATTGAAGCTGATTGTGTAACCGATGACGTACAGCTTCTGCATCTTGATGCTGTTTTCGATGTCAAAACTCAGGACCTTCAGTGGAGGCAGGAAATCTGCCGTCTTTTCCACTCTTTCGATCGCGACAACGTGGTCAACGGAGTAGTCTCCGCTCCTTATTTCCTCACCGTTGAACTTCACGCAGCTTCCGAGGTCAAAATCGTAGAAGAACCTGAAATGAAAGGGTATGTCCGCAGCAAGTATCCTGTTAACGTCTGAGATGTATCTCCTGAACTCGGGTACTCTCCAAGGGGACTTGCAGGTGAACTTTACCGCTCTGGTGTTTTTGCCCTTGTACCAAAGCTCCTTCTCTTCTACACTCACCATCTCGTCAACCGATTTCAGTCTCCTGACTTCATCCTCCCTCGGGTCAATGGCATAGAAGTACGGAAGGAAATTCTTGTATAGCAGAACAAAAGATTCCCCCTCCCTGTTCCTCCCGAAAATCTGAACGACGGGCAATCCACTTACATTTTGATAGGAAGAAGTGATTACCCTGATCTCATCTTGCATTGCCTTATCATGGTATCATTTCAAATATACTTTATCGGAAGGATTTTTTCTAGATTTTCTTGCCGAATTTTTGCCCTCTAGGGACCGGATAGCAAATCATCTCGAAAAAGATTAATAACAACTTGGAAATAAGAGATGTGCGTTTTGTAGTCATTACTGGAGGAGTAATTTCTGGTATAGGAAAAGGGACCATCACATCTTCATTGGCATACATCCTGAGAGAGAGAAATTACAAGGTCGATATTGTCAAGATAGATCCGTACATTAATTACGATGCTGGCACCATGAACCCTTACCAACACGGAGAGGTCTTTGTACTAAGCGACGGCACGGAAGCTGATCTCGACCTAGGGAACTACGAAAGATTTCTGAGCAGGGACCTGAAGAACGGCAACAACCTGACCACAGGGAAGGTGTACAGGTGGGTGATCGACAAGGAGAGGAGAGGAGATTTCCTTGGAAGCACCGTTCAGATTATTCCACACGTCACGGATGAGATAAAGAGGAGGATCAGAGCTGTCGGGAAAGAGGGGGGTTCCGACATAGTCCTGGTAGAGGTAGGCGGAGTGGTCGGAGACATCGAATCGATGCCCTTCCTGGAAGCTTTGAGACAGATGAAACTCGAGGAAGATGGTAAGATATTCTTCGTTCACGTGACCTACGTCCCCACACTTAGGAGCGTGGGAGAACCAAAGACAAAACCAACCCAGCACAGCGTGAAAGAGCTGAGGTCGATCGGTATTCAGCCGGACGCCATAATTGCAAGGAGCGAGATTGAACTGGACAGCGATCTCAAGGAAAAGATAGCACTGTTCACCCAGGTGGACGAGAGAGCAGTAATCGGGGTGCCCGACGTTGGTGACATTTTTACAATGCCACTATTGCTGAACGATACCGTACTGCCGAACTACATCCTTGAAAGGATCGGTCTGAAGTCGAACGAGTCCAACATGGATTTCTGGAAGGGGGTAGTGAAGAACATCAAAGACCCCTCTCACAGCGTAACCATAGGGGTAGTAGGAAAGTATGTGCAGATAAAGGACTCGTATATTTCGAACGAACACGCATTTATGCATGTGACTGGAAAGACGGGTATTGGTGTGAAGTTAAAGTGGATCAACTCCGAAAAGGAAGATAAGATCGAAGATTCATTGCGGGACGTGGACGGTGTCCTGATCCCATGGGGGTATGGGCCAAGAGGAACGGAAGGGAAGATACGTGCAATAAGGTTTGCGAGGGAGAACAAGATCCCCCTTCTAGGAATCTGTTTTGGTTTTCAACTGACCGTCGTTGAGTTTGCTAGAAACGTGCTCGGACTCGCAGGTGCCAATTCGTCAGAGCTGAACCCAGAGACTAAGTATCCCGTTATAGACTTACTTCCCGAGCAGATAGGAGTCAGCGACAAGGGAGGAACTATGAGGCTCGGGGACATCGATGTAAAGATCAAGAGAGGAACGAAGGCGTACGACCTTTACGGAATGGACGTGATCAGGGAGAGGCACAGGCACAGATACGAGGTCAACCCTAAGTACATCGAAGACATGGAAAGGAATGGGATGCATTTCTCCGCGACAGACAACGGCGGGACGAGGATGGAAATACTCGAACTCAGAGACCATCCATTCTTCATGGGGTCGCAGTTCCACGCAGAGTTCATAAGCAGGCCGGAGAAACCGTCCATACTTCACGAGGCCCTTGTGCGGGCCGCATCCAGGTATAAAAGCGAACAGAGAAAAAATTTTATAGAACAGGAGAAATTTGCGAAATAGTTATATACTCAAAGGTCATATTAGTGGCCTATGCCTAATTCTCTTAAGAAAGTAGGTACAGTCTT
>CAYMKC010000011.1:0-25616 GCA_964391105.1 uncultured Thermoplasmatales archaeon
TAAAGGTTGTTCTTATCAGACCTGGTAAAATAGAGGGGTTTCTAGAAGTTCTCAGAACATACTGGATGGATGGGGGGAAAAGCGCATTTTGGCTGTCTTTTTGAGCCTGAGTATGTAAATTCGGATTACTTAGAATTGGATGACTAAGTTTATAAGCTTTTTTGTATTTACTAGAACGTCAAGTGAGACCATATGACACTGGTAGAACAAACATTCACTGTTGGACCTATTACAGTTGACCTAATGGCGAAGGCAATATCTAATGGGATGAGCAGGCAGAGCAAGAGGATGAGCGAGCAGGAAGCTTATGACATAGCCTTCCACGTTCTCAATTTCTTTGGATACAGCAGGTATGTGATCGATAACATGCTGGAGCCGGAGGACAGAGACGCATTCTATATGCTGGAAGACCTAGGCATCTTGGATACGGAGAGAGAAGAAACGACCCTCTTTGACGGGAGGGAGTGGAGAATCCATTACTGGCTCATACGTCCAGAGAACGTAAGAAAGCTTGCGTTCAACAACGAAGTCAGGACGGAGGAATCGATCTCCACCGAGTCCATGATATACGACGGGCTCCCAGAAGACATATGGAAGATGAAGTTCTAGAAAAGAAATGCACGTAGCTGTCATAGATTTCGACAAGTGCCACTTCAAGAAGTGTCGGCAGGAGTGTCAGTATTACTGCCCTCCCGTCAGGAACGAGGTCATGGCCGTTGATTTCATGGAGAGCGGCTACCCCCAGATTCACGAGGAACTCTGCATTGGGTGCGGAATCTGTGCACATAGGTGTCCCTACGAGGCTATCAAGATAATAGGAGTTCCAGAGCGACAGGACGGGAAAGAGGTACACCGCTACGGGACCAATGGCTTTGTTCTCTACGGACTACCATCGCTAGAGATGAAGGGTGTTGTTGGAATCCTTGGCCAAAATGGGACCGGCAAGTCAACGATACTCAACATACTGAATGGCTCGCTCGTTCCAAATTTCAACAAACAAGAAGGCAGCAAGGAACTGGTGCTAGAGCGTTACAAGGGAACTTACCTTGGAGATTACCTCAAGAGTGTGTATTCGGACAAGATCAGGATTTCGCTGAAGCCCCAGTACGTTGACTCCATATCAAAGCACTTTTCAGGTAGAGTGAGCGAATTGCTCAAACAGTACGGGGATGAATCGAGAGTAAAGCTGGAGGAGATGGGTGTGAGACGCATATATGACAAAGACGTGAAGCACCTGTCTGGTGGGGAGTTACAGCTACTGGCCATAACGGCGGCACTCCTCAAGCCCGCTGACCTATACTTTTTTGACGAACCGTCCTCATACCTGGACATATCACAGAGGCTGCGGATTGCCGAACTATTACGAAAGATCTCTGAAACAAGAAAGGTGATAG
Organism: uncultured Thermoplasmatales archaeon; assembly: GCA_964391105.1. Classification (GTDB taxonomy): domain Archaea; phylum Thermoplasmatota; class Thermoplasmata; order Thermoplasmatales. The sequence continues at coordinate 1,395 of CAYMKC010000011.1, forward strand.
TCGTCGAACACGATCTCGCCATTCTGGACTTCATGACCGACTACATCTACCTCACTTATGGAGAGCCCAGGGGATATGGTATCGTCAGCAACTCCTACGCAACGAGGCTGGCGATCAATACCTACCTCGATGGGTACATAAAACAGGAGAACATGAAGTTCAGGGACTACGAGATAAAGTTCTCGAAGCGGCCACCAGAAATCGATAGGAGTCTTGTACCATTCGTTTCCTGGAGTGCACTATCGAAGGGGTATGATGATTTTCGTCTCAGCACGGAAGCTGGTGAGCTACGACACGGACAGGTCGTTGGCGTAATTGGACCAAATTCTACCGGTAAGTCAACTTTCGTAAAGATGGTTGCCGGTGAGCTGACTCCAGACAGTGGTACGATTACAAACTCCGTCAAGACCTCTTTCAAACCGCAGAGTCCCGAGTCGGAATTCCAGATGCCAGTGCTCGAATTCCTGGAAACGGCCCTGGGTGACAGGGTATCTGAAAACCAATTCAAGAACGACGTTCTGAAACCACTGAACCTCGAAAGCATCGGGGATACTCAGATATCGGAACTCTCTGGAGGAGACCTCCAGAAAGTCTACATCGCAAAGACCCTCGGAAGACAGGCCGAAGTTTACATACTCGACGAGCCCTCAGCGTATCTCGACGCTGACCAGAGAATGATCGTCGCAAGAATGATCAAGAGGTTCGCAGAGAACAACAAGAACGCAGTAATGGTCGTGGACCACGATATCTACTTCATCGACCTGATATCCACGTCACTCATCGTATTCTCCGGGGAGGGTGGAGAAAACGGCAGCTCAGTGGGCCCTCTCAACCTGAAGGATGGCATGAACCTGTTCCTCAAGAACCTAGGCGTGACATTCAGGAGGGACGAAAATACCCAGAGACCAAGGATCAACAAGACCAATTCGAGGCTGGACACCGAACAGCGTAGAATAGGGGAGTATTACTACTATTAGGAAGTAGACTGATAGGCAATTTAGCTTGCCTGGCAATGCTCTCCAAAGGTACCGGGAGATGATCAATTCCAAACTTCTTAGTATCGTGAAGTCCGGAGTTCTCTAACTGTGATGAAGTTTTAGTACCGATTAGCGTTTAGCGAAATAGGTGATTAATTGCCAAGAAAAGTTGCAGCAGTGGCTGGAGGTCTGACTTATTTTTCCAAGGCTAGGAAGGACAAGACTCAGGAGGAGCTTGCAGCGGAAGCAGCAAGGATGGCCCTATTCGAGAGTGACATTGATCTCTCTAAGGATGACATAGATGGAACCATAGTTTCGTACTTTTCCGATCACTTCGAAAATCAACTGCTTTTTGGGTCCATCATTCAGGACTACCTTGGATTTAACCCCAAACCATCGGTGAGGATTGAGGGAGGCGGAGCTACAGGTGGTCTCGCGGTAAGAGATGCGTACGCACATGTCGCTTCTGGACTACTCGACGTAGCTATGGTCATCGGTTTTGAGAAGATGTCAGAGGTCAATACGGCAAAGGGAAACGAGTTCATCGCACTCGCATCCGACACAGACTGGGACTTTCCGATCGGAGGATTCTACAGTGGGTACTACGCACTCATGGCGAGAAGACACATGGAAGAGTTTGGTACAACGGAAGAACAGATGGCCATGGTTGCTGTGAAGAACAGGAACAACGCACAGCACAACAAGTTTGCGCAGACAAATCCGAAGATGAACCCCTACGGAATGAAGGATGGCGGGAAGATAACGGTAGATGACGTTCTCAATTCCCCGTACGTTGCTTTCCCGCTCAAGAGACTCGACATCTGTCTGATGAGCGACGGTGCTGCAGTCCTGATACTTGCCTCTGAAGAAAAGGCAAAGAAGATCACGGACACACCGATCTGGATAACTGGAACGGGCGCTGGTACCGACGCAATGAGGGCAGGTGACAGGTCCAGAACCGTTGGAGGAGTACCGGTATTGCCACACGAGAAGAAGGAATGGTACAAGAAGCTCGAGTACCCCGGAGTGCATTCTTTCCTTGCAGGCAGAGAATCTGCCAGGCAGGCGTACAAGATGGCCAACATCACGAGTCCCCTGAAACAGCTTGACGTTATTGAGCTGCACGATGCATACACGAGCAGCGAGATTCAGACCTACGAAGATCTGGGACTCGCCAAGTACGGTGAAGGGGGGAAGCTCGTTGAGGGCGGCGTAACTGCGATAGATGGCGACCTGCCGGTGAATCCATCGGGAGGACTAATCGGGACGATGCATGCAGTGGGGGCAACCGGCGTCATGCAAGCCGTCGAGATGCTATGGCAGCTCCAGGGAGTTTCCGGGAAGTTCCACGGCTCGGACAAGACTCAGGTGAAGAATGCCGAACGTGGTCTCATACATTCGCACGCTGGAACCGGAACGTATGTGACAGCGACTATAATGGAGAGGTGATAGAAATGACAGAAGTCTTTTCGATAGATCCCTTGATAATCAAGACGCCTTATGAAATAACGTACAAACACTCCTATGGAGGAACGAGCAAATTCTTCACTTCTCTCCCTTCGGGAAAGCTTATGGCAACGAGGTGTGATAACTGCAAGACTACATACCTGCCACCGAGATCTGACTGCCCGCACTGTCTGAAGGAGACAAAGTGGGTTGAGATATCTGGAAAGGGTAAGATCCACACTGTAACGACGCTCTACTTCTCTGGTGAGAGATTCCTGAAGGATCTTCCATTTCAACTGGTATACGTGGAGCTGGAAGGCGTCGACACGCTATTCCTGACTAGAATCAAAACGAAGGACACGAAGAAGGTCAGAGTTGGAATGAGAGTGAAAATGAAGATCTCTAGGGAGCCGGAGTTCAGGTCTTCGGACGTTTGGGCCGAACCAGAAGAGTGACCTTATATAATTCTTTTTTTTGAAAGCTGCAGGGGTGGTTCCTCTGCAGCAACAACACCGAATAGACCTAAAGGAGTCTTGCAGGAATGGAAATGTTAACGAAGGATTAGTACTTGTAGAATCCTTCTCCACTCTTCCTGCCGAGCTTACCTGCTTCCACCATTTTCCTGAGGATTGGAGCGGCCCGGAACTTGGGGTCCTTGAACGCGTCATACATGACATCCATGATGTTCACTACAGTATCCAGTCCGATCAGGTCTCCGAGTGTCAAGGGGCCCATAGGAAAATTTCCACCTAGTTTTAGTGCCTTGTCTATGTCCTCTCTCGTGGCCAGGCCTTCTGAGAACTCGAATGCTCCCTCGTTGACCAGCATCGCTATGACCCTAGTTGTCACAAATCCAGGAGAGTCGTTTACGACAACGAATTCCTTCTTCACGCTCTTGGAGTATTCTATTGCACGATCCACCGCTTGCTGAGACGTCTTGACACCCTTGATTATCTCTATGAGGTTCATGAGTGCCACTGGATTGAAGAAGTGAATGCCTATGAATCTGCTGGGGTCTTTCAAGCTCGCTGCCAGAGATGTTATGCTGATCGAGGAGGTGTTTGAAGCCAGGAGTGCATTTGGAGAGACAACCCCTTCGATCTTCTTGAAGAATTCGATCTTGCTCTTGAGGTTCTCCACAACTGCTTCGACTACTATATCGCAGTCTGTGAACCCTTTTAGGTCTTCTGAATAAGCAATCCTGGAAAGTACTTTCTCCCTGTCCTGTGCGATCAGTTTCTTTTCTATCAACTTGTCAAGGCTCTTTCCCATCGATGCGACCGCACGGTCGTAGAACGCTCTGCTGACGTCTGTGACCACTACTTCGTGTCCTGATACCGCAGAAAGTTGTGCGATTCCGGAACCCATGATGCCTACTCCAACTACACCTATCTTCATCTATATCATCTCCAGTGCCACCGAATAAGCGCCGCCACCTCCGTGGCATATGGTCGCAAGTCCTCTGCCGAGCTTGAGATCCTCAAGCGCACGCAGAAGCGTTAGGACTATCCTCGTTCCTGACGCCCCGAGGGGATGCCCCAGAGCAATAGCCCCACCTCTAACATTAAACTTGTTCCAGTCTATTCCAAGTCCGTCTCGAACTGCAAGCGAAGCAACGGCAAACGCCTCGTTGTGTTCAACGAGGTCGAAATCGCCAATCTTCATTCCCACCCTCTTGAGGAGGTTCTTGACCGATGGAACCGGGGAGTATGGAAAGTCCGAAGGGTCCATCGATGTGGTGTCGAAACCAAATATCCTAGCCATCTTTTCCATCGAATTTTGATGTATAAAGTCCTCGTTGGCCAGAACAAGAGCGGCAGCTCCGTCCGTGAGCTGGGAGGAGTTCCCGGCGGTCAGAACGCCATCGGGAGAGAATGCGGGCTTTAAATTTTCAAGTGCTTCCTTACTTGTCTCCCTGATTCCTTCATCGATGTCGAAACCCCTGATCGGTGTGATCTCCTTCTTGAAGTAACCGTTCTTGGTCGCCTGGGATGCTCTCCTGAAGCTCTCCAGTGCGAACTCGTCAGCCATCTCCCTGGTTATGCCATGGTTCTTTGCCCAGTCGTCGGCTATTGCACCCATGTGCTTGTTATACTTGAAGTCCCAAAGTCCGTCTTTCAGCATGGAATCCATGACCGGTCTGGATGCACTGAGACCCTTGTTCTCTCTCCTGAAACTCGAATCTAGGAGGAAGGGCGCGTTGCTCATGCTCTCCATCCCTCCCACTACCATTACGTCCCTCTGCCCGGTCTTTATCTGGTAGTACCCGTTAGCTATCGCCAGCATCCCCGAGGCACACACCATATTTACCGTAGATCCAGATACCTCAACCGGGATACCTGCAGCGATTGCCGCCTGCCTCGCAGGGTCCTGTCCCAGTCCTGCCTCTATAACGTTGCCCATGACCACCTCCTCCACCTTCGCCGGAGGGATACCGGCATTTTGAATTGCTCCCTTTATAGCAAAAGCTCCCAGGTCCACTGCACTATACCCCGCCAACGACTTCCCATACTTTCCCAGGGGAGTTCTCATCCCCCCAGCAATGAATACGTCTACCATATTAGGTCCCTCTAATCGAACCAGTTACAACTAGTGCCTCTTGGATAAATCGATTTTTTTCAGAAAGTGGAATAGCAGGTGTCAACTGAATCCATTCGAGATTTTTATCTCTGATAAAAGCATTTAGAGGATCGTATTGAGACGTCTCCGTAGGCATTAGAGAATACTGCCCCTTTTTGGAAGCAATCCATCAAGAAGGAAAATTTCAGCTGGACGTAGCAAAGGACGAGATAAGGAAATGATTTAATAACCCTTAAAGACTTTAGTCTTGGGTAAAAATGCCATTCATAGATGACCTCGCCCTGGAACTGATAACGCTGGTCATGACGAGCGGTATCATAGTCTATCTTACAGGAATTGCGTATCTGGAGTACAGGAGAAACGGACCGAAGCACGTTCAAGACACTCTGAGGCTCGGTATATTTCCACTGGGGTTCCTGGGGGGTACGATGACTATTCTTGGACTGTGGCAGGAAATCACGTGGCCTTTTCCGGGTGGAACTTCGCTCTACAACATTGCGTTTGGTGATGTGTATCTAGTTTTCGGTATTCTCCTGCTATCCATGGTATTTTCGCTCTCGATGAAACAGAAACTGCAGGTGGTTGGATTCTTTTCCCTTCTGGGCGGACTCATGGCTTTCTACTACGGTTTCATAATCTATTCTCAGCACCTGACCAAGAGCCCCCTTGCGACGCTGGCACTGTATGCATCATTCGGAATTGCAGGCATATTTACCTACCCTGCTACTTATGCATTTGACTCGATGACAGAGGGAAAGAAACCGGGAATGGTATTCGGGATAGCTCTTATAATACTATGGCTGTTCTTCATATTTGCAGCAATTTTTGCCGCAGTAATCGGGGTCCCTGCAGTGCTTGCTCACATTCAGAGCACTCCATAGATCATTTATTTTCTTTACTTTTCCAAATCGCTGACTGCCCGTGAACAGATAACACGTCCCGCTTTGCGATTTACCAGTTCGATGGTACTGCGAACCAAAAGGAAGGAAATACTCCTTGACATTTCCCGAAGGCAAGTAGCCGTTGCGCAATCAATTTGTATCTATTTTCCCGTAAGTGACATTTATTAGCGGATATCCTATCCATGCTTGTGAGATTCCTAGAGCTTGCAGAGACTCTGGATAAGATAGAAAACACCACAAAGAGGCTGGAAATGGTGGAACTGATTTCTGAACTCCTCAGGAGGACGGAGGAGGATATCAGGGAGACGGTATTCCTTCTGCAGGGAAAAGTTGCACCAGACTATGAAGGAATTGAACTGGGAATCGCAGAGAAGATCGCAATAAGAGCCCTGTCCTCTCTTGGTGGGATGAGGGAGGAGTCTATCACGTCAGAGCTGATCAAGAAGGGAGACCTTGGAAAGATCGGTGAAGAGCTTTTAAGGAACAAGAGCCAGGCATCTCTATTTTCGGAGAGCCTGACCGTGAGAAAGGTCTACGAATCTTTGGTAAGGATTTCCAAGGCAAATGGAGAGGGCTCACAGAATCGTAAACTCCAGATACTTCTAGATCTGCTTCACAACGCTGTTCCGCTAGAGGTCAGGTACTTGCTCAGAATCGTAACTGGGAAGATGAGGATAGGCGTTGCCGACATGACTATAGTAGATTCCATAGCAGTCGCATTCGGTACAAAAGAGAAGAGTGACCTCGTGGAGGGAGCCTACAACATCATGCCCGATCTACCCGAGCTGGCATACAGGGCTATGGCCGGGGGCATAGATTCTCTTTCTACTATAAGGATAACGCCTGGGATACCAATAAGATCGATGCTCGCCGAGAGATTGCCCTCGATCAAGGACATCCTGGAAAGGATGGATGGAATGTTCGCAATCGAATACAAGTACGACGGGCTCAGGACCCAGGTGCACAAGACTGGAGACAAGGTTGAGCTGTTTTCCAGGAGACTCGAAAACGTCACCTCCCAGTTCCCCGACATAGTCCAAGAGATAAGGGAGAACGTGAAGGCAGAAAATGCTGTGCTCGATGGGGAGGCGGTACCATTCAACCTGACAACGGGCGAGATGCTCCCCTTCCAGGAGATATCGAAGAGGAGAGGGAGGAAGTACGACCTCAAGGAAGCTATAGAGAGGGTCCCGGTTGTACTCTTCCTCTTTGACGCACTGATGCTGAATGGAAAGAGCCTGATGGACACTCCTTATGCAGAGAGAAGGTTGAAACTGACCAACGCAATAAGGGAGGACGAGAAGATAAGGATAGCGAAGAGCAGGGTGGTCACCGACGTTGAAACGGCAGACAAGTTTTTCAACGAGGCACTAGAGGCAGGCTGCGAGGGGATCGTGGCGAAGAGCATCGAAGACAAGTCCATCTACAGACCCGGCGCTAGGGAGTTCCTCTGGATAAAATACAAGAGGGAATACCAGCTGGAAATGGAAGACACCGTTGACCTCGTGATAGTCGGAGCCTTCGGGGGGCAGGGACGGAGAAGCGGTGGATATGGTGCGTTACTCATGGCAGTATATTCGAGGGAGGATGACAAATTCAAGACGATCTGCAAACTTGGATCAGGTTTTTCTGACGAACAGCTGGACAACCTCCCGAGGATGCTGAAACAGTTCGAAATCAAGAAGAAGGATCCAAGAGTTGAAAGCAATATCGTTGCCGATTTTTGGTTTACCCCGTCTCTGATGCTGGAGGTCAAGGGGGCCGAGATCACCCTATCGCCCTCCCACACATGTTGTCAGGACGTAGTGAAGAGTGGGGCAGGTCTTGCGATAAGATTCCCGAGATTCACCGGGAGATGGAGGAACGACAAGAAGATTGACGAGGCAACCAATGAGCAGGAAATACTGGAGCTGTTCCATTCCCAGAGGAAGAAAATGCTTAGCGACAATCCTTAAATTTTTATCCGTTACCGATATCTGCCTCGATGGCTACGATATCAACGAGGATTGGTAACTTCTCACTCGAAACTCCTGTCATCCTTGCGAGCGGAATTCTCGATGAAACGTCCGGGTCGATCCTTCGGTCTCTGAGTTCTGGTGCGGGAGCAGCAGTTACCAAGTCTATTGGCGTCGTAGAGAGGAAGGGCTATCAGACTCCTGTGATATCTGAGATAAAGACGGGGTTGCTTAATGCGGTCGGTCTCTCGAATCCAGGAATAGACAACTTTGTGGAAGAGTACAGGGATTTCCCAGAAAAGAAGAGGACGATCGTCTCAATATTTGGTGCAAATGTCGAGGAGTTTGTCAACCTTGCACTGAAGGTGGAAGGCGCTGGTTTCGATAAGGTGGAATTGAATCTGTCTTGTCCGCACGTAAGCGGTGTCGGATCCGAGGTTGGTCAGGACCTAGAAATGGTGGAGGAGATCATATCGGAAATCAGGAGCAAGACTAATCTTCAGATATGGGCCAAACTGACTCCAAATGTTACAGACATTATGTCACTGGCGAAGGCGTCCGAGAAGGCGGATGCTTACGTTTTGATAAACACCGTTAGGGCGATAGGGGTCGAGATATACTCTAGAAAGTTTGCGCTCGCAAACGTAGTTGGCGGGTATTCTGGACCTGGCATCAAACCGATCGCGCTCAGGGCGGTATACGACGTGTATAGGGAGACGGACAAGGACATAGTAGGTGTCGGGGGTATCACAACGTGGGAGGACGCGGTTGAATTCTTCCTGGTTGGTGCGAAGGCCATACAGGTGGGTACTGCTATACTCTATGAAGATTACCAGATATACGAAAAGATAAACTCAGGCATCATGGGGTACTTGGATAGCGAGGGATTTGCTAGGCTGGAAGATATAGTAGGGGTGATGGTGAAAGATGCTCCACTCAAACGTAATTGAAATAGTCAAGGAGAACAAGGACGTCTTCACACTGAAATTCAATTCGGGCTTGGTCGCGAATCCGGGCCAGTTTCTAATGTTATGGGTCCCCGGTGGAAAGGAGATTCCAATGTCCCTCTCTAGCACCGAGAATCCATTTTCAATAACGTTCAGGACCTTCGGAGAGACGACAAAGACGCTTTCCCACCTTAGGGAGGGTGATAGGTTATACTACAGGGGGCCCTACGGGAATTCCTACCCCATCCCGACGGGCAAGGTGGCGTACGTGGCAGGAGGGACCGGACTGGCGTCGCTTCACGCGATGATATCCAAGTACGGAGGAGATGTTTTCGCAGGTGCCAGGACCAAGGGTGACCTCTTTCTGATCAGGGAAGGGTACAAAGTTGCAACGGACGATGGTTCGGTGGGTTTCAAGGGGACGGTAATAGAACTCTTCGTTCCGCACATAGACGAGTACGATTACGTTTTTGTCTGTGGACCAGAACAGATGGTGAAATCGCTTCTGGACAGGGTCGACAGAGGAACGAGTACGAAAGTTTACGTCTCACTCGAGAGGCTTATGAAGTGTGGGATCGGGATATGCGATAGCTGCAGCATAAACGGACTCAGGGTCTGCAAGGACGGGACCGTGTTTGGCATGGACGACGTACTGAGGATGTCGGAGTTCGGAGTCTACAAGAGGAGCGAATCTGGCAAGATAGAACTCTTCGTAAACGGCAAGAGGTGACCTTCTGATACCGCAGTGGGACACTCCGTACCTCCCAATCGTTCTATTCGTTCTCTTGGTTTACGCAGGGCTTGAGGACATAAGGAAGAGAAAAATAACAACTATTACATTTCTTGCCCTTAACGTCGCGCTTTTGATCTTCTATCTAATTAGCGATGCCTGGGTTGCACTCTTCCTGATACCAATAATCGCAGAGTATTTTTTGAAGAAATACGCCCTGATCCTATATGCTGTCTTGGTGATTCCAGTAGTTTTCGATGCATCTTTGCTTACCCTTACACTCACTTATTCCATCATTCTTGTCAAGCTGTTTGGGCTATTATTCAGGAACTTCGGTAAGGGGGACGTGAAGGTTCTCCAGACGATAGCAGTAACGATACCCCTCTACCCGCACCTACCTGTGATTGATTCGCTTTTCACCCCTGTGTTGGGTGTGATGCTGATTGCAAGTGCGCTCGGCACGGTAGCTGGGCTGTTGAAGAACGGTAAGGCAAGGGAGCACTCCATTCGACAATTTACCCCTTCTCCAATGCCAGAAATGGCTGGGGATTCCAAGTTCTGGCTGGATGGTTCCAGAAGGTCCTACAAGATACCTTTTGTAGCATTTGTAACTGTTGGCTACGCTTTGATATTCAGCCTTTCATTACTCCGATTGGTCTGAGTTTTGCCACGATCTTCGATATGCCAGCACACTCGACAGATTTCACCACCTGGTTCACGTCCTTGTAAGCTCCTGGTGCTTCTTCTTGAAGGACGTATTTGGTTGCGGCTCTGACGTAGATACCACGTCTTTCAAGATCCGAACTAACACCCTGACTGGTGTACTGCCTTATTGCTCGGCTCCTGCTCATAACCCTGCCCGACCCATGACAGGACGAACCAAACGTTTCGGCGAGCCCCTTGGGCATGCCAACCAGCACGTAGGATGCAGTTCCCATCGTACCCGGAATCAGGACGGGGTGTCCGGTCTCTGCGAACGCAGATGGCAACTCCTTCCTACCAGCAGGGAAAGCTCTTGTTGCTCCCTTTCTGTGTACTACCAATTCTCGAGTTCTTCCTTCGACCGAGTGTTCTTCAACTTTTGCCATGTTGTGGGAAACGTCGTAGACTGTCTCCATTCCCATTTCCTCTGGATCCCTTTTGAGCACCGTTCTGAAGCTCTCCCTGATCCAGTGAGTAATCATCTGTCTATTGGAGAAACTGAAGTTGGCGGCAGCGCTCATCGCTCCAAAGTAGTCTCGTGCCTCTTTAGAGTTGAATGGAGCGGAGGCGAGCTGTTTGTCTGGAACCGTAATGTTGTACTTCCTCATGGCCTCTCCCATAACTTCTATGTAATCGGTTGCCACCTGATGACCAAACCCCCTAGAACCGGTGTGAATCATTACCGTCACTTGGCCCTCTTCGGTCAACCCAAATTTCCGCGCCACTTCTGGCTGAAATATACTGTCAACAACCTGGATCTCCAAGAAGTGATTGCCTGCTCCAAGTGAGCCTAGCTGAGGGAAACCTCTGCTTCTCGCCTTCTGGGATACTTTTGATCTATCGGCCGACTTTGTCGAACCACCCTCCTCTATCCTCTCCAGATCCCTCGGCCACCCATACCCTTCTCTGATTGCGGCAGGGACCCCCTCCGCAAGTATGTCCTCCATCTTATCATCACTCAGAGTGAGTTTGCCTTCCCTTCCAACTCCAGAAGGGACGTTGCTGAATATCTGGTCCACCAAGGGTTTGACTTTATCCTTCACGTCCTTCAGATTCAAATTGGTTCGTATCAGCTTGACCGAGCATGCTATGTCGTAACCTACTCCTCCTGGGCTTATGATCCCATCATCAAGATCGAATGCAGCGACACCCCCTATGGGAAACCCGTAACCTAGATGGATGTCCGGCATCGCTATTGAGCTCCCCACTATACCTGGAAGACTTGAAACGTTTATGACTTGATCGATGGCTCCGTCACTCTCAATATCTCTTATAAGTGCTTCATTCGAGTATATTGTACCGGGCACTCGCATTCCTCGATTCTTGTCGATAGGAATCTCGTAGCGGCAGGGCCCGGTATTCTTGATTGGGTATTGCACACTACTAAAATGAAATAATGGCTATAACCATTGTTACTCATTGCAGTTTCTCGATAGAACATTATTTATTACCCTACGCGGATTCGGTCTGTCGGAAAATGATTTCCCTGGTATTTGTCAAGGAGAGCCAGCGGTTACCTGGAAAGCATCTCTTGGACTTCTGCGGAGAACCCATGCTGAAGAGGATCTGCAGAATACTCGAAGAAACCGGTCACTTCGATCGTGTCGTGGTCTACTCAAAGTACCGAGACCTCCAACTCGATGGGTGCACGGTCGAAAAAGACAACTCTGGAGGGGCCCTGATTGATTCCATACTAAGTGCCTTGGACTCTTATGGGACATTCCTAGCAGTTGGAGGCGACATGCCGCTCATTGACGGGGACCTTGTAAGATCGCTGATGGAGAGTTATCACAAAAAACCAATAGCTGCGACGGATTTTGCGGGCACGATCGAGCCCCTTTTTGCTGTCTATGATGGCTCTGTTAAGGAAGGAATGGAGGCATTTTCTAAGAACACCAAGCGGATTTTCCCATTTCTGCAGGAAAAGTTTGATCTCTTTAGAGTGGATGAAGTTTCGAGTCTAAAACTCTTCAACGTTAATACCAGAGATGAACTAGAGACGGCTAGAGCACTAGCTAAGTGTGGTCGTGAAAGATAACTGTAAATACGCTGCGGCGATCAAGAGAGAGTGTCTGTACTAACCGTTTGCCCATACTGTGGGACCGGTTGCCAGATCATTCTGAATGACCAAGGTACCGGAGAGAGAGTAGTAGGTTATTCTCGGTCGCCCGTGAATGAGGGAAAACTCTGCATAAAGGGGTACTCTGGCCTTTCCTACAATTTTTCAAAGGAACGATTGAAGTATCCTCAAATTAAGAGAAAGGGGGAGTTTGTTAGAGTTTCCTGGGAAGTAGCCTTAGAGGAAACTTCAAGGAGATTGCTCGAAATCATCGGAAAGTACGGTCCAGATTCTGTTGCCTTTCAGTCTTCAGCAAAGTGTACCAATGAAGAAAACTTTCTTATGCAGAAGATCGCGAGATTGGTAGGTACAAACAACATCGATCACTGTGCAAGAAGCTGTCACAGTCCGACAGCCCTTGGACTGATAAACACTATTGGGGCCGGTGCTGCGACGGGGTCTATCAAGAGCCTCGAGAGCGCCAAGACCTTCTTCGTCATAGGATCAAACACTACGGAGCAGCATCCCATAATCGGCACCAAGATCCTGAATGAAAGGAACAGGGGAAAGAACCTCATTGTAGCTGATCCGAGAAGGACGCAACTTGCGGAAGTAGCTTCTATCCACCTCCAGTTCAACCCAGGCACAGACATCGCACTACTGAATTCTATGATGTACGTTATCCTCGAAGGGCATCTTGAAGATGGCAGATTCATAAACGAAAGGACTGTAGGATTCCCTGAGCTCAAGAATGAGGTAATGAAGTATCCTCCGGAAGTTACAGAGAGTATCACAGGCATAAGGCCGGAGAAGTTGAGAGAGGCGGCCGAGATTATAGCCAAAGATAGACCGACTTCTATACTCTACGCGATGGGCATCACGCAGCACATACACGGAACCGAGAACGTCATGTCTGTCTCCAATCTAGCGCTCTTGACCGGAAACATAGGCGTCAGGGGAGCGGGAATTTTTCCTCTGAGAGGACAGAACAACGTCCAGGGTTCTTCCGATATGGGAGCACTCTCGGAATGGTACCCGGGGTACGTTCCTGTCGATTCCCCCAAGGTGAAGTTGTTTGAAGACATGTGGAAGAAGAAGTTGCCCCGGAAAAAGGGACTGACTCTTTCTGAAATGTTCGATGCAGCTGCCGAAGGTGCATTGAAGGCAATATACGTGATGGGTGAGAACCCATTGGTCACGGAGGCGTCAATCAGTGACGTCGAGAAGGGTGTGGAAAACCTAGAACTGTTCGTTGTTCAGGACATATTCCTGACCCTTACGGCCGGGATGGCTGACATAGTTCTACCTGCTTCTACCTCACTGGAGAAGGAAGGGACCTTTACAAACACAGAGAGGAGGATACAACGGATCAACAAGGTCTATGAGGCTCCGGGAGAGGCAAGGCCTGACTGGTGGATACTTGCAGAGATAGGCAAGAGGATCGCCGATACAGGCGACTATGGCTCGTCCGAAGACATTTTTGAAGAGATTAAAAGAGCCGTCCCGAGCTATTCGGGCGCGACCTATGAAAACATATATCCCACAGGAAAACAGTGGCCAATCGGTGTCGATAATCCAGAGGGTACTGAGATCCTTCACTCGAAGTCCTTCCCCATTGGCAGGGGAAGGTTAGTTCCTATTCCGTATGGTCCCCCCGCCGAGGCGGTGGACGAAGAGTACGACATGATAATGACGACGGGAAGGAACTATTTTCACTTTCACTCGGGCACGATGAGCAGGAGGACAGACATTCTGGAACGCGAATCTCCCGAACCGTACGTCGAAGTGAGCAACGAGGATGCAACCAAACTCGACGTCAGAAACTCTCAGACGATTAAGATCGAATCGAGGCACGGTTCCATAAAGGCGAAAGTGAGGGTTACGGACAGGGTTCCGAGTGGAATAGTCTTCGTTCCATTCCACTTCGACGAATCCAGGGTCAACAGGCTCATCGGAAAGAGCCTCGATCCATATTCCAAGATACCAGAGTTCAAGGTCGTTGCTGTGAGGCTGGTGAAGTGAATTACCTCCTGGACAGGACAGAGATGAGTGATCTGTTTCACCAATTCTCCACCGAGTTTGAAACATTCGGGGCTGTGGAGAGGGAAGGTGAGGTAGTCTTTGAAAGGGTTGTGGATTTCGATGACGTGTCCGAGTCCAGGTCAAGATATGCACCCAAGGAATTCTTGATAAGGAGGAACGAGGACGTCCTAGTACTCAGGGAAGAGCAGAAGAGGGCGGTATTTGGTATTAAGAGCTGTGATCTCAAAGGGTTCTACTTGATGGACAAGCAGATACTTGGAAGGGATCCTTTCTACACTGAGAGAAGAAGAAAGACGCTGTTTGTGAACTTCGTATGCAACGAGCCGTGTGAGGGCGGGTTCTGTTCATCGTTCGGAGGGCCCGTTCTGGACGAGTACGATGTGCAGATACTCAGAGAAGGCGATGCATTCCACGTGATGGTATCCGACAGGTATGACAGGTTCTTCGGATCTTACAGGAAGGAAGACGGGAAGTTCTTTGAAGCGTTCAGAGAACGGTTCGATGAAAAAGCTGGGAAGCTCCCGGTGGACGGTCTGGAGAACAGAATGAAATGGAATTCTGGACTGTGGAGTAAATTTGCATCCCAATGCATATCGTGCGGTGCTTGCAACTTTAATTGTCCCACGTGTTACTGCTTCGATATTTACGACGACGGGGAAGAGAGGAAGAGGGAATGGGACTCCTGCATACTTTCTGGATTCACCTCATCATCGGCTGGGAATATACGCAGCGGACTCGATGAGAGGTTGCGTCAGAGGTTCTATCACAAGTTCGTTTACTTCAAGAAGTCCAAGGGAGAATACCTCTGCACTGGGTGCAATAGGTGTGTCGAAGACTGCCCCGTCGGGATAGACATAAAGGAGGTGATCGCTCACGATTACTCAAAGGAATGAGTACCTCCCGGAGTATCTAAGAATCATAAGAACCGTAGAAGAATCTCCCGACGTATTCACGATATGCCTCGACGAGCAGAACGGAGGAAGTTCGGGGCAATTCTATATGGTCTCTGTACCGGGTACTGGTGAGGCACCTATATCGGTAGCAACCGGACGTGGAAGGAAATTGGAATTCACCATAAGAAGAGTTGGCGCAGTCACGGGTCGAATCAAGGGCCTTGAAGAAGTGGGAGTCAGGGGGCCATATGGAACTTCATGGCCCTGGAGGAAGTATGAGGAAATCGTTGCAGTTGCAGGAGGGATAGGGGTTCCCCCCATAAAGAGTCTCATAGAGGAAATGATCGATTCCGGAAAGCAGGACAGACTCGAGGTACTCTATGGTGCAAGAACGCCATCCGACATGGTCTACAAGAGTCAGATTAATAATTGGCTCAAGGAGATTGATCTGCACTTGACGGTGGACAGAGGAGATCCCTCATGGGGAGGTAGCGTAGGAATCGTTCCATCGCTGCTGAAGGAAACCCACAAGAGCAGAGAGGCTGCCTTGTTTGTGATAGGTCCTCCGTTAATGATGATGAACACTGTCAAGGAGGCTTTGAGCCAGGGCTTCAGCGAAGAGAAGATATTCATATCGCTTGAGAGAAGGATGGAGTGCGGAATCGGAGTCTGCGGACACTGCAATGTAGGAGAATACTATGCTTGCGAGTCGGGTCCAGTATTCAATTATTCGACGGTCAAGGGAGAGAAAGAACTTTTTCTCTAGAATTGACTATTCCATTTTCCCCGAGCAACCGGAGTCAAGTCGTGGATGTTCGACCGTTAAGATAAATATTGAGATAAACTAATGGGATGATGCAAAATCGAGTTGTAGTTGCGGTAGTTGTCGTAGTTCTCTTGATCGGTTTGGGAATGGGACTGACCGTGGGATATTACTCGGCCCATACTTCCAAGGTTTCAACTCTATCCCTTTCGGTCTTTGCCGCGGGGTCAACTACCTACGTGCTTGGCTCTCAGCTCTACCCAAGATTTGAGAACATGACTGGAATCAAGGTAGCCTCCACATTTGGTGGATCTGTGTCTGGGGCGAGTGAAGTGGACACGGGGGCGCCATACGACGTCTATATATCTGCGGCTGCAGGAGTCATACCTCAATACTTGTTCCCAAACAAGACCGCTAGCTGGATGGTCATGTTTGCGACTAACGAAATGGCGATTGTGTGGCTCAATAGCAGCCTTGACATTTCAACTCCCTACTGGTTCGAGAACCTCACCTCGCCGGGTATAAAGGTCGGGGTGTCCAACGCGAGCCTGGACCCGAGCGGTTTTCAGGCTATTGAAACGCTAAAGCTCGCTGGTCTGCTGTACACGCAATACAATAACACAACTCAGCTAGGAAACAGCGGCAAGACGATAGGTCAGTTCGTCCGAAATGCATGGAACAACGACTCTGGCCTGTACGGAAAATATAACGAAGCCTGGAACGGGTGGTTTGGTCCCAATGGTACTCTTGTTAAAGACGGCATGGGAAAAGGTTATCCCACCGATTATCCGCTTGCACTTTATTATCAGATATTCAACTATTCTTACAGGCACGGCGACCTTATTCCCACTACAGAGGAGTATGGACTCAACGCCTACCTCAAGTCTGGCGCAGTCAGCTACGCCCTTACTTATAGATCTCAAGCGATTAATCAGAAGCTTTACTACTTTCAGAATGCTAATGGCGGAAACGGTCTTTCCAACTGGATCAATCTCGGGAACACCACCAGCGCTGAAGTTGAATTCTATGGTGCCGTTACTACGGCTGGGCCCGGATACAGCAACATAGGCGACTTCCCAGGTGGGCCCATCCTATATTCTGCAACCATCGTGAGTACTTCAAAGAACACTATTGAAGCACAACAACTCATCTATTATCTGATAACTGGTCTTGGAGACTCCCTGCTGAAGCAGTCAGACTTCGATCCCATCAGTGCCCCCTACATATATTCTCCAA
Organism: uncultured Thermoplasmatales archaeon; assembly: GCA_964391105.1. Lineage (GTDB taxonomy): Archaea > Thermoplasmatota > Thermoplasmata > Thermoplasmatales. The sequence goes on from CAYMKC010000011.1 coordinate 18,628, forward strand.
CTTCTGGGTCACCGCCCTTCCTGAACGGAATCACTGTTCCGATACCTAGTTATATACCGAGCTCATCTTACAAAGAAGTATGAGGAAGAGTAATTCACTTTACTATCTGTTTCTTCCTTTTTTTGCAATCTATATCCTTTTTCTCGTTACTCCCATATTCAGGACTCTAACGTTTCAGAGCCTTTCCTACGTTCTGAAGGACAGCCAATCCGGAATCTTTCAGAGCCTTGAATACACCTATCTGCTCGCTCTCTTGGTCTCGGTAATTTCCATAGGATTCTCGATCCCATACGTCTATTTCGTCTCCAGGAACAGACACATCGTCGTAAGGTCTCTCGATGCGCTTCTGGAGCTACCAATAATGATCCCTCATACCGTTGTTGGGATCATGATGCTCATAACTTTCCTCCCTACTATGCCGTTCGGTAGGTTCATTTCAAGCATCTTCCCTGGTTATCAATTTCTAGACACGGTACTGGCCGTCGTGGTGACGCTCCTGTTCCTATCGTCGACGTATGCAATAAGGGCCGTCCAGATATCCTACTCGAATGAGGTTATGAAATACGAAGACATAGGTCGGACTCTCGGGATGTCCCCCCTCTACAGTTATCTTGTGATCGGTATTCCAATGATGGGAAGAGCATTGCTCCGGGGTTTGGTCCTCTCTTGGGCTAGATCAATATCGGAGGTGGGCAGTCTCCTGATAGTCGCATTCTCCATACTTCCGAGTGGGATTCATATCGCAGGGGTATTGATCTTCTACCAGTTTACTTCGGGGAGTCTCTCCTACGCGGTCGCGTCTTCTGTCATCTTGATACTTACAGGTGTAGTCACGCTTCTTGTGGTAAAGATACTGGAGCGTGAAAGATGATCCACCTTAGAGACTACAAGGTTCGGAGGGGAGATTTCACCATAGACGTTCCGGACCTGAGCCTAAGTGGCAGGAGGAACTTCATCATCGGGAAGAATGGCTCTGGAAAGACTACAATTCTGCAGTCGCTGACTGGTCTAATAGAGAGCTCTGGGGTCTTTGAGGTAAATGGTACAGATCTGTCTGAATTCCCCCCCGAGCATAGAAACGTGGGTTACTTACCTCAGGACCTGCTGCTCTTTGGTAACATGACCGTTGAAAACAACCTGACATCGTCGATCAAGTACGGAAAGGGGAAAATGAACATTTACGAAGAGCTCGTCGCGAGAATGGATCTGTCCAAGCTACTGAAGAAAAGAACGACCGAAATCTCCTTCGGACAGGCACAGAGAGTTGCTATAGCGAGGGCCATAATATCAAATCCCGCCGTGCTTTTGATGGACGAGCCCTTTTCCTACCAGGACGAGATATCCAGGCTAGGACTGATAAGCCTTATCGATGAATTATCGATAAAGTACGACTTCGACTACATATATGCGACACACAATTCCAGGGACCTTGAAACGGGTTTTTCCAGTCTGATCTCGATAGATGGCGGACGAGTGATCGAAGCAGTTGATTCTGTCTCAAACATCGAGCACTACAGGACTCTCTCACTCCTCGACTACAAGAACCTCGTATCCATCGATGGACACTACTATGTGATAAGCAGCGGTGCGATAGAGTTCAGTGATACGGAGGGAAGCGAGTACGACATCGTAGGGATCGAGCCAAACAAGTATCTGAGATTCAAGCTTGGAGATAACTATCACTTTTCAACCCTAACTGAACAGCCAGCTGGGAGATTCGTTAGAGTGAACACGGACAAGGCTAGGGAGGTCGTCTTTTAGCAAACGTTTTAGGATTGCATTCGATTTTTGTGCATGGAGCTGAGATCGTTCATCAGCCTCGATGAAGCGGTTAGAATGGGGGGGAAGTACAAACCACCCGTGAAGATCAAGAATGTTCCTCCACTGGTAGCGGTCGGTAGATTTTCCTCCAGCGAGGTCGAATCACCCTCGGATTTTCCCCCATACGACAGGAGTGCGATGGACGGCTATGCTCTCGGCTCTTCCGAAACAATCTCTTCGAGCAGGACCAATCCTTCTCACTTTAGAGTGATAGGAACATTCTATCCAGCCTCTGTAGTAGTTCCATCTTTAAGGACAGGGGAGGCAGCTAAGGTAATGACGGGGTCAAAGATCCCCCGAGGGGCAGATTCGGTAGTGATGTTGGAGGAAACGAGCGAAGACGAGAATGGGGTGAGTGTGTTTGCACCCGTAAGGAAGTTCCAGAACGTTAGCAGAAAGGGCGAAGATCTGAAAAGGGGATACCGTATCCTTAGGCGTGGTGGGTTGGTGAGTCCGCCTCACGCTTCTGCTCTCTTGGAGTGCGGAGTGAAGAGGGTAGGAGTTTTCTCACTTTCAATAGGTGTGATATCGACAGGAGACGAACTAGTCGAGGGGTTGATCAGAAACTCGACTCAACCGTTGATAAGAGCTTACTTCCAAAGAAAGGGGTTTGAGACCGTTGGATACAAACCCGTGAAAGACAGGGAAGCTTCAATAGAGAGAGCCCTTGGGAGGATCAGTGAGGACGTCATTATAGTCACTGGAGGGACCGGTCCCGGAGAGAGTGACTTACTACCTTCGGTGATAGAAAAGAATGGTGAATTTGTGTTCAGGGGAATCAGGATAAGGCCAGGAAGAACCACATCATTTGGCTTGTTCAGGGGGAAACCCATCTTCATGGTATCGGGGCTTCCGGTCGCGGCACTCATCGCTTCTGAAAACTTTATACTCCGGGTGATACAGAGCTGGTTCGGGTTGATAGGGGAGGAGAAGGAGTACAGGGAGGGCATCCTTGGTAGGAGTGTCGTGAATACTCTAGGCTTCAGAAGTTTCGTCAGGGTCAAGGTTAAGAGAGATGGAAAGGTGAATGTTGTCTATCCGACGAGGGTCACTGGATCTGGGGTCATTTATTCAGTGATAGACGCAGACGGAATTCTCGTACTCGATGAGAATTCTGAAGGGGTCCAAGAGGGGGAGAGGGTGACCTACGAAGTGATTAGGTGGTGAGATGGTAAAGGTATTCCACATGCTGAAGACTGCAGAAGAAGCAAAACAACTGCTTTCCAAAGGTCTAAGTTCCATGATAACCGACGGTCTTAGGAACATCTCTGACGCTTCCGGCTACATATCATCTGAAGATCTTTATTCTGCAAAGGACGTTCCGCCATTCGATAGGTCGGAGGTCGACGGGTACGCTCTGAACCACAGGTCCATCAGCGGAGCAGATGAGGATAACCCGGTCGAGCTAGAGATTACTCGGGAGATAGAGATCGGGAAGAGGTCAGACGTTGAGGTAAAGGAGGGAGAAGCCGCCTACATATCCACAGGAGCGATGATACCCAGGGGAGCCGATTCGGTGATAATGGTTGAGTATACATCAAGAAGTGGAAGAAAGGTCAGCATATTCAGATCTGTTAGTCCGGGGGAGAACGTTGCTCATGCCGGCTCAGATTTCTTCGTCGGAGAATACCTGACAAGAAGAGGAAACAAAATATCTCCTGAGGAGGTTGCACTTCTAGCTTCATCGGGCATCTCCAGAGTGAAAGTCAAGAACAGGATTAGAGTCGGAATTATCTCGGTAGGTGACGAGCTTACCGACCCAGGTAAACCCCTTAAGATGGGCAAAATCTTTGACAGCAACTCGTACTACTTCAAGTCGACACTCGACAGAACTGGATTGACGCAGTGCGAACTCCTCGGTACCTTACCCGACGACAGGAGAGAAATGGAAAACTTTGTAAGAGACAAGACTGGGAGATTCGACTTGCTGATCTCTTCAGGTTCAACATCGGCTGGTTTCCACGACATGCTCTATGGGGTGATCGAAGAACTTGGGGGAAAGATGCTCTTCCATGGCCTATCTATCAAACCCGGTAAGCCCACATTCGCAGCCGCGTTCGAAAAGTGCATATTTCTGGGTATGCCTGGCTTTCCGCTCTCTGCCGGAGCCGTATTGAGGTACATAGTAGTACCCTCGTTGAAGTCGACTTTTGGGCAGCAGGAAGATGCAATTAAGTCGATCTCGCTGCCCTTCCGGATAAACGCTGAAAGGGGGAAAAGCCACATCTTGCCCGCCATTATAGGGAGAAGCGGAAGAGCCTATCCGATATTTGGGGAGTCTGGTTCAATTAGCAGGCTAGCATACGCAGACGGGTTCATAATACTCAAACCCTCAAAGAACTACTATGAGAAGGACGAACGTGTTCCGTTCTTTCCATTGGAGAGAGGAAAGAGAGAGATCCTTTTCATAGGTTCAAACGATCCGCTCATGGAGAGAATATTGTTTGAATCTGTAAGATTCCCCACAATCATCAATGCAGGCTCTTGGGGCGGATTCGAGGCCGCCAGGATCGGAGAGGCAGACGTTTCAGGAGTTCACTTGCTCAAGAATGGGAAGTACAACACATTCTTGCTGAAGGAGGACAAGGGAAGGAATCTGGTCCTAGTCAGGGGCTTCTCGAGAACTCAGGGACTTGTATCCAGAAACGGCATCCACTCTTTCTTACAGGTCAGAGACTTGAACCTCATCTTCGTGAACAGGAACAAGGGCTCAGGAACTCGTGATCTTATTGAGATCGAGATGGAGAAAGAATTCGGTCCGGACTTTGAGAGGGATAGAATAAGAGGGTATCGCTGGGAGGCGAAGAGCCATGCAGCAGTTGCGAACGCTGTTAAGCAGAAACGAGCTGACGCGGGCGTATCGATACAATTTTACGCGAAGAAATTGAATCTGAAGTTTCACAAGATCAGGGATGAAAACTACGACCTTCTTCTTCAGAGGAGCTTCTACGAGTCAAAGGTCGGTGGGCGTTTAATAGAAAGGCTAAAGGATTCCAGAGAGTACTCGCAGGAATTTCCAGGATACAACATTCCAGAGAACGTCGGCGATTTAATTTATGAATGAAACGATGTAGCAATCTGATGTTGACTCAAAAAAATTGATAAACTCAGAGAAGTTCCCCATTAAATGCTCGAAAACATCGATGGCAGACTCGACATGAGCTTGTTCATGTCCACCTCCTTGAGAAACATTGACAGCTCCCTCTTCTCTGGAACAGGTTCTATTCCAATGAGCTTGCACCTCCACAGGGGGGAGACTGCGATCAATTTCTTCATAGAAAGAGGATCCAAAGATAGCAGAGAACTGATAAAGTACTACAACCACATTGAAATGGGAGACTACATAATGGTAACGAGGAAGGTTGAACTACCCGTCGTAAGAGTGCTCTACGAAAACATCTCTGCAATCGGGACGATGGTTTTCGGAGGGCTCTACGCCAGGGATGACGATCTCATAGTCGATTACAGGTTTAATAGCTCAGACAAGCCCAAGGTTGCTGAAATCGTAAGGCTCTTGGTATCTTTGAACACAGAATTCAAGATTAGAAGAATGGGAAAATCCGTAGGACTCAAGCGCAAGCTCTCCGAGATCGCATCAAGACTACCTCTTACGGCTGTTAAGTTTGGATACAGAGATGGCGGTTTTGCAGACCAAATACTGGAATGGAGAGGAGTATCCGATCCGTACGGAGCAGTCTCCTATGGAAAAGATGGGAAAGGCAAGATAGCGAAAGTTGACATCTCTAAATCAGTGATTTCTCCATTCCTGCGATCGATATTGAAAGACCAGATTCAACCGGCTGGCTATTTCGAGGAGCATGACAAGGGTAGAGTGCATGCCATTTGCATACTACCGTCTTTTCTAGTCAAACCGTTCCTTCTCCGTATGTTTGATAAGGCAGAATCTTCGGGTGGGATCAAAATCGAAAGCATCGAGCCGTTTGAAGAAGCCATAGACAACCTGTAGCTCGACCGTTCTGCGAACAAGGCTAGGTAAATTTATCCTATTCCTTGTGCAGTTCATGGTCGATGTGGCCCATGATGGAATCTATGGTTGAGAATGCTACATCAGTCGCATCGGGGGAACCCGGTACACAATAGATCTGCTTTCCATCCTTGATGAAGAGGGAGGAATTGGAAAGGTATGCAAAGCGTTCGTACGATTCTGACCGGAACAGCTCACCAAATCCCACCATTTCTTTCTCTGAGATATTTCTCAGGCTCTGAACGGTGACGTCTCGTTTGCTCGGGCCAGTTCCACCGACGTAAATGAAGATGTCGTGGTCCCTATTGGAATAGAAGCTGTTAACGATCTCCTCCCTGTCGTCCTTGCAAATCGTCTTGTCGACAGTATGACTCTCCTTGGTGAATAGGTTTCTGAGATTCTCACCAGATGTGTCAGTATTCTCTGTCCTCGATGTTGAAACGGTTACGATCAAAATCTTGAACTTCTTGTTGGTGGAGTCTCTGTGGACCACGATTACTATCTCCCCTTTTCTTTACTGATGACTCTTACATCATTTATATTTGTGGAAGTATATTGCCCTTTATCGTCCTTCTCGAGATACTTGACCATGTCCCATATTGTCAGGAGCATCGAATTCACACAAGAAAGCGCTTCCATCTCCACACCCGTTTTGTAATGTGCTTTTATCGTGCAGGCAACGCTGACCCCACTGTCAATGATTACTGCACTAGGACTGACAGACTCGATTGGAATGGGATGACAGTGCGGTAACAACTGAGGGGTCATTTTTGCACCTAGAACACCGGATACCTTAGAAACCTCAAGGACGTCCCCTTTTTTGACTCGCTTTTTTCTTATGGCGTTTATTGTAGCTGATTTAAGTACTATGAATCCTTTTGCAGTAGCTTCCCTATTCACAGTTTCTTTGTCACTTATATCTATCATATCGAAGGATCAATTGAAAATGAGGATGATTATCTAATATTTTCGCTAACAAACTTCCTCTGCCTGAAGAAATTCATTTCACGGTTACTTTTCAAAATCTCCTTTGAAACGGAATCGACGATTTCTTTTGCGGAACCGGACATTTCAGGAACTTTCATCATAAACTCTTCGACAGTCTCTCTACTAACCCTATTGCATATCTTCCCCTCTACCTCTATCCCCATAGATTGGAGATCAGTGGTTATCTCCTTTGACT
>CAYMKC010000012.1:0-23335 GCA_964391105.1 uncultured Thermoplasmatales archaeon
ATTTAATCGTTGTTATCTTAGACCTCCAGTGACTTTCAAATACAAGAACGAGGTCGTCAGTGTCGTCGCTGTTATAGCGATTATTGCTATAATTTTCTCTTCGCTATATTTTTACACCGGAAACTGGCCACCTGCAGTTATTGTTGAATCAAGTTCGATGCAACACGGAAACAACTTTGTGTTTGGAGTAATCAATACGGGTGACATAGTTGGAGTCAAGGAAATAAAGTCTTTCCAGGACGTCCAGACGTACCTCGTTTCACGCGAAAGAGGAAATCCAACGAATTACGGTGAATTTGGTAACGTGATCGTTTACAAGAATTATTATCTCAGGGAGTTGGTAATTCACCGCGCAATCTTTTACGTGGAGGGTTGGCAAGGCACCACTCCCATACTCTATGGTAATGACAACCCGTCGTGGCTCAGGATTCAGGGACCGAGCGTCTACATAACCGATGTTGGATATTCACACAAGAATCTCTTGGTGAATCTTCAGAACTATGTCGGGGAAATCGGATTTATCACAATGGGAGATAACAATTTTGCAAGTTCTTCTTATCGTTCAGGTAACTGGACCATAGGCGCTGACCAGAATTTTGGCATCGACAATACCCTAGTAAATAGCACACAGGTCTTAGGGTTCGCAGTCGGATACCTACCGGTTCTAGGAGTCCTGAAGCTCTGGATTTCTGCACTGTCTGGTAACACCCTGTTCCTCAAATACATCCCTGTTCAGAGCAACGAGATCATGGCCGTCATAATAGTTCTCGTCATAGCCCTAATAATCGCACCAATACCTTCGTACAGGAAAAGAGGAGATTTTCCGGAAATTAAAAAGTGATCAGTCAACGGGCTTGGATTTTCCTTCCGTTGTTTTCTTGAATTCTTCCAATCTCTTTTTCCTTGAGAACAGGTGGGACCTAATGTTCGGATCGATTACTTCGGCTAACCCCTCGCCCATCAGACTGAATCCCATAACTATGATGAAAATGAATATTGCAGGAATCAAGCCTTCCAGCGGATCAAGATAGAGATTAGTGTTCAGAACAGAGGCCATGAGACCCAGTTCCGGTTGTTGGACCGGAATACCGATGTTCAGGAAGCCCAGGGTGGAGAGGGTGAGCATCGCAGTACCAATGTCCATTGTTGCGTATACAACTAGAGTCGTCATTATGTTTGGCAGTATTCCCTTGAAGAGTATTTTACGGAACCTTGTGTTCAAGACTTTCGACATAGTGATGAAATCGCTTGTGGAAACCTGGAGAGTACTGCTCCTGACCAGTCTCACGTAGGGGGGCCACCATACGAAAATAACTGAAAATGCAGCGAACAATAGGCTCTTTCCAAGAGTGGCCGCTATTGCGAGTGACATAACCAACGGAGGGAAGGCAAAGAAGAGGTCAGTTATCCTCATTATAACCTCTTCAGCGATTCCCCGGAAATACCCCGCAATAGTTCCAAGGAAGAGTCCTATCAGAGCCGAAACTACAACAATGAATATAGAAATACCAATGTCTATTGGTATCGCCGCAATTATCAAGGAAAAGATGTCACGACCCGAATTATCAGTACCAAAGATGTGGGCGAAACTCGGTGGCGCATTCACGTTTGCGAGATTCATGGTGAGGGGATTATAGGGAACGATGCGGTTCCCAAGAATGGTGTATAGGGTTGCTATGACAACGAAGACGAGTATTATCACTAGCCCCGCTGAAGAAAGGCGGTTGCTTATCACGATTCCAAGAGACTTTTTCAGCGAATGTTTGCTCATTCTTCCCCTCCCAGTCTTATTCTCGGATCCAGAACGGCGTACATTATGTCTGCAATGAGATTAGCAACAATGACTAGGATAGTGAACGTTATCACAATGAATATCAATACGGGGTAGTCATCTCCAGAAATAGCAGTGTAAGCGAATTTCCCTATCCCTGGCCAGCCAAATATTTCCTCAACTATCACGTCTCCGGTCATTAACCACCCGAACATTACGGCAATGACGGTATTGCTCTCCACGAGTCCATTCCTCAGAATGTGACGCCTGTTTATGCTCTTTTGATCCAGTCCCCTGGCTTTCGCTGATTTTACGTATGGAAGCCACTTCACTCCCAGTATTCCGTTCCTGCTGATCCTAGTGATGATCCCAAAGTTCAGAAAAGCCAGCGTTAGCGCAGGAAGAGCGATGTGATACAATCCATCCGAGAAGTGAGATATCGCCCCTACAATTCCCGGTCGAGGTATGTATGTTGGGTTGAACATTCCTCCGGAAGGAAAAATTGGGAGATATGACGTAAATATAATCAACGCAAGAATGCTCACGAGAAATGTCGGAGATGCCCATGCCGATGTATAGAGTAACCTAATCGCAGAATCCTTCTTGGTGCCAAAGTTTACGGCAGCCAGGTATCCTAGCCCGACACCACCGACTACGATGACCAACAGTGCGGTAAGGACGAGAAGTATCGTATTTGGTAAAAAGAAGAAGATCTCGGAGCTTATTGAACGGCCAGTCACCGGATCTGTTCCAAAATTTCCAGTAAAGAAGTCCTTTATGAAGCTGAAGAGTTGGATATAGACAGGCTGGTTCAGTCCGTATCTGATAATGACTTCCTTTATCGTTGATGGTCTTGCTTTGGGTCCGGCCCATAGCGCTGCAGGATTGCTGTTGAGATAGTGGGAGATTAAAAAAACTACAAAAATCGTTCCGAGGATCACGAGTATTGAAACCGCGATCCTCTTCAGGATGAAGTAGAGTAACTCCTGCTTCCCCTCCAACACATCACCCTATCACGTGTACTGCACAGTATTGTAGAACATAAAGTATCCCGCACCGGACCCAGCGGTATTGGGTATCATTCCGGTGACATCATTTGCGTTAACGCTGAGTAGGTAAGGGACGTATAGCCATGCCATGGTGTAGTTCTGGTACATTGCGTTAGTTATATAGCTCAGGTTCTGTATTATCGACGCATTGTTGAAGGAAGTACTTGCATTGACTGTCCAGTTAAACACAGTCGAGTTGTAGTAGTCAGAAGTACCATTATAGTATCCAGCCGCAAGTGCGGACACGTAATCTATGGAAGCCGAATAGTCCTCTGTGTAGTAGTTCAATCCTATGGGGTACTGCGTCGAATTGGAGGCATATGCGTATACGATCGACGTGAAGGTGCTCCCAGGCTGTCCTGCGAGGGTTACATTGATCCCGATTGCAGCTAGATCGTTCGCTATTATCCTTGCTGCAAGGGTCTGTGAAGTGGAATCGGATTCGTACAGGAAGTCATAGGTTGGGAACGGAGTTCCCTTCAGGACTGTCCCGTTTGGTAGAACCGCTCTGTACCCTGCTTCATTTAGGTAGTGGGCCGCAGCTGAGGGATCGTAGGAGTACATTGCAAGTGAACCGATGCTCTGATTGTAGTACTGGAAGCCTGGAGGTACCGGGCCAATCCACTGCTGGGCTTGATTACCGTATACTCCAGCCATTATTCCCGTATAGTTGATTGCATAGGTCACAGCCTTCCTCACATCAATGTTCTGAAACGAATAATTCCCGATCTGGTCCATATAGACAAAGAAAGAATTCTGGGAAGATCCAAACTGGATTGGAAGCTTGTTGACCGTTACTCCTGATATGCTCTTAAGAGCTGAATAATCCGTGACAGGTGCTTCAACTATCTGTGCCTTCCCCCCCTTTAGGTCGGAAATTATGGAAGAAGTCGGCTTGTACTCAAGAACTATGTACTTTATGTGCGGAGGGCTGATTGCGTTGTTGAGCTGACTGGAAGAAAGGCTCTTTCCCCAGTAGTTGGGGTTTGCAACAAGGGTGATGCTCTGCCCCTGAACTACTGAACTTAGCTTGTAGAAACCTGTCCCTATAGCCCAGCCAGACATATTCTGATTTGTTTGGCCGGCTACAACTCCGCCATTGGCTTTTACTACCGCTGGGTCAACTGCCATTCCCATAGGAGTTGTCAGGGTCATCAGGAATGCATTGTACGGTAGATATCCATTGTACCCAGAGCCAAGATGTATGATAATCTCGTACTTGTTCACTACTTGGACTGACTGGTAAGAGTTGCTCATGATGGACAAATCCGAAGCACTCGGACTGGTATAGTTTATAGAGTTCAGCGTGTCAGCCGTTATATTGAAAGAGTTGTTTCCGTACGTGCCATTAGTAGCCAAGTTCTGGCCAAGGATGAACTCCGGTGCTTGATTAATGAGCATTCCTCTATAGAGTGAATACCACATCACGTAAGCGTCGAACGCGTCACCATTCGAGAAGGTAACGTTGTGTCTCAGATCGAACGTATAATTCATGTAATTGGAAGAGACGGTCCAACTCGTTGCCAAAACAGGCACGAACGAAGTCTGACTCGAATTGTCAGGGGCAATTAGCGTCTGATAAACTTGGTCTAGTATTTCCCAGCCTGGCGTTGAAAATGTCACAGCAGGGTCCAGGCTGTCTGGGAAAGCAGACTCCTCAACCGTTAGGGTGTTGGGCGTAGTTTTCTTGCTCGAACTTGAACTGTTATATTCATAGATTGCAACAGATGAACCGATTACTATTACTACGACAACTACTACAATAATTGCGATATAAGAACGCTTCATATCAAATCTTCAACAATGAAAACAATATATTAACTTAAAGTTTGCCGTTCATTTGTCTTAAATATTTGCTTTTTTTTGCTAATTTTTCCAGAAACGAGGTTGTCTCGCTAGAAATGTAGGTTTAAAGCGATAGTCACCACTTAGAGATGATCACCTTTCTCTCCGTGAAGAATAAGACGTTGTCGTCGCCCCCCTGCGGGTGAAGATCTCCGAAGAATGAGTCCTTCATCCCTGAGAATGGATAGAAGGCTATGGGGGCTGCAACTCCGACATTGATCCCGATGTTCCCAGTCTCTACTGCTTCAGAGAACTTCTTAGCATTCAGCCCAGACGTTGTGTAGATCGTAGAAGCATTGCCGTATCTGCTCTTGTTCATCACCTCGACGGCATCTTCCAGCGAGCTCGCGGTGTAGAATGATGCAACCGGACCAAAGATTTCCTCGTTCAAGACTGTCATGCCCTCTTCAACCTCGTCAATTATAGTGGGTCCGAGGAAGAATCCGTTAGGATACTTGGGGACCTTGGTGCCTCTACCATCGAGGACAAGTTTTCCTCCCTCTTTGCTTCCGATATCGATGTAATTTGTGACCCTTTCCAAGTGTTCGCTTCTTATTAGTGGACCCATGTCGACGCCTTTTTCCATTCCATACCCCAGTTTAATCTCTGACGCTCTCCTCTTAAACAACCTGATGACCTTATCGTGATTCTCCGGAAGTGTAACGAGTACTGAGCCAGCAAGGCACCTTTCACCTGCGTTTCCATAGAAGGACCCTACCATATTATCAATGTTCTTTTCGAGATCTGCATCTGGCATTACTAGTATGAAATTCTTTGCAGATGCACCTCCTTGAACCCTCTTCTTTCTCGAAGTGCCCTTCCTGTAGACGTATTCTGCTGCTGGTGTTGACCCCACAAAGCTGACCCCCGCTATCTTCTTGTTTTCAAGTATAAAATCCACAGACTCCTTTCCTCCGTTTACTTGTTGAATCACTCCGTCAGGGAACCCTGCTTCCTTGACCAGACCCATGACCATTTCCATGCTCATCGGTGTCTTCTCTGAAGGCTTGATCACTACAGAATTCCCCAGCGTCACTGCGTAAGGGAAAAACCAGAATGGAATCATTACTGGGAAGTTGAATGGGGAAACCACGGCAAATACACCCAATGGCACTCTTACGAGCTCCTCGTCCACCCCTGTCGCGATCTGCTTGTTGCTTCTCCCCATAATTTGGTAGCTAGCGGCGGCAGCCGACTCAACGTTCTGTATAGCACGTACCACGTCACCCCTGGATTCCTCGAACGTCTTTCCGTGTTCTATCGTGGTGATCTCGGCAATGTCGTCGATCCTGTTCCACATCAAGTTTTCCAGTCTGAATAGATACTTGATCCTATCAGAAATTGGAACTCTCTGCCACTTCAACTGAGCATCGTGAGCGCTGTCAACTGCTGCATCAATTTCCTCTCTCTTTCCTTCCCTGACGACAGCAATCTTCTTTCCAAAGGCTGGATTATACACATAGTACCTGTCCTTTCCTTCCGATTCTTCGAACTTTCCGTCAACAAAATTCTTTAGGACCATCATTTAAGTCACCTCGTTGTCAGCTATTCTCAGACTCTCGTCCAGCGCGTTCAGTCCCTTTTCCAGATCCGTCTCAGAAATAACAAGTGGAGGGGCTATGATGAAGTGATTGAGCCAGTTGTTTATGTAAACGCCCCGTTCCATCGAATTCTTAGAAACCCTATCTGTCATCAGCTGTTTTCCTTCCAACTTCTCTTCAAGAGTGTTGAACGGTGTTTTCTTCTCCCTGTCTTTTACCAGTTCCACCGCACCAAACAAGCCAATGCTTCTCACATCCCCTACAGACTTATGTCTCTCCTTGATTTCGTCGAGTCTCTTGCTCAGCGTCTTTCCCAATTCCCTCGATCTCTGTATCAGCTCTTTCTCCTTGTATTCGAGAATTGCGGCCTTAGCCGCAGCGAGCGCCACGGGATGTGCCTCGTACGTATGACCGTGGGCAAAATAATTGTTCTCAAAATGGTCCGCAATTCTTTTGTTGGTAGCCATCAGGGACAGAGGAACATAGGCACCAGTGATTCCCTTTGCAGTAGTGAGGATGTCTGGTTTTACGTCCCAGTTCTCTACCGCAAACCATTTTCCAGTTCGTCCCCAGCCGCTCATGACTTCATCCGCGATCAATAGTACGTCGTTTTCTTTTGTTATCTCTCTTATCCTCTGAAGATAACCATCTGGAGGGATTATGACCCCATTCGTCCCTGTGACGGGTTCGACTATCATCCCCCCTATGTTTCCTTCATTTCTGATCAAATACTGGTTGTATTCGGCGCATGCAAGATCGCAATCTGGGAACTTGAGCTTCAGGGGGCACCTGTAGCAATATGGCGGTATTGAGTGTATGACTCCAGGAATGGAATAGAATGTGTCTACCGGGAGTCTCCTAAAGTCTCCGGTAAGAGTTATGCTACCCGAGGTTGAGCCATGGTAGGAATTGTAGTTCGAGATTATCTTGGTCTTCCTCTCATTCTGGAAAAACATTCTGACGGTTTTTATTGCCGCCTCGTTTGCCTCTGTCCCGGAGGTGCCGAAGAAATACTTTGTCAAGGAAGATGGAAGCACTTCCTTTAAGAGTGCGGAGACTTCAGACCTGATTTCGGTTGCATATCCCGGTTGAACGTACTCAAACTTGTCTAGTTGTTCATCAATGGCATCCTTGATTCTTCGGTTGCCGTGACCTAAATTCGAGCACATAAGCTGGGAAGAAAAATCCAGGTAATTCCTGCCAGTAGAATCAGAGAAGTAGGCCCCTTCTGCCCTCTGTATTACCAATGGGGACCAACCACTTTGTTTTCTCCAAGTACCATACGTCAAATCGGTACAATTTTTCCTAACTTCCGCGGAAGCATCAGGATTATTTCCAGTCATATTTGACATAAATAAATAAAGTATATCAATCCTGTGAATGTTCGAGAAAGATAGGTGATATACTCTATAAAAATCAATTCAAACTAGTTTGAGCTAAAACTCCTTGTGTTAATCACACCAGTTCTGGCTTAGAAAAAATAGGGGAGCAATCCCCAGAAGTATGGAATCAGTTCTCTCTGTTGTAATCCTTTATAGAATCCCTCAGTGAAGTCAAGAATGTGTCAACGTCAGCGTCTGTGTGCACCATAGACAGTGGGATCCTCTCCGCCCCATCTGGGTGATAGTATATTCCCTTCTGAAGCATTCTCTGTTGGACTCCCTTGTACTTGTTCCAGTCCATTATGATGCTTTCCCTGTAGTTGGTGACCTGTTTTTGTTCCGTAAAGATGAACGTCAATAGGCCCGTTTCGTAGTTTACAAACATAGACTCGTCGAGATCATCCGCTATTTCTTCTATGCCCCTTCCCATTCTTCTCGTGAGTCTTCCCAGGTGACTGTAGGCCTCGAATTCGTTGGTTTCGAGGATCTTGAGATTGGCTACCGATGCTGTCAAGGATATTGGGACTCCAAAGTAGGTGCCTCCGTATCCTACACCGTTGCCGATCAGATCCATGTACTCCTTCTTGCCGGAGACGGCCGATATGGGGTATCCGTTGCTGAGAGCCTTTGCCCAGGCCGACAGATCCGGAGTAACTCCATAGAGCTTCTGTGCGCCACCCTCGCTAACTCTGAAACCAGTTATCACTTCGTCGAATATCAACAGAATGTTGTACTCATCGGCCAGTTCTCTTACCCCCTTCAAATACCCTGGCTCTGGGGATATGAGCGTGGAGTTCGCCATTATGGGCTCCATAATTATGGCAGCGATCTCATTTCCTCTGATCCTCAGTATCTTAGATAGGCTCTCAAGATCGTTCCAGGACGAAACTACTACCGTATCCATAACTCCCTGCGGGATACCGGCAGAATAAGGAAGAGACTTCGGGAACCACTTAAGACCGGCGACCTGAGGTGGTGCCTCGACAGACACGGCTCCATAATCGTGGAGACCGTGGTAGTGTCCTTCAAACTTCAGGATCATGTCTTTGCCTGTTGCAGCTCTAGCAATCCTGAGCGCATTGAATGTAGCATCCGTTCCGCTCAGTGCAAACGTGACCATATCTTGTGTTTTAACAAACTTTTTAAACTCTCTAGCCAGTTTGTATTCTAACTCGTTTGGAGTACCATAGAGATCCCCATTCTTGATGTATTTCCTTACAGCCGCAGTTATTTTCTCGTGTGCGTGGCCGTTAATCAGCGGTCCAAATGCCATCAAGAAATCGATGTACTCGTTTCCATCCACGTCCCACATTCTTGTCCCTTTAGCTCTTTTCATGAATATGGGATATTCGTCCCATGAGCTCGTCCTCATCAGGGAACTAGCACCGGTGGGAATCAACTTTTTTGTCTTTTTGAAGAGATTGTGAGACCTCTTCGTGTCAAATACTCTTGTCTTCTCTGGAACTTTCAAAATTTCTTTATGAGCGTCATTGCCGGTCTCCATAATTTCACAACCATATACCGATTGATATTCCTAGAGGGTATATTATTTTTTCTCAGATACATATTTGATTAAAATTTGTCTAATTATATTTCGATTTTTTACAATTTTTTTGAAAAAAAGGGAAACTGTTATATTTAACTATTTTAATATAGTCTTGTGAAGGCTATAGTACTGGGGGGAATGGGTTTAACCGGTCGGTGTGCAGTATTTGATTTAATAGAAAATAATAAAATAGATGAAATAATAGTTGCCGATATAGTAAAAAATCTGGACTTTGGAGATCCAAGGGTCAAATTTGTCAAGCTGGATGTGAACGATAAGGATTCCCTTGTCAAAACTCTTCGAGGCGCTGATGTGGTCATAAATGCGGTTCAGTATTATCACAACGTGAAGATTATGAAGGCAGCCCTCGAGGCGAAGACGAATTACATTGACTTTGGCGGTTTATACCGAATAACACTGGAGCAGTTGACGCTGGATCAGGAGTTCAAGGAGGCAGGACTGCTGGCAATAATTGGGATGGGGGCACAGCCTGGGATTTCAAATATCATGGCCAGCTATGCGGTCAGCAGGATGGACAAGGTTGATGAGATTATAATCAGGGATGGGTGGATAGACAAGACAAACTACTCGAAGCTCTTTTTCACGTGGTCCCCGTCTACTCTCTTCGACGAACTGACCCTGAAGGCGGTTCACTTTGACGGTAGCATAGTGGAATCAGAACCGTTTGGAGTCAGCGAGGAGTTCGATTTTGGATGGGAGATTGGGAAGGCTAAGATATTCAGATCCATTCACTCGGAGATCGCAACCCTCCCGGCAAGTTTCATCGAGAAAGGTATAAAATATGTGGAATGGAAGGAGGGCAGCGCTGATATCGAGAAGCTCAAGTTCTTAACAGACATAGGATTCGGAAGGCTGGACAAGGTCAAGGCGGGAGGCTCTGAGATTATCCCGAGGGAATTTCTGTTCGATTTTCTCAAGTCCCAGAATATGTTTGCACCTCCTGAAAACATCCAGGTTATGGATTACGAAATGACCATAGTCACTGCGAGGGGGATAGACGAAGGTAGACCGAAGAAGGTCGAGATGAGAGTATATTTTAAGTACGACGAAAAGTGGAAGGTCTCTGCATCTCAGAAAGAAGTTGGAGTTCCCGGCTCCATAATTGCCCAGATGATAATGACTGGTGTTATAAAGGGGAAGGGCGTAAAGCCCCCAGAGCAGATAGTCCCCGTCAAACCTTTCTTCGCTGAACTCGGAAAGAGGGACATCAAGATAAAGGCCGAAGAGAGCTTCGACTCAAATTAAGATACTTAATATGACCGCTCCTATTCCCAATAGAGACAATTTGAGCGATAACCTTCTCGAAGTAGATGGACTTACAGTAGATTTCGAGACAGTTGATAGGACGGTGGAAGTCCTCAAGGGAGCTTCAATACGAGTGGGAAAAGAAGAGGTGGTCGGAATTGTGGGTGAGAGCGGATCGGGAAAGTCAACGCTTGCCCAGGCCATAATAGGGGTCTTGGACACTCCTCCTGCAAAGATATCTGGCGGAACCATACGCTTCGACGGCAACGAAATATACCCAAAAAAGGACAAGAATGTCAATTTCAGAGGAAAGGGTATCAACATGATTTTCCAAGAGCCACTGACCTCACTCAATCCCGTTTATTCAGTCCACGACCAGATGGAGGAAGCAATCAACATAGGGGAGCCTAAAATTGAAAAGAAGGAAAAAGAGGCAATAATAAGGAAGAGCCTGAGTGAAGTAATGATAAGGGATGTGGAAGGCGTACTCAGCGTTTATCCGCACCAACTCTCCGGAGGTATGAGACAGCGAGTTTCCATAGCCATGGTTCTTGTGCAGAAACCAAACCTACTGATTCTAGATGAACCCACTACTGGACTGGACCTTATAGTTCAAAGGAAGATCATAAGCCTGATACTCCGTCTGAAAGAGGAGGTTTTGTCGGGTATCCTATTGATAACGCATGATCTCGAAGTAGCAGCAAATATGTGCGACAGGGTATACGTTATGTATGCTGGGAGGGTAGTGGAAGTGGGAAGGATGAAAGAAGTCCTAAAAGATCCGCTTCACCCTTATACCAAGATGCTAAAAGACTCGGTTCCAGAAGGTTACCTAAGCGATGGAACTCTCAAAGTATCTGCGGGCGCTCCACCAGATCTAAGGAATCTGCCGCCCGGTTGCGTCTTCAGTCCTAGGTGTCCGAAGGTGATGGACATATGCCGCAACAAGGTTCCAGAGCTCAAGACACAGAAGGACGAAAGGGAGGTTGCATGTTGGCTCTATGAATGAACCCATTCTAGAAGTTGAGAACCTCTCTCTTCAGTTCAAGAAGAAAACAAAGATGTTTCAGGCAGCGGATGAGTCCGACAAGTGGAAGAAGGTCCTGGATACTATCTCGTTCAGCATCAAAGAAGGAGAGACCTTTGGCATAGTTGGAGAGACGGGGTCTGGGAAGACCACACTTGCGAGGACATTGGTTGGGATATACAGGCCCAAGAACTGTAGGGTCAAGCTCTATGGCAAACAGATAGATTTCAAGAAGAGAGAGGATATCATGCTCATGAGGAAGAAGATAGGGATTGTTTTTCAGGACCCTGTAGGAAGCCTCAATCCCAGGGTCACCGTTGCTGAGATAATTTCCGAGGGGATTATAGATCAAGAAAGGTTGACTGAAGAACAGCGCCAATCGAAGATCAGAGAAGCCGCCGAATTGGTTGATCTTCCAGAGAGCAAGCTCGAGTCTTTTCCACCTGAACTCAGCGGCGGAGAAAAACAGAGGGTGAGTCTGGCTAGGACTCTGATCGGTGGGAAGAAAATACTAGTCCTTGACGAACCCACGAGCTCTCTAGATGTTTCGATTCAAGCACAGATTCTCAACCTGCTCACTCGTTTGAAGAACGAACTATCGATAAGCTACATCTTCATAACACACGATCTGAACGTGATAAAGTACATGTGTGACAGGGTTGCCGTGCTCTACTATGGCCAGATTCTTGAGCAGGGGAATACGTTCGAAATCTTCGAACGACCGAGGCATCCGTATACTTCAGACTTGATAAACGCCAACCTATCCCTTACCTCCTCCAACAAGTTCAATGTGGCCCACGAATCCGGGGAACCAAGCAGACAGGGTTGCATATATCAAAATTCCTGTAGCAGGCGATTTACTGCGTGCGAAAACAACCCTCCAACTTTTGACTTTGGAAAGAGTTCAGTGAAGTGCTGGTTATACGACTACGAAGAGAGGAGCACCCAAGAAAATCGGACAGAGTAATCAGCAGGGGAACAAGAAAATAGTGCCTGGATTTTTTTCCAATACTGCAGTAAAATGCGAAATTTTATCTTTAGGATAGCTATGAGATTATTGAATAAAATGAAAAACTATGGTCTGTTTATAAATAATGAATGGGTAAAATCAAGCAAGGAAGAGGAAGAAGGCGTAATCAATCCCGCGAACGAGCAACAAATTGCAACGATCCAGAAGGGGGGCGCAGAGGACACGAGGGCAGCCATAGACGCTGCGAGGCATGCCTTTGACAAGGGCGAGTGGCCGAGAATTTCACCGGCTGGACGAGCGGAGGCCATACTGCGGCTCAGCAGGTTCCTCGAACAGGATATGATAAAGTTTGGCGAAACAGAGCTTGCAAATACCGGGAAGCCGGTCAAACAGGTCGTCGATTATGACGTCTCCTACACCATAGATAATCTCCGTTTCTTCGCCGGGGCGGCAAGAATCATAGATGGTGTTGCTGCAAAGGAATACGTCTCCGAGGGAACGAGCATCCTTAGGAGAGAACCCGTAGGAGTAGTGGCAGCTATAACCCCATGGAATTATCCGTTAATGATGGTTGCCTGGAGGGCTATCCCAGCCATTGCAGCGGGGAACACTGTTGTGGTAAAACCCGCAACTTACACGCCATTGACAACACTGGAACTGGCTAATGCTGTCAAGGATGCAGGGATTCCAAACGGAGTCTTCAATGTTGTCACGGGACCCGGGAAGACAGTGGGCGAAGAACTTGCAAAGAGTGAAAAAGTGGACATGGTAGCCTTCACAGGGTCTAACGAGGTGGGTAAGAGGATTTCCAACATCGCATCGAGTTCCGTGAAGAGGCTCTCCCTCGAACTGGGAGGTAAGGCCCCATTTATTGTCTTTGAAGACGCAGATCTGGAAGCTGCAACCGAGGGCGCAGTTGTCGGAAGTTTTGTCAATAACGGCCAAGACTGTTCTGCCGCGACCAGGATCTACGTTCAGGAGGCGGTTTACGAGAGGTTCAAGAAATTGTTCATAGAAAAGATCAGGAGGGTCAGAGTCGGGAATCCCACCGAACCAACTACCGATGTTGGTCCACTGATTTCATCAGATCAGCTCAATAAGGTTAGGTCATACGTCGAAATAGGAAGAAAGGAAGGGGAAGTCCTTTACGAGGACCAAGAATCCAGTTTTAAGTCGGGATTCTTCACAAAACCTGTACTACTTGGTACGGAAAACAACAAGGCAAGGGTAGTCCAGGAAGAGATATTTGGCCCAGTCCCAGTTTTGCTCAAATTCAAAACGTATGATGAAGTCATTGAAAAAGCGAATGACGTAGTATACGGGCTTGGATCTTCGGTATGGACTAAGGACGTCAGGAATGCAATGATGGCTGCCAGGGATCTGAGATTTGGTACCGTCTGGATCAACGATCACGTACCAATACCCTCCGAGATGCCGTGGTCCCCCATGAAGGGTTCTGGTTTCGGTGCATCAACTTCCAGATACTCCATCGAGGAATTTACCACTCTCAAACACGTATATGTTGACCTGACGGGGAACACCAGAAAGAGCTGGTACTATCAGATATACGGCGACAAGTGAATCCGGTTCAGATCTCCACTGATCCGAAGTCCATCTCCTTGTAGGTCTGGAGAATCGTCCTCGTATCAGACCTCTCTATCTCGGCAATCGAGGAAATCCTGTCCAGGATCTTCGAGTAGTCATCCTTGCTCTTGGAAACGGTCTGGATCATAAAATCTATATCCCCAAGCAGAAAGTACACCGATACTATTCCGGGAATCTTCTTCAATTTGTCTGCTATAGTATCCTTATAGTTTCCACCGTATCTACCCCTTATGAGTGTTAGGGTAACGAATGAAAAACCCATCTTTGAGTAGTCTAACGTTGCAGTAATTCTCTTGATGTATCCGTTCATCCTGAGTCCTTCGATTCTCTTGCTTATTGCGGATGGTGAGTACAGTCCGACTCTCTTGCCTATCTCCTTCAAAGACAGAGTCGCGTCCTCTCGAAGCAATTTTAAAATGCGTTTGTCGAACTCATCCATAACGGTCAATAGTGACAACACATTCTGGATATAACCGTTTCTTTCATACAGAATTCTTTCTATGAATCTACCACATAAGCAGAACAATCAGAATGAAAAGAATCCCGAACAGGAAGGGGCCGGCAAATTTCTCAAATCTCGCGCTGTCTCTTCTGAACCAGCTAAAGGAGAAGTAAAGCGCGAAGGGCGCTGTGATTAAATCGACAAGAGAAAGTATCGTGTAAATGCCAGAAATAGCAAGAACGACGAGAAAAGCATAGAACAAAGCAATTACGGCGACCGAGAATAATTCTGAACCCTTCCGCCCAAGAGCCACGGCAAGAGTTCTGAACCCTGCCTCCCTGTCGGATTCCAGATCCCGGTAATTCCCGATAAAGAGTAGGAGAGAGATTATGAGCGAGAAGGGTACGAAGTATATCAAAGATGTTAGGTAATAATGCCCAGTAACTGCTACAGATATGAGCTCGCTGGCAGCAATTGTAGATAGGAACACTCCAACCTCTCCCAGACCAAGATATTTGTATCCTAGCGGCGGTCCCGTGTAACCGTAGCCTAGAACAAAGCCAGATAGGGCTATCAGATTCAAGATCAGTCCGTACCTTAGGGAGAGAATGAATGATAACGAGAGATAGATAACCGAGAAAAACGCTGCCCACCTAATCAAGTATGCCTTGGTCACCCCATAATGGTATACCGGGTGACGTCTGTAGATTGTGTTAGGGGAATTGACCCTGTCATAGCCCTTTGTGTAATCAAAATAATCATCAAACAGGTTTGTTGCCGCAATCAAAGGCATTATTGAAATAGAAATGAGTAGGAATGGGATGTAAGCGTAAGAGCCGGTCACGTCTACCGAGTATGCAAAACCAGGCAGTATCCAGACCAGGTAGAGATAGATCGGAGGAACATTCCCACCTCTGGAGGAGATGTCTGCAAGCTTCACTATTCCTTTAAACATCTTCGCATCTCATCCATCTAATCCGGATGACTAGTAGGCTATTAAATAATGGAAGCGAGTGGAAGGATGCAAAGAATAAATTCGTATATATTATAACCAAATCACGAACCATGCCTGAAATTGAAATGAAGTTGTCAATGCTCAAGTGTCCTATCTGCGACCTAAACCACAGTTATATGGTGAAGATAGAGTATGCGGACAAAAAAGACCAACCAGAGGATGCCTCATCCATATACTACAATACATTCCCTACCACCAAGAAGATAGCCGATCGGGTAGTGCAAGTCCAGGTCTATGAGATAGATGCATTCTGCCAGAAGAACGGAATACCATTCAGGATCATAGTCGATCCGGTCCTACCAGATGGGACATCGCCAACCAGGTTTTCAGTTACCTCAAGTACATAACATTTAATTCTAGATTCGGGTGAACGGTTGAACAACTAAAGAGAAGAGATTTGATTCTGATGGTTAACGTACTGATTGCAGGAGGTTCAGGATTCATAGGTAGGCATCTTTCAAGAAAAGTTAAGGAGATAGGGGGGGAAGTGACTGTATTGACAAGGAGTTCAAATCCGTTGCTGCCGTACAGACAGAAAACTTGGGATCCGACGACAGAGGAAGGTATCTCCCCGGGTGAAATCGAGGGATACGACATGGTGGTAAACCTGTCAGGGGCGGGAATTGACAAGAAGTGGTCTGATACATACAAGAACGAACTTATAGAATCTAGGGTCAGGAGTACCTCACAGCTTGTCAAAGCGATAAACGCTGCAGCCAACAAGCCGAAATACTTCGTGAGTGCTTCGGCCATCGGATATTACGGGAACGTAGAAGATGGGGTCGTTGATGAGGACTCGAAACCGGGAAGCGATTTCCTCGCTGACCTCTGTTCGAGTTGGGAAGAACAGGCGAAGAAGGTGGACAAGATGGTCAAACTCCTAATTCCAAGGTTCGGAATTATACTGGGAAACGATGGAGGAGCCTTTCCACAGTTGCTCCGGGGGGCGAAGTCTGGAATATCATTCAACCTCAAGGGAAAGGCAGGTTGGAAGTCCTGGATTCACGTAGAAGATGCCATCGCGTCGATGGTATTCATGACTCAGAAGGGGTATGAGGGGTCATACGACGTTGTAGCACCAAACCCAATGAGGATGGAAGGTCTGATGAATCTCATTGCAGGAGAGATGGGTAGAAAGATAAGGCTGAGGATGGGGCCAGCTCTCGCTAACGTGATGCTGGGAGAGGGCAGCAAGTTCTCCATTTTCGGCGGTCAAAAGGTCGTGCCAAAGAGACTGAATGAATTGGGATTCGTATTCAAATATCCGAATATACAGGAAGCCCTGAAGAGCCTCGTACAGCAATCAAATTGAACAGAAACCATATCCAAGTGAAGTAAAACAAAACCTTCAAGGGACTAGGAACTTCTTTCCGTGCCCGGGATAAACCGTGACACCGTGCATTTCAAGTATTCTGTCAATGGCCAGTTGAGCATTATTCGGGTCCAGTGTGAATGACTTATTGAATTCATATTTGCCCTTGTTTTCTGACAGAGCATCGCCAACAAACAGAGCCTTGAGGCCGTCAAAATAGTAGGAAGTGCTACCGGGCGTGTGTCCCCTAGTGTCGACTCTTTGAACATAAGTTAGGTTTAGTTCACTTAAGGGCTTTGCCGTACTAACGGGTCGAGGTCTGGAAAGTCCAGCCAGAGAAGACATGACTCCTCCTGTGGAAGGCATCCTCTTACTTCCCCTTGCGATCTCTAGCTCCTCATCTGGCACGAAGATATCTGGCCCGTATTCCGATTCAAGGTCCGACAGACCGCCTATGTGGTCCGGGTGACAGTGAGTGATCAGAACAATATCCGGTCTGCTCCCCTTACTTTCAAAGTATCCGATGATCTTCTTTGCAGATCTCTTCATGCCTGCATCTATTTGGATTGTCTTACCCATCGATGTAACAACGTAGCAGTTGGCCAACGTCCCATCTATCAATTCTATGTCATCAGCTAGCTTCACAATTACTGAGTTACTTTGTGATTTAAACTCTTTTGGGCCTAGTTGGACAAAATGACCGAGTTGTACTTCAGAATTGAACGATAATTTCATATGAAAATCAGTTATGTGCCGCAAGGTTGGTGAATTTGCCCATAAGAATAGGAATTTTAAAGGAAATATCTGAGAACGAGAACAGGGTTGCGCTTGTTCCTGAAGATACAAAGAAGCTTGTATCCAGGAACCTAGAAGTACTAGTCCAATCCGGCGCTGGTACGGGAGCAGGGTATTCGGACGCGGATTACACCAACGCAGGGTGCAATGTTCAGGAGAACCGATCGTCTGTCATTTCAAAGACGGATCTGCTAATAATGCTCGGAAGGCCTGAAAAAGACGACCTCAAAAATATAAAGCCGGGTTCGACGGTAGTCGGTCAGATTTACCCTCTGAGAAATCAATCTCTTTCCGGAGATCTTTCAAGTGCTAGACTCCGGGTGTTCTCACTTGAACTGTTACCCAGAACAACGAGGGCTCAATCCATGGACGTCCTATCGTCCCAATCGGCCGTTGCGGGGTATCGAGCAGCGGTTATAGGAGCGTTCTATTCTCCCAGATTAATGCCGATGTTAACGACCGCGGCAGGGACGGTCAAGCCAGCAAACGTCCTCGTCATAGGTGCGGGAGTAGCAGGCCTGATGGCCATTGCTACGGCCAGGAGGCTGGGTGCCTCTGTGACTGCATACGATGTCAGGAGAGCGGCCGGAAACGACGTAAAGAGCCTCGGGGCGAAATTCCTAGACGTCGGTCTGGACGCTGCGGGTGCGGGCGGTTATGCGAGAGAGTTAACGGAAGACGAAAAGAGGAAAGAGAGAGAGATGCTAGAGGCGGCTATCGCAACTTCAGATATCGTGATTGCAACCGCAGGAGTCCCTGGTAAGAAGGCTCCGACAGTCATCAATGCTTCTGTCGTATCAAAGATGAAGCAGGGAACGGTGATCGTAGACATCATGGCCGAATCAGGAGGAAACTGCGAACTAACGCAGCAAGGAAAGATAATCGAACTGAATGGAGTCAAGATCATTGGTACAATCAATCCCCCGTCCGAGGCGCCAATCAACGCAAGCCAGATGTATTCCAGGAATGTCTTATCATTCCTTTCAATACTCATCGGACAGGACGGAGATTTCGCAGACCCGAATAAGGACGAACTTTTGTCCGCGAGCATGATCTGTAACGAGGGAAGAATTACGTTTGAACCTCTCCTGAAAGAGGGGGAGAAGAAGTGATCATTACTGATTGGGCATGGCTCTACATAGTCATCCTAGCCGTGTTCGTCGGCTACGAAGTGATAAGCCACGTTCCGGTGATACTGCACACTCCACTGATGTCCGGGTCCAACTTTATCCACGGAATAGTGCTCGTTGGAGCAATTCTTGCGCTTGGGTATGCAACTAACGACATAGAGAGAGTTATAGGATTCGTGGGCGTGGTAATGGCGACGCTCAACGTTGTGGGTGGATACGTTGTAACCGAGAGAATGCTCGCGATGTTCAAGAAAAAGGAGGCGACCAAGTGATCGACATAACACAGCCGATCTATGTCCTGACGATCGCAGCATTCGTGATTGGTTTGATCAGGATGGGCAATCCCGCCACAGCGAGGAGTGGAATTCTATGGGCAGGGATTGCGATGGCTTTCTCGATCGGAGCAACTTTCTTTGTACAAGGGCTTTCAAACCTAATACTGATACTTCCCGCAATCTTGATTGGTGCGCTGATCGGGTATTACGCAGCGAGGAAGGTAGCCATAGTTGACATGCCTCAGATGGTTGCAATCTACAACGGGATGGGGGCCGGAGCAGCTTCTTCTATAGCGGCGATAGAGCTCATAAGGCTCGGGACATCTTCATTCAACATCACGATAGCCCTGGTTGGTGCAATCATTGGCAACGTATCGATTGCAGGGAGCGTGATCGCCTTCCTCAAGCTTCAGGGCTGGATAAGACAGAAACCAATTACGTTCACCCTTCAACAAGCGGTGAACCTGATAGTCGCTGCGGTAGGGGTGTTCTTCGGAGTAGTGTTTCTGATGCATTCGAACATTGCCGGACCGTTCAGGGACGCACTATTACCGTTCTTCGTTCTTACAGTGGCCTATGGTTTTCTAATGGCCCTGCCTATTGGAGGAGCGGATATGCCAGTATTGATCTCCCTCTACAATGCGATGACTGGAATAGCTGTTGGTCTGGAAGGTTTTGCGATCTCCAACTACGCAATGGTCGTGGCAGGAATCCTGGTCGGTGCTGCTGGAACGATCCTGACTCTTGCGATGGCGACTGCCATGAACAGGTCCGTCGGGGCCATCCTTGCAGGTGGTTTTGGGAAGACCCAGGAGGAAAGCAGGACAGTAACGGGTAGCCTGAAACCGATCAGTAGCGAGGACGTAGCAGTAATGCTCGCTTACGCCTCAACAGTAGCGATAGTCCCAGGGTTTGGAATGGCTTCTGCTCAGGCGCAGTTCAAAGTGAGGGATCTATCAGACATTCTGATATCTAAGGGTATCAAGGTATTCTTCGCGATCCACCCAGTAGCGGGAAGGATGCCCGGGCACATGAACGTACTACTTGCAGAGGCGGGCGTGCCGTACGACTTACTTGAAGACAGGGAAGAGGCTAATAGGGCTTTCCAGGACGTTGACATTTCAATGGTGATCGGAGCGAACGACGTTGTAAACCCGGCAGCAAGGATACAGGGAACAGCCCTGTACGGAATGCCAATTCTGGATGTAGATAAGTCCAGGAACGTGGTAGTCCTGAAGAGAGGACAGGGCAAGGGGTTTGCAGGTATTGAAAACGACCTGTTCTATATGGACAAGACGAAGATGCTATATGGAGATGCCCAAGTTACCATATCGAAGGTTATTCAGGAGCTGAAGAAACTTTAGTCATTTTCTCTTTCTTCTTAATAGCAATGACTTCTTAAGTTGAGTTCTTTCACAAAAAATCAAAACAGTGATGATCCTCATGGTTACCACAGCTACGCTCAATATATCCCTGTAGAATTCCCTTTACCTTGGTATCCAAAAGTTCAAGAGTTGTGCGTCCACATTGTGTACTGGCGTACCTAATATGTGGCAACTCTCTGATTGTCCGTTATTAGCCACTCTCTTCCAAGGAGTCAGTTATGTTTTTCTTTGAGCATTACATAAAAGTATCTGATGCCTGTTGCAAGGGATTACTCCGGATACGGCCAGTTTCCTCCGAAATTCAGGTGGCCCATGGGGAATAAACTCGCACTCTCCCTTGTCTTCAACTATGAAGAGGGAAGCGAGCATTCGGTGCCGGTTGATGGAACAGTTGAGTCAATAGGAGAATTTGGACCAGTGGATGTGGAAACAAGAGACGTTGGCATGGAATCCGTTTATGAATACGGTCAGCGGGTAGGGATCTGGAGAATATTGGGCCTATTGAAAAGATACGGGATAAGGGCAACCTTTTTTGCCACGGCCAGAGCACTAGATGCGAACAGGGAAGCGGCGAGAAAAATCATAGAAGACGGCCACGAGATTTGCGATCACGGGTATTCATGGACCGAACTATTCAAGATGACTGCGGAAGAAGAGATGCAGGAAATAAGCAAGTCGGTAGAACTAATAGAAGAGATTACAGGAAGGAAACCGTTTGGATTCTACGCCAGAGAACCCAGTCAAAATACCCTCAATCTGTTGCGTAAATTCAAGAACTTCATCTACGACTCTGACTCATACGCAGACGACATTCCTTACTTTGAAAAGAATTCCAAAATGCTAATGGTTCCATATGCACCAGACTCAAACGATTTTCATTTTCAAAACCCAATGAACAGATTCTCTACGAGTTCGGAATTCCTAGCTTATCTGAAGGATTCCTTCAACACCCTGTATAGAGAATCAGCGACCAATTCAAAGATGATGTCAGCTGCCTTTCACGTAAGGGTAATAGGAAGGCCAGGTAGACTGCCTGCGTTAGAAGGGTTCCTCAAGTACGTGAAGAATAAGCCAGGCACGTGGATCGCAACGAGGGAAGAGATTGCGAGATTCTGGATGGAGAAATTCGGCTAAACTTTCGTCAAAGTACAGATCGATTTATGCAAGTTTAGAGGCAATTGAAGTCGTGACGATTCGCTTTTGAGTAGAGAACGATTCGAGCGAGAGCAGAATCTTTAATTAATCGCAGACAATATTTTAGTATGACCTCTGATAAACATAGGATACTTCTACTCGGTTTTGGAACCGTGGGTCAGGGATTTTTTGAATTACTCAACAAGAAAAAGGGCCCGCTAGGACTTGGAAATGTTTCGATAAGTGAAATCATCGATATGAAGTATGGACACATAATCAATCCAACAGCCAACCTGGCAGCCGAAATATCTAACGGCAAAACGTTCCCGCAGAAGGACGTTATCTCCACAATCAAGGAATCGGATGCCGATATAGTTTGTGAGTTCACATGGTTAAATCTCAAGACAGCGGAGCCGGCATATTCTCACGTCAAGACGGCTCTTGAATTAGGAAAACACGTGATCACCACAAACAAGGGACCATCCGCCCTTAAATTCAAGGAACTCACAGGTTTGGCCGAAAAGAAGGGGGTAAAGTTCTTGATGAAGGGAACGGTAATGGCAGGTACGCCTTCATTCAACCTTCTCGATCTGCTCCCGGGTGCAGAGGTGAAGAGTGTAAGAGGTATCATGAATGGGACCACCAACTACATACTCACCTCTATGGAAGAGGGAAAGAGTTTTGCAGTCGCCCTGAAGGAGGCCCAGGAGTTGGGATATGCAGAAGCGGACCCAACTAATGATGTTGATGGGTTCGATACGGCCTCCAAGATCACCATAATCTCTCACATTCTCGGTTGGAAGCACGAGTACAGTGACGTAAAGATACAGGGAATCAGAAACGTGACTCCTGAGCAGGCGAGGGAGAAAACAAAGCTAGTTGCCTACGCAGATAAATCGACTGCTTACGTACGACCAACCAGGCTCTCAAGAGAAGACGTTCTTTCAGGGGTGAGTGGTGTGATGAACGCCATTGAGATAGAGACAGACACGATGGGAAAGATCTATTCGATGGGACCTGGGGCGGGAAAAACACAAACTGCGCAGGCGGCTCTCACTGACCTGGTAAGCATTCTAAGGGCTGGTGCCAAATAAATTCTTGGATCCTTACTCAAGATCGGATGATGTGAAACATTCTGTATCTATGTCTACTAACTAGCCGTTCCCCTACGTCGCAAGCAAGTTGTCTCATTGTACTATTTTTGTTTCAATATTTTTATGCTCAAAATTAAATTATTGCTTGGTAAGTTAACAACTACCAGAACGATGGATAATCGCTGTTAAATGGAGACGATGTTGCTCAAGAAATTAATATCACCGATAAATTTAATACATTGTTAATTTATTTATTCTGATGGAAATCAGAGGTATTTTCGACCTGAGCGTAACTCTCAAAACCTATATGCCTCTTTGGCCAACGAACCCCTTGCTGACAGTAGCTCCAATAGGCATAGCGGCCCGAGACGGTTATAATGTGGAGTCTTACTCATCCGTGACGCACAGTGGAACACACATAGACGCTCCATACCACATGATAGACACTCTGACAACTGTAGACGACCTTCCCCTGGTCCAGCTGGTTGGTGAAGGCTACATGATCAGACCTGGAGCAGATGGAACCGAAATAACACTGAAACACCTGGAGAATAAGTGGAAGAACGAATATGACGGAAAGATTGTTCTGATAAACACAGGATGGGATAAGAAGAGGGGATTCACCAAAGAATTTCAGTACGAGTTCCCGGGACTGGCCACAGACACAATAGAGTTCCTGACAGAACATAAACCTAAATTGATCGGAATTGACACGCTCGGTATCGAACCCTTCAGCCATGCAGACTTCAAG
>CAYMKC010000013.1:0-21451 GCA_964391105.1 uncultured Thermoplasmatales archaeon
TCTAATGAAAAGTTATTATCTGAATGCCCATATAGCTAAAAGGTTCAAATGGAAACCTTGACTCTAGTTGGTTGTCAATTTGGAGACGAAGGAAAGGGGAAAATCATCGATTATCTCTCGAAGGATTTTGATAACAACGTCAGGTTCAACGGAGGAGAAAACGCAGGCCACACGGTAGTAGTAGGGGAGAAGACAATAAAGTACCACCTAGTTCCAGCTGGTTTCCTACGAGCAAGGACTGCTGTGATAGCAAACGGGGTCGTCATCAATCTCAGGAGGGTTGTTGAGGAGATTGAATTTCTAAAATCATTCAGAAAAGACTTCGATCTGAAGATTTCAGAAAATGCACACATCGTTACTGAACTCCACTTCAAGCGTGACAGCTACCTTGAGAAAATCAGGGGAGAACAGCAGATCGGTACAACGCTCAAAGGGATAGGGCCTGCCTATGAATCGAAGTTTGGAAGATATGGAATAAGGTTGCTTGACTTCAGAGACGAGAACAAGTTACGGTCGAATCTGAACCTGCTGAGCAGTATTTATCAAATTCCGTTTGACGATTCCTATGTAATTAAACTGATGGAAGATTACAGAAAGATAGAGCGCTACATATGTGATACAAGGGCGTACCTGGAGGGAGAACTGGAGTCTGGAAAGAGTGCCTTGTTTGAAACGGCGCAGGGCACCTTCATTGACGTAGAATCCGGGACATATCCATACGTCACTTCTTCTTATACTACTTCGGGCGGAGTGACTGTAGGAACCGGATTACCTCCCAAATACTTTAAGAAATTTATCGGAGTCGCTAAAGCTTACACAACGCGCGTTGGAGAGGGAATGTTTCCCACGGAGCTCTTTGATGCAGAAGGAGAGAGACTGCGTAAGCTAGGAAATGAATTTGGCGCCACCACAGGACGTCCGAGACGGGTCGGTTATCTCGACATTCCCATGCTCAGAAGGGCGGTCAAGTTGAACTCGCTGGACTATCTGGCTTTAACCAAAGTGGACGTTCTGGGTAGGATGGACAAAATCAAGGTTGCCGTTGCCTACGAGTGGAACGGTTCAGAAATCAGTGAGTTTGACCCAGCGAAAATACCAACCAAGATTACTTACGAGGGCTTTGAACCGTGGCAAGATCAGCCCAACAAACTGAGAGCGTACATAGAATTCATTGAGGATCAATTGAAGGTACCCATAGTTCTAGTAGGTGTAGGCGAGAAGAGGGAAGCAGTTGAGCCAAATGGAAGAATGGCAATGTAGTAGGCTCATCGGCTAATCCCGGCAACGCAATGTTTATACAAGAAGCATCGATTCTAACCTGGTGAAGAGGCACTTTCTTTCAAAGAGAGAGACCAAGGAATACAAAGACATTCTGGATAGTTTTGGAATAATGGTAGAATCGAAGACGCTTGAAATTGAGGAAAACGATCATTCTACAATTTATGACGGGACTGTTCCGATACTAGTGAAATACCAGGAAAAGTGGCTTCCCACTCTCAAGATAATGATCTCCAAGGATTTTCCGAGAGTTGTTATAGACGATGGAGCTTATAACGGCATCAAGAATGGGGCCAATCTTTATTCGGCTGGAATCAGGAGCGTTAGCGGGAACCTCAGGAAAGGTTCAACGTGCATAATAGAAGATATCCAGGGCAGAAAAGTCGGATCTGCTTCAGTTGACTCGGAAGAAGCAGACATATTGGGTAGGAAAAGGGGTGCTTACCTTAAAGTGTATGAACTCTACAAGTAGTCTGATATATCGTCTCAAGCAACGTCGGTACGATATAGCGTACTCAGTAAATAAGACTTAAATAACCAGGCATACCTTCACGCATGTGAGATTTGTAGACCTGCACCAGGATATGGGAATAGCTTCTCAACGAGCCGATATCGTCTCTGCAACCCAACAGTCTAACCTAGATTCAATAAGGAAATTTCAAGATCCCCTTGTATTTGGTGTTAATTTCCCCCACATCTTCGTTGTCAATGACCGGGCAGAAGAACTAACCAAACAGTATGGAACATATTCTAGGGGTTCTGTCGCACTATGGGAGGATCTCATGGAGCAGCTAAAGTTTTACAAACACATAGAGCGGAAGGGACTCGTTTCCTTGGTTCTAAAGAGGGAAGACCTCAGGAATAAAGGAATCAAGATACTTCTGAGCTTAGAAGGAACAGACTGTCTGAGAGACCCTTACGACCTGTATCTCCTGAAGGACCTAGGGCTGAGGGCCATTGGTCTCACCTGGAACTACGACACCAAGTTTGCTGCATCCGCTATGTCCAGAAAGGACTATGGAGTTACAGGATTTGGAGAAGAACTTATCAGAATTGCAAATGAGCAGGGAATCCTGGTCGACGTTGCGCACGGGAGCAGGAACACTATTATAGATGCTTGTGCCATTTCAAGGAAGCCAGTGATATCCTCGCATGGAAACGTCAAAAAGGTTCACAGCCACGCAAGGAACCTGGATGACGACTCGATAGAGGCCCTCGTAAAAACGGGAGGCGTAGTAGGCATAACGGCAATCAGACAGACCCTGAGCAAGAATCCTTCAATAGGTGATATTATTAAACATATGGAGTACGTTGGAGACAATTTTGGGTGGGAACACGTCGCACTGGGAAGTGACTTTTTAGGCATCGACGATACTCCGAAGGGGTTCGAGAATGTTTCCAAGATTACCGAGCTATCGCAGTTACTTGGTACTCACTCAAGGCAGGTTCTCTGGGATAATCCAATGCGAGTGATCAGGAAGACGCTCCCCGGGTAATTTGATCCCAACAGGCCTGTAAACAACATCCTTCGGAAACCGAACTAGAGTCTCAATTCTGTATCTTTCTGTGCCTCCAGTTATAATTTTCTGATCTCCAGATTGCAGCTTGGGTGGGTTGCACACCAGTTTTCGCATCTATTCACAAGATCAGCGGACTTGTAGTGGAGATGGCATATCTTACAGTCAAACTCCTCTTGAATTTTATTCTTTGAAGATTCAATGTGAGAGTTTCTAGATAAACCTTCTCCGTCGCATATTGACCATAAAGTTCAGAGAAACCTTAGTGCTTCCCTGCCCTTCATGCCATCTCTCACGCCAGACTCCCTGGCTTTCGCGCTTATCCTTGCTACTTCTTTGTCAAGGAGGTCGTTGAACGAGTTCACTCCAGATATTGAGGCCGCGATGGCTCCAGACTTGTCTGCTGCCTCCATGTTCAGGTATCCGCACATCAGGAAACCCTTTTTTCCATTTATCACAACTATTGGTGCTGGCTTTGATTCAATCTTTACTCCCGTGTAGACCTCGCCGTCGATCGTCAGGTTCTCGATCTGTATCATACTGCTCGATACTCGTTTGGTGTATTATAGATTGATGTCTGTACGGATATGATATGCTCTCCCACGCCATCCCGAGCTTCCTAAGATAGTAGTTCTTGTCATACCTGCCCTCTAGGTTTTCGACATCAACCGTTCCCCTCTTCTCATCTAGGACAAACATCGACACTCTGTCCCCTGGCCCCGCCTCTTTTGATTTTTCGACAGCCCTCTTCCTGATCCCATCTACCTTGTAGTATTCTGGCCTGCGCGTTGCAACCACGGAAATCCTGAGGTCAGAGTCCTGCACTTTCCCATTGATAATCCTGTCCCTGTACGAATCGTAGATGTTCCTGACATGGTCATAGTGCCTTTCAAACTCCTCCGCCCTCCCTACCTTTGAATAGACCTTGAGTATGTCATCCTGCATCTCCTTGCAGACGTTCGGGAAATCCGTCCTCCGAAGTTCTATCCCCCTTACCTTGAGCTTCCCGTTCTCCATGAGACCAAAGTATCTGTTCAGGGCACCACTCCCGTCTCTGGCGGGGAGGAAAATGATCCACTTATAGAACCCCTCGAGTGCTATCTGGAGTCTGCTCATCTCCTCTATCCTCTTCATGACTCTATGAATGTCACCATTGCCTTTGAGCCACAGAGAGTCCACGATTCCGTGGATGGCCTCAAAACCCTCTTCCTTGGCTATCTTAATGCTCTCTGTCAGTATCTTTCTTCCAATGCAGGTTATAGATTCGTGGACCTCTATCCTGCCAAACTTTGCGTTCTTGTACCCCGTATACCCAAACGATGTCAGCAGGAGCCACTTCAGCACTGCGTCTCTCCTGCGATACCTTTCGTCGGAGTTCTTCCTGCTCTTGTAGTACAGCCTGAGGTCCAGCAAATCGGATAGGAATTCGGAGAGAGCTCCTCTCTTGTCAAGGCAGATATCATACCCGAGATCGTCTATTCTTTCACTTTTTCTGCACTTCACGTTGATAGTCTCTGGTGAGAGGTTGTAGTTCACTATTATGGAGGGGTACATTGAACTGAAATCGATCTCATAGACACCCTCGTATACCCCGGGAACGGGCTGAAGATAGAGTCCCCCTCTGTCAGCGCTTATGAACGTGTCAATGTCCTTTATCATCTCGTGATCGTCCTTATAGAGCGGAATCATTATCCCCTTCTCGAGAGACTTCCTGACCTCGTATGAAGACACGGCCGTCCCGGGCGTTATACGCGCCGTATGGAACAGCGGTAGGGATGTGATCTTGGATATAGTAGCCAATCCCTCTAGTCCTCCCTCGCTGAAAGTGAATGACGTATCCCTGTCGATGTGCGGTATTCCGTAGATGATGAAACCACTCGCCCTGTGGCTGATCCTTCCATAGGAGGTAAAGGTCCTCTCTCTGCTCCTGGACGTCCTGGCGGAATACCCTCTAATCTTCGCAGAGGCAAATAACTCTGGAAAGTACTTGTCGCCCCCTTCAGAGACTATGAGATTTGCGTCCTCCATGTTCGAAAAGAAGTAGTCTAATGAGGACGGAAGATTTGTGAACAGCTCACCGTTGATTTCGATCTCTTCCAGCGAGTCTATAAATTTTACATCCAGTATGTTTAGATCGGGGACATCGAAGTCCATCCTATCATCATCGTTGAAAAAGTGAAGGTCGTTCTTTACCATGAACGACTGGATGATGTTTATGTCAGCGTTGTATACCTTGTAGTCCCTGAAATTCCCTATCTTCTCCACGGCCCTGACAACCTCGCTCACCTTGTTCGGTGGCAGAGCTACAGTAACGACCTTCTTGCTCGAAAAAATGTCCGCACGCTCCTCGAGTCTCCAGTCGATCCATGGTACGAGGTCTAACTCGTCCGTGACCTTTTCTAGGCGCTCTCCCGCAACATAGATGGTGTGATCGTAGTTCCACCTCTTAATGCCCCTATTTTCATCTATGGTGTAGATGTTTTTTCCGCCCCAAGCATCGACAATCATCTCTTTTCTTTCTTAATTTCCAGGAGGACAAAGAGGATGAACGTGAAATACGGATCGAGGCTCGTTATGGACCCTTCTGGAATGTGAATCTTGATTTTCTTGATGAAATCTTCGACTATCTCCCTGTCCTCACTCTTCATCAACCTCTCTGCTTTTCTGATCTCTTCAGATATGCTCTCTATCTCCATTCTAAGGCTAGGGGTGTTTCTTCCCATTTCTTAACTACCTCGAGAATCTTCCTGCGGAAGACGTTATCTAGCCATGCCGGTCTGAACTCTTCGTCTTCTATCAAATAGAGAATGTTTGGTGACTCTGTCCTCCTCGATATCCATTCCAGAGCGTTTGATACGTTGAGGAGCACATCCTCCTTCCACTCCTTTAGTTCCGAGAGCCTGACGACGATGAAAATAGAGAAGTCGTCGTAGTAGAAGTCCTCGACAATTGTCTTCTGGAATTGGTACATGTTGAGAATCCTCTGTATGTATAGCTGATCTCCAAGTTTCCTCTTCAGATAGTGGGCATCAATGAACACTCCGTCCCCAAGAAGGAGCAACGTCTTCCCATAGCTATTGACAAAATCTTCCAGTAGGATAGAGTTGAACTCTTCCATCTCCATTAGATATGAATGCCTTGGACTTGCTCTGAACATGACTTAAAATCAGTGTGTACATATTTTAACTTTATAGGTACCAGTGAAAAATGAAAAAAATGAAAAAATGAATTCTCCGCAAAAGAGGTGACTTCCTCCCCTAGCTGAAGCAAGGGAGTTTTACTGCCTCCCTCAAACCCCCAACTTTTTTATAATGAAATGGTGAACGCCGGTGATGTTGCTCGGGCTATCTCTTATCATATCGTCCTTCGTCGGTCTCCTAATTCTAGTAAGTCTGGCCGCCGTGGGATTGGCGTTGGTATATCTACCAGTTAAGAAGAGAACGAGAAAAGGGCTAACTGGTGCTGGATGAAAAAAGATATAAAAAATAAGAGGAATAACTCTAGCTCGATTGTTTAATACCAGCCTCTGATTTTCATTGCTTTAGAGATTCTGTCAACTGCCAATATGTATGCAGCCATTCTGGGATTCGTGTTGTACTTGGCCATAGTCTCTGTAGTCTCCCAGAAGCTCTTTGAGACCTTCTTGTCCAGTTTGCTGTATACTTCATCAATGTCCCAGTAGAATCCGTTTATGTTCTGTACCCACTCGAAGTAGGAAACGATAACTCCACCGGAGTTTGCCAGGAAATCTGGGATGTCGAATACCTTGTTCTTGGCAAGTATCTCATCAGCATCTGGGGTGGTTGGTCCATTGGCCAATTCCAGGACTATCTTTGCCTTCACGTTGGCGGCATTCTTGGAAGTGATCTGATTCTCTAGTGCAGACGGGATGAGGACGTCTACCTTGAGTTCCAGGAGGTCCGCGTTTGAGATCTCCTTTGCACCCTTGAATCCAACGACGCTTCCCGTCTTCATCTTGTGTGCCTTTACCGCGACGAAATCGAGTCCGTCAGCGTTGTATATTCCTCCCTTGCTGTCAGAAACCGCTACCACCTTTGAATGGAACAATTCCGTTATGAGCTTGTGTGCGAATTCTCCTGCGTTGCCGAATCCTTGTATTGCGACAGTTGCCTTTGCAAGGTCAATGTGGAGATGCTTCGCTGCTTCCCTGAGGATGAACATTCCTCCTCTTGCCGTTGCGTCTCCCCTTCCCAGTGATCCTCCTATCTCGAGGGGTTTGCCGGTTATGACACCGGGTACATTGTACCCTTCCATGACGGAGTATTCGTCCATCATCCACGCCATTATCTGGGGGGTCGTGTAGACGTCTGGGGCAGGGATATCGATGTCAGGTCCGATGTACTCACCGATCGCCCTTACGTACCCTCTTGACAGTCTCTCGAGCTCACCCGCGCTGAGGGACTTAGGGTCGCAGATTATTCCTCCCTTTGCTCCACCGTATGGTATATCTGCCAGGGAAGTTTTCCAGGTCATCCAGGCTGCAAGTGCCTTAACGGTTGATAGGCTCTCTTGTGGGTGGAATCTTATTCCTCCCTTTGTTGGCCCTCTGGCGAAATTGTAGTGTACTCTGAATCCAGTGAAAACTTTCGTAGATCCATCGTCTAGCTTCACTGGTATCTGGACCTGAACCATGCTCATTGGCTCTCTCAAAATGGCGTGAGCTTGGGGATCCAGTTTCATTATTCCTGCAGCTTCGTCCAGTTGCTTTTGTGCAATTTTAAAGGGGTCGAGTTCTTCGGGTTTCTTTTCGCTTTTAGGTTGTTGCATCATCGTTTCACCTATAATGCCCTCCTATATCGCATCTTAATTCATAAAGGTTGTCAATTTATCACTGCAGGACTACATTCTCTCCTCACTTTCCCTCAAAAAGTCACAAAGATTATTTTAGTCGTCAACATAACGTTGTATGAAGGTAGACTTCTGGTTCTCTGAATCGCAGAATGAAGATGTTAAATTCGGTGTAAGGGTTAAATCTCACTTATTTTCAAAGGAATCCAAGTACCAGAAAATAGACATTTTTGAAACCGAGTTCTTTGGGAGGGTAATGATACTGGATGGTTGCTTCATGATTACCGAAAAGGACGAGTTCATGTATCAGGAGATGCTTGCACACCCCGCGATGGTATCACACCCAGACCCCAAGAACGTTCTGATCATAGGTGGGGGAGACGGCGGTGTTGCGAGGGAAGTGCTCAGGTATCCAGTTAATTCGATCGATCTCGTCGAGATAGACGAAGAGGTAATATCCGCTTCCAAAGCATACCTTCCTGATATCGCAGCTTCCTTCAGCGACAGCAGACTAAAGGTCCACAACATGGATGCGTTCGAATTCGTTGACTCCGACCGGAGCTATGATGTGATTCTTGTAGATTCTACGGACCCAATTGGCTTCGCTGCGTCCCTTTTTTCTGATGTCTTCTACATGAAAGCTGACAGGCTCCTCAACAAGAATGGAATCATAGCAACTCAGAGTGGGTCTCCGTTCATGAACCCGGACTTCATAAGAAAAGCCTACAGAGGACTGAATGGACACTTCAAGACTGTCAAGCCGTACCTCTCGTTTGTCCCCACATACCCCTCGGGAATGTGGTCATATATTATTGCTTCAAATGGCAAGATAGAGAAGCATAGAAACTTTGAAGGTAGATACATGAACAGCGAGATATACCAGTCCTGCTTCTCGCTGCCGGAGTTTGTAAAGAAAACTATAAGCAGCTGAGATGGTATCGAGATCGAAGAGCCGAAGTACCGCCTACTTTACGTGAAGTTGCTCCTTCTTGTCCTCGTACCTCTTCTTGAACGAAGGTCCGAGTTTCACCGATATCGTATCAAGGTCTCTAGCATTCTTGACAAATGCAGCCTTGCTGTCTGTATAGATGAGTTGCTCAAACTTCCTTCTCTGGCCCACTGTGACAGCCAGCAGGTACCCAAAGTACAGCAGGCCAGCAAGAGATAGGACAAATATGTAATATGTCCATCCTCCGAGTGAGGTCAGGAATGACTGGAAACTGAGCGAAAGGATGCTAAGACCAAAGAATTTTATAACCACGAGCACAAACAGGAATAGGGTAATAGCGATCATAACCAGAGAGATGGGTATCTTGAACTCCTTATACTTACCTCGTTCCATCCCTCTGGAATTTTAAAGGTCTATATCTTCTTTTTCTTAAGGAAATCTAGGAATGCCTTTGCCGCTTTTGACCTGTGAGATATCGAGTTCTTTTGTTCCTGAGTCATCTCAGCGTATGTCTCCACATGCCCTTCGGGAATGAATATTGGATCGAACCCGAACCCTCGACTCCCCCTGTCCTCAACAGCAATGGAGCCGCCGGCTACGCCAGTGAAGAGGTGAAGGGTACCGTCAAAGTATGCAACGCAGGTCCTGAATTGGGCCCTTCTATTCTCCCTGCCCCTCATGAGTTGCAGGATACCGCTGTTTCCAATGGTCTTCTGTACGTAAGAGGAATATACCCCAGGAAACCCTCCCAAAGCGTCGATGAACAGGCCCGAGTCGTCTATGAAAAAGTCGGTTTTCAGTATTTCTCTAAGATATAGCGCGGAGCGCTCTGCCACCTCTTCAATAGCATCTAGCTGCTCCTCAGGATACTTCATTAAGTTCAGATCAAGCTCCATTCCAGCCTTCTCCAACATCAGTTTGTATTCTCGATATTTTCCCTCATTTGATGTAACTATTATCACGTATACCGCCTCCTCTCCTCTATTTCCCCTACCTTGCCCAACACTTCCTCGTATCTTGAACACTTTCTGTAGCCGAGCAGAAATGATACATATGCGCTAGGCCTCCCCAGAGTAGTAAGGGATTCTTTCATCAGTCGAATATCGACTCCAAGGTCCTCTATCTCTGCGTTGAGTTCTCCCATCGAGGGGTCGATTATATATACGTCAGACCCAACTATAACATTCCCCGCATTCAAGTCACCGTGGCTCAATCCTCTCTCGTGCATTGTCGCCACTATCTCACCAACCCTTGTCACGATTGAGTCGAAATTAGGGGAGGTTGTTAGTTCATTTAGCCCCTTTCCATCGATTTTGCTCATCGTAAGCTCGGCTCTCTCCATATCCACAAACAAGACAGTAGGTGCCGAGATATTTGCACCTCTAAGAGCATTAATGATCTTGACTTCCCGCTTGATCCTTGTGTCGTTTATCTTGGAGTTCAGTTGAGCATTCC
Source organism: uncultured Thermoplasmatales archaeon (assembly GCA_964391105.1). Taxonomy (GTDB): domain Archaea; phylum Thermoplasmatota; class Thermoplasmata; order Thermoplasmatales. The sequence continues at coordinate 10,009 of CAYMKC010000013.1, forward strand.
TGTACTCCCCTCCACGTCTGGTCTTCACGATGCACTCCCTTCCCTCGAATACGGACCTCTGTATCATGCTCTCTCCTCCCACCATCGCCCTGGGTCTCAACTTTCTGACCCCGATCCACCTGCTATCTCTAGAGTCTACCCTGTCTAGCTGTTCAAAATTCACTCTCACCGTCGCACTCAAATCACTCCTGTAACCAGCCAGTGCGATCATCGCACCATTGTCAGATAGGTACGTGTCATCAGGGAAATAGTACCTATATCCTCTCAGCTTGGCCATTCCAGAGAGCAACTCTCTCAGCCTCCTATTCCTCGCAACCCCACCGGTTATGCTGAACTCCGTCAACCCAAAGTGTGCCATACCTCTTTCGACAATCTCTGCTAGTGCTGTAAAGGAGAACTCCTGGGCATTGAAAGCAATAACTTCTGCATTTTCCGATTTGATTCTGCGTCTCAGGTAGGTGTACAGTCCCGAGTAAGACACATCCATTCCTCTCACTGTGTAAGGACAGTCCAATAGCCTGTCACCCTTGTTTGCCATCTTTTCCAGTATTGGGGCGCCTGGAAAGGGTATACCGAGGTCCCTGGCTATCTTGTCCAAGAAATTACCCACTCCGATGTCCAGTGTTTCACCTAACACGGAATACCGATGGTTTCCAATTGTGATCAACTGGGTATTTCCACCCGAGACGTACAGGAAAAGAGGATTTTCGAGTCCGGACATGCTCCTCGATATCTCGAGGTGTCCTACTCCATGGTTCACCGGCACCAGTGGCTTGGTGTATCTCACCGATAGGTACCTGGCGAGCTCCACTCCAGTCTTTAGTGCGGGACCTAGGCCAGGCCCGATGCTGAAAGCGATCTTGGTTAGGTCAGCGGGCTCAATTCCGTGTTCCTCCAATAGATCCATAAGCAGACCAGGGAAGACAGATCTGTGATGTTCGGCTGCATCCCTAGGGTTGATACCCCCTTTGGACGGCCTATATGCGTCCGACTTGAAGCCACTGATCTTTCCATCTTCCACTAGACCTACCGAAGCTGTGTGCGCTGTGCTCTCTATACCCAATACAAGCATCTGTATTCTCGAGTGGAGAATCCACTCTAGAATAAAACGGTTTTATGGAGAAGGTACATTCCAGATAAATTGAATGGCCATGAGTTTCTTTTACTTGCCAGCGATTCTTACTACGTTGCTTCCTCTAAGAATAACTGTACCAAGTTTTCTCTTGTTCGTTTCCGTTATCTCTTCTGTGTTTGAGATGACTATGTTCATGTAATCGTCGTAGCTCTCCAGGACTCCCTCAAGTACCGTGTTGTCTTTCAACAGGAGCGAAATTGGTTTCTGCATCAAACTCTGCATTACTGCCATCGGAACTGCCATATTCATTCACCTACGTATACTCGTAGTAGTCGTCCTCTTCCTCGTTCTCCATTACTACCTGAAGGAGTCCCCTCAAAATGACCTTCATGTTCTCCACTTCCTTCCTGAGATGCTTCACTTCAACATCCAGTTTCTCCACGTTGATCTTGTTTTCACCAACATCCGTCTTCATCGTTTCTTCACTCCTTCGGAGAGTTCCCCATACTTCATCGAGATCTTTCGGACCTCGTTCTTCTGACAGTAGGTACAATAGAGACCGCTATTAATCCTTTGCAGAGGCTTCCTGCACTTGGAGCAGTATGCGTAGATAACACCCTCATCTTGGGGCTCGAAAGTCATGTCTATCTTTCCCCTCGTTGAAACGACCTTCCCTCTCACGACGTCCCTTGCCTTTACCACCTTGGAACATTGGTCCAGATAGTGACCCGTTATTCTGCTAGCGTGGACTAGCGCACGCGTCCTTATACCGTAAACCTTCCCCGCCTTGATCAGGTACTCTCCGGCCACAACGACCAGAGGTTCATTGATCTCAGTTACGACCCCTATTATCTCATCTCCGGGTTGAACAACGACGTCTTCCCTGTTCCCCTTGACCTTCACTCTGTAATCCTGTCCGACCTCCACGTTTCCAACGTTAGAAGAATACACTCTTCCGTCTTCCTCGTACGTCCCACTACCGGCTATGAACTCTTCCTCTGTGCCCAAGAACTCACCGGGCAACACTAACCGACCTACCATACTTTCACCTTTGACACCCTAGCTTGAATCATCTTTATCTCTCTCCTGTGAAAATCAAACGAATGAGCAAGGGGGAACTCGACATTCTCAGACCAGGAAATTTCCCCTTTTCCCTCGATGATTCTTTCCAAGAAATCGCCAGCTTTGTAATTAAGCAGAATATAAAAATCTTTAGAGAATTTCAACGCTTTTTCTATGAAGGGAATGTCTGCGTTTCTTTTCTGACTTCCGAACGGCGGGTTCATAACGACTGTGTCTACCGAAGTGCTGAATTCGGAGATGTCGCCATGGATTAACTCTATCAGCCTACCCGTGTTTAATGAATTCTGTTTTGCAATCTCAAGCGCTACTGGATCACTGTCAATAGCATAGACCCTTTTCGCCCCTAGCAGACTCGCTCCTATAGCAAATATGCCATTTCCGCATCCAAAGTCTGCAACGACCTTCCCCTCAATGCAGTCGTCGCTCAGTGCACGATATAGTATCTTGGCTGCTATCTGTGGAGGCGTCTGATACTGCTCCAACTCAGCTCTCTTTTGCTTCGTAGGCAATAGCCTCGAAAGTTCTATTTCCAGTGATACCTGCTTCATTGTACCATCTTGTTCCAGTCAATGCATTGTCTGAATGCATTTGGACCGTAATCCACATTGGTTAACCGCTATTATCATTAGCGGTCTGGTAAGTCTGTGTGAAATACTCTCCCAACTGAAGAAGGCACTTTGAAACAAATTGAGAGGACGTCGATATCGCTGGGGGATGTTTCTAATTCTGAAAACATCCGGCTAGTAGGAAATTGAATTGTGGTTATCCTTCAGGGATCTGAAAAGTGACATTCAACATCATATTTCTTCTAAATTGGTAATTTAACATACTGAAAGAGCTGACTATCCACATGGTCGTCAAATTGAAGAAGATACGAAGGAATGTTGAAACGATCCGAAGAAGTGTTTTTTCAAACTCCATCATTACGTCGGTATACGCAATGCTTCTGTATTGAATATTTCAAGCGATCTCCTTCATTTTCTTCTTTCTACCGGTTTTGTAATTTCCTATAACTATAATGTGGTTTTTTGCAGGATATTTCGATGACGGTATTAATCCTCCATCTTTAATAGCTCATTTCTGAGCTTTTAGTACTTTTAGCCGGTACCATGTTGATCCATTTCGTTACTTTACGGAGGCGGATTTATCGAGACAGAGTTGCAAGTCTCCAATCAGATTCTTCCGAGTTATGGGATCCCCAGAGTTAACAAGTGACTTTGAGTAAATCCTTCATTGATGAAATATAGAAAATTCTATGGAAAAGGAACAATTAAGTAGAATCTCAATTAATCCGTTCCGTCCTTTGTCCGTTTTGAAGCAGTGGTTCCCTTGTTACTCAAGTACTGTCTTAACGAGGTCCCTTGCGTTCCTCTCTGCTTCTTCCTTGGATTCTCCTTTGAGTTTCAGTAGGGCAGTGATGTACTTCTCAGCACGCGATAGCTTCCAGGTACTCCTTTCGTGGACTATCTTGACTATGACTTCCGCAATGTCGCTATCCACCTCAAGCCCGAATTTCTCCTTTATTCTGATCTGCCAGAGCTTGATTAGAAAGCGAGGGACATAGTCACCCTCTCTCCTTAGTTTCTGGTAGATTCCACTGGTCATTGTGTTTTAAACCACTAATGGTTTAAATATCTTATGGGACAATTTTCAAAAAGCGGTAACCATATTCTCTAAAGCATTACCTTTTTCAGGATGATTTTCTCCGCGTGGAGCCTGTTCTCAGCTTCTTGGAATATCACGCTGTTCTTCGAATCTGCCACCCCATTGGTGACCTCGAGACCACGGTGAGCAGGGAGGCAATGCATGAAAATGTAATCCTTCCTTGCGAGTGACACCATTTTCTCGTTCACCTGGTACTTCTTGAATGCCCTCTCCTTCTCTTCCTTCTCCTTTTCCTCGCCCATCGAGACCCATACGTCCGTATATACGACGTCCGCATTTGCGACAGCTGCCTTGAAATCGTTCGTTACCTCTATCTCAGACTCGTGTTTCTTTGCTAGTGACTTTGACTCCTTTACAAATCTCTCTGGAGGTTCGTACCCTTCTGGAGTAGCTATCCAGAAGTCAGCCCCTACTAGACCCGCTGCGAGCATAAGGGAATTGGAGGTGTTGTTGCCGTCTCCAACGTACGCTATTTTGAGTCCTTTCAACCTTCCCTTCATCTCCTTAATTGTCATGTAATCGGCGACTATTTGCGTTGGGTGTTCTATGTTATCAAGGCCGTTGATTACCGGTATGGAAGAGTTTTCGGCAAGTTCTACTACGTTGTCGTGTTCGAATGCCCTATAGAGTATAGCATCAACCATTCCGGAGAGCACCCGGGCGGTATCAGCAATGGTCTCGCCTCTACCCATCTGCATGTCCTTGGGTGACAGGTATATGGCGTGCCCTCCAAGCTGTGTCATTGCCGTTTCGAAACTGACCCTTGTCCTAGTCGATGCCTTCTCGAAGATCATCGCAAGGGTCTTCCTCTCCAATGAGGAGTCCTTCCTCCCGGACTTGAAATTCCTCTTCAATTTTATTCCGTCGTCAACAAACTTTTCGAAATCATTCTTCATGTCGAGAACGGATATTATGTCCCTCTTCATTTCAGCACCTCTTTCAGCAGTGTCGGGATCTCGTATGGATAGGAGGCGACCATGACTCCGGCCTCCTCAAGGGCCTTGACCTTGGACTCTGCAGTCCCCTTTCCTCTCGAGATTATAGCCCCTGCGTGTCCCATTCTTTTACCGGGCGGGGCGCTTCTCCCGGTAATGTAGCTCACCACTGGCTTGTTGAATTTGTTCTTTATGTACTCCGCAGCCTCTTCCTCTGCTGTCCCTCCTATCTCTCCAACCATCGCGACAGCTCTGGTCTGCTCGTCGTCCTTGAACTCATCCAGTGCGTCGATGTAGTTCATTCCGGTTACCGGGTCTCCGCCCAGTCCTATCACCGTGCTCTCGCCCAGTCCGTTCGTCGTGATCTGGTTCACTATCTCGTACGTGAGTGTACCGCTCCTGGATATAACGCCTACATTCCCTTTCTTAAAGATCTGGTTTGGCATTATTCCGAGTTTGCAGGAGAATGGTGAGGTCACTCCCGGTCCGTTAGGTCCAAGTACCTTCTTCCCGAGCTTGTTGGCCAGGCTAACTATGCTCATTGTGTCCTGATACGGCACTTTTTCAGTGAGGATGTATATGAGGTTTATCCCGCTGTACATAGCTTCCTTGGCTGCGTCGAGCACGAACGGTGCTGCAACCGATATGAACGTAGCATTAGGCTCCTCCTTCATAGCCTCCCTAACCGTATTGAACACCTTAATGCCGTTGACGTCCGTTCCACCCTTACCCGGGGAGGTTCCTGCGACAACCTTGGAACCGAAGTTCTGCATCTGCACTGCGTTGAAAGAACCCTGGTGACCAGTTATTCCCTGGACCAGGATCCGTGTCTCTTCGTTTACCAATATGCTCATTTCTAGCTCACCACCTTTAGTGTTTCTTCTATTGCATCCATCATGTCAGAGTAGGCTTCTATTCCGTGCTTCTTCAGGATCTTCCTTCCAGCGTCCTCGTTAACTCCAGAGAGCCTTACGACGATGGGAACGTCAATGCCCACTCTCTTCTTTGCCTCTGCAATACCGTTTGCAACGGTGTCGCAGTGCGTGACCCCTCCGAATATGTTGATCAGAATTCCCCTTATCTTGGCTTCCTTGAGTATCTGGAAAGCACCGACGACTTTTTCAACGTCGTCGCTTCCACCTAGGTCGAGGAAATTCTTCGGCTTGAGGCCCTTAAGGGTCAGTCCATCGAGTGTGGCCATGGTCAGACCAGCTCCGTTAGCAATCACGCCGATGTCTCCGCCGAGCTCGACTAGCGAATATCCTCTCTTGTAAGCCATCTCCTCCAACTCCGTCCTCTCTGCGGGATTCTCTGAGAGATCCTTGTGCCGAAAGAGCGAATCAGAATCCACAATTACCTTCGCATCTCCGGCCATTATCTTACCATTCTTCAGTACCACGAGCGGGTTGATCTCCACGAGTTCGCAGTCATAGCCGACATATAGATTGTATATCTTCGATAATATATCCTGGAACTGTTTGGACTCCTCAGGTGAGAGGCCCAGCCTGAAAGAAACCTCCCTACCGATAAATGCAGAATAACCTACGGTTGGGTCAATCCAGTACTTGGCTATTTTGGAATCTGGTACGTCCTCTATCTCCACTCCGCCCGACGTGGACGCGATAATGATCGGTCTCTTTGTGCTCCTATCTAGGGTAATCGAGAGGTAGTACTCCCTGGCGATATCCAACTTCTCTTCTAGCAGCAGGCTCCTGACCTTGAGTCCCTTTATGCTCATTCCCAGTATCTCCCTTCCCTTCTCCCGGAGTTCGTCCAGATCATTTGCGAACTTGATACCTCCCGCTTTCCCCCTTCCTCCTGCCAGTACCTGTGCCTTCACCACAACTGGAAACTTCTCCCACTGTAGGTCCGTGTCGTTAGCTACGTGTTTCCCGTTCGGTACCGGTATTGCAAATTTCGTGAACAAATTCTTTGCTTGATACTCGTAGAGATTCATCTATAATCTACACGAAATGGACGAATATTATATATCGTTTATTGCCCGGCTGTCCTTTGCACGAGCCTCTCGTTTATTTCCAATTTCTCAAGTCCGTTCTTTATTGCCCTCGCCGCTTCGGGAGCGTTGATCTTCTGAAGGAATTCGTCAACTAGTGCCCTGTTGCCAATTCCACCAAAGCCTATCAGCTCTTCCAGGAGGCGCGACACCGTGCTGCTCCCCTCAAATACCTGCCTGATTCCCTCGAGGTTCGCGGATGTCCAGTTCAGGAGATCTTTCCTGTACTTCTTGTTAGATATTGCCTCGAAGATGGGATAGACGTAGTTTGCACGATACTCTGGTTTTGACTTCACATAATCTAGGAACCGAGTTACATCCTCGTTTTTAGGGAAGTGGCTCATCGCACTCATTACCCTAACCGATTCCATATCGTTCTCTGGACTCTTCAGCATGTTCCAAAGGGATTCTGAGTCGAACTCCTCTATTGCGGCCGAGAGCAGGACAGCGGTCCTCTCCTCTGCCACCACGCTCCCATACTCGCCCAGCTTCAGTCTTTCGGTCGCCCTAAAATCCTTATCGTTCAGAGCCAAGCCCATTAGCACTCTCTCTAGGATTACCTTGGAATTTTCGTCCTGACTCTCCTTGAAAACTCCCAGCTTATCTCTCAAGTAACTGACGGTGAGAGAATCTAGGGAGTTGGAGTCAACGACGTTCGTGAGATCTGAAAGGATCTCGAGCATCCTCAGAACGATGCTGTACTCATTTCTACCCTTCACCCTGTCGACAAGTGCGAGGAACTGCTTCAGTTCTATCGTACCCGATTGAAGGAATGCATAATAGTCGTCGATGAGCTTCATCACGAATTCTGAGGACGACCTATCTGTCAGCATCCTCTCTATAAGATTGCCCTCTAGTAGCAACCTATAGTACCCCTCTCCATTTGGATTGATCGTCAACCCCTCTGGGTTCTTTATGCTTGACCGTTTCTTCTTGAGAAGAATCTTACCCTTCTTCCCATTCCTGTTCAGGAAGACCGGGATCTGCCAGAGGTAAGGATCGTCATTTCCTAGGTATGAAAACTTCTCTTGGGCGATCGTTACGCCACCGTTTTCTTCCCTGACCCTGACTAGGGGGAAGCCTCCCTTTTCAAGCCACGATTTCATCAGGCTACTGACATCCAGCTTGCTGGCGGCAGAGAGGGAAGTCCAGAGATCCTCTCCAGATGCATTTGAGTATTCGTGGGATTTGAGGTACTGGAAGATGCCCTCCCTGTACTTTCCTTCGCCAATGAAGTGTTCTGTCATCCTGAGGATCGATGCTCCCTTTCCATAGCTTATGTCATCGAATATCTCTGATATTTCGTACGGGTCCTTGACCTCCACCCTGATCGGGTGAGTTGAGAGCAGCCCATCCTTTCTCATAGAAGAGAGCGTTTCCTCCCTCTGGAAGTCCTCCCAGAGGTTCCAGTCCTTGTGAACCTTGGCGAGGATCTTGAATCCGACAAACGTCGCAAAAGATTCGTTGAGCCATAGGTCATCCCACCACTTCATAGTCACAAGATCCCCAAACCACTGGTGAGCAAATTCGTGGGATACCACGTATGCTACCTGTTTCTTGAACCTGAAGCTCGTTGATTTGTTCACTAGCAGAGCAATTTCCCTGAAGGTAATGGCGCCCCAGTTCTCCATCGCACCGGCTCCGAATTGTGGCAGAGCAATAAGGTGCATCTTGGGGAGAGGGAAGGGTATCTTGTAGTACGCCTCATACTTCGTATACAGCTTGCTAAGCAGGTTTAGGGAGAATTTTCCCTCCTTCGCCTTTCCCGGCGATGTCGCAAGATAGAGATTCCTGTCTTTATTCTTCTTAGAAATTGTCTGGAACTTTCCGATTCCGATGTAGATTAAATACGTCGACATCGGTGGTGTTTCATCGAACACGAAATGGGATTTTCCGTTTGCAGACTCCCTAGCGGAGTGCCTGGTATTGAAGATTACCTCAACCTCGTCGTCTACATCGATTTCGACCTTGAACCTTGCCTTGACCGCGGGTTCGTCTACGCATGGGAACACCATCCTGGCCCCGGTAGGCTCCATCTGAGTCGTTATGATGTGTCCCTTATCGTATTTGGCGTCGTGAATACCCATCAGTGACGTTTCCGATACACTGCCGTAGAAATTGATTGTCATTTGGTTCCCTTCTCCCCCCTGCACCGACAGCTTCTTGTTGTTCACGCTGAAGGTCGCTTCCCTTCCGTCTAACTTGACGGAACTGACAGATAGGCCATCGCAATCTAGTTCGATCGATCCGGAGAATTTTCCAGTCACGATTTCGACACACTCATACTTCAGTTCCTTGAATCTAAAATTAAATTTCAAGTCATACTTTTCAATGCTGTACATCTGCTCCTGATTATTACAGAAAGTATAATTGTTTTCCTATCCGTCAGTTAAGAAGACTACTTCTACTGCATAATTAGAAAAAATAAAAATTAAGAAAATCTGGGTGATTACTTCTTGGTCGACTTCTGTCTCATTCGCACCGCAACTAGTGCTATTGCAATCAAGGCGACTATCCCAACTCCGATGGCAGCTTCTGTTCCGAGCGAGATGGCTGGAGGTGCCGAAGCATTAGACACAGCGAGTTCGTTCGCAGAGTTTACCTTGGCGTACCCATTTGTAGTTATAGCTGCGCTTGGATCCGTCTTGAGCTTTATCGAATAATTCTGTCCATTAACGCTCATCGATGAGTTGAGGGAATAGTTGGACGATGCGTTGTAGTAGAATGTGGTGCTGTTAGTTGCACTGTTGTATTGCCTTGCCCATTGGTTGAGCGGTACTGCGAATACTCTGAAGTTGATGGTGTTGTAGTCCATGACGTGTGCTCCGAATCCACCATCCTCGAAGAAAGATCCCAGTTCAAAGTTAGCATTCCCGAAGTCCATTCCACCAAAGCTTCCGAAGTCCCCGAGCTGGTTAACGTCCATATTGGTGTTCACATAGGACTGGATGTTTAGACCCATGTTCGGATCGACCATCTGAAGCTGTCCTCTGAAGTCGCTCATCAACTGTCCCTGCACTCCAAAAGCTCTCCAGGACATGTCGATGATCGTTGTGTTGTTTCCCACCTTCTTCGTTATGTTGGATATCTTGAGGTTGATGGTCAGGTTCCGGTAAACCGTCAGATTTGTAGCCGATGCGAATGCATGCATTTGATACTTGAGCGTCGCATTTACAACGTGCATTACGGGTAGATGTGTCGAGTTAGTAGTTGTGTTGGTTGTGGAATTGGTCGTTGTATTCTCAGAGTTTCTTTCGTCCATTGCTACCGTTTGATCGCTTCCCTGATGGTCCTCGTATTCATTCATGTCTCCGCCTAGCTGCATCATCCCCGTCGAGTTAAGGTACGATGTTGCGTTGAACCATATTACCGTCCCGTTCAATGCCTTGGAGGTTGAGCTATTGTTAGGGTAGGCGAAATACAGTACGTAGTTGCTGGTTGCGTTGACGTACCCTTCGTTCGTCTTCGTGTTTATTGTGGCGTGGATCACCGTAGCAGAGCTGAGAGGCACTGCCAAAAGAGCGGCGATTACTACCAGCGTCAATATTAACGCACTCCTCATAGTGCAAAGACTGTACCCAATATTAACTAATTATTGGTACAAGATTCGAAAATTAGTACAATTTTCTTGTACTACGGATACTTTTCCACGGACTTTATTTCGAGCTGGGCATCCTGGAATTCCTGGTCCTTGATCTTGCCTATCGATTTGAAGAAGGAATCGAGACTGCTCTTCTCGAATATCATCGTTACCTTGGACTTCTCCCCCAATATCTCGACCCCATAGTTGAAGGGTAGATCGACGTCAGACATCTTGTAGGGGTCTATGAGTATGCCCTGCTCTGGAACTATGGCGTGGAAGACCTTTTCTCCAGACTCCGACTTGTGTATAAGCTTGAACTCCTTCGCCTGTTTCTGTAGTGCCTGTTCCCACTCGGGGAAGTCGCCTTCGATCTCGTAGAACACGTTCAGGAATCCGGACCTGTCGACGCTCCTGACAGAGATCTTTGCCTTGAAGTTCTTGTTCGATTTTGCGTACTTTATTGTGAACGAATTGGTAGGTACCACGTAGAAGACGAGCTTCTTCATCTCCCACCCCTTTTCGTTCTCGAGGAGCCAATCCTTGTCGCTCCTGACCGGTCCCAGGTAGTCGATGCTGAAGAAGTCCCTCTTCTCTGAATCCTTGAAAACGATCCTTTGAAGTTCGGCTGACGAATTGAAGAACTTCATTCTGATGATTATGTCTCCGTCGGTCACGAATATCGGGACATCTATGAGCGCGTTGTTGACGCCGAGAAGGGAGTCTACCATTTCACAGACATAACATTCCTCCCCAACGCTAAGCGAGAGACCAGCCTTCCTGTCGACGAATTCAAAACCTCTCGACCTGATGGCCTTTCTCAGCTCGTCCATAGTCTTGCCCCCCCTTAGGTATGTAACAACTGCCTCAGTCTTCTCCCCTTTCTTGTAGAAGTTGAGGTACCCGTTGAAGCCGTAAACTCTGGAGAAATAACTAATTGGTGATCTCATGTCCTGGAATCTTACTACCATCTCGCTGTCGAATTCAACCATATGATTCGTCAGGGATTCGTTGATTTAATAATTTGCGTAATTATAGAACATACTGGATGGATGGGGGGAAAAGCGCATTTTGGCTGTCTTTTTGAGCCT
>CAYMKC010000014.1:0-20756 GCA_964391105.1 uncultured Thermoplasmatales archaeon
TTCCCTTGAGAATAATGGTGGGAGTTAGCAAATTGGTTCTACTCTTCACTTCGTCGGTCACAACAGCACATTGGTATGAAGTATATAAGAATTACTTAGTATACATTGAGAATTATCTACCTTGCTGCATTTGTCCTCTGTTGCACAGACTTCTCAAATGATATACCAGAACGCTCGGTAAAAGTGTTCTGTTGAAACTAACGCTCAGGTCCGCTTGGTTATTATGTCAAGTTTTTAAGTGCCGGTTCGTTCGTATCGCATGGAAGATTATGAGATTCTTACAAAGAAAGGGCTGGTAGAGCGGAGAGTTTATGTAGATTCGGGAAGGTACGTGATATATGGCTATGAGTCTGATGGCAGGTTATCGAGTAAGTTGAGGGTAGTTCTTAACGGCAGTGAAAAGAGGTCATTCTTTCTTATAAACGCTGCAAAGGGGAAGAGTCTGGTCATAGATACAGCATACGAAGACGATGTCAAGATACTTAAAGATGGAAAGTCATTGAAAGTATCAGACCTCATTCACTCGTAACAGCTAGGCGTTTCTTCATTCTTAATACTGAATAAGATCTCAGAATAACTCCTTAAAAAATGGATTGGATCTCTTCTCTGCTTCAAGAGTTGTCAATTCTCCGTGGCCGGGATGGATGAAGTAGTCCCTTTCCTGCCTCTTCGCCCAATTGATGCTAGAGACCATATCTGTGTAAGATCCTCCAAAATCAGTCCTACCTATAGTTCCATTGAAGATGAAATCGCCGGTAAACATCAGGTCATCTACTACGATTGTACAGCTTCCGGGGGTGTGACCAGGAGTCTCCACGATGCTCAAATTCTTGTCACCAATGGTCAAGTGACTGCGGGAGTCTAGGTATATGTCTGGGATGGGAGGAGGACCAGGGTCTACTCCAAAATATGTCCTCGTGAAACTCGTAAAGCCACTCATTATTCCCTCGTCCCTCCTGCTTATCAGAAAAGGAGCATCGAATCTCCTTTTTAGAGCAGAAACGGAGAGGATGTGATCAGAGTGGGCATGGGTAGCTATTATGGCTTTGAGCCTTAGATTGTTTCCCTCCAGTTTCCCGATTATTAGATCTGGATTTCCTCCGGCGTCTATTATTACGCACTCCTCGTTCTCGCTGAGGATGTAGCAATTTGTATCGAGGGGTCCTACCACAAGCCTTTCGACTTTCATCTAGCTTCTAGGAAGGTAGAATGGGGGGCTTAAAAACGTCTTTGGAACTTTACAGCAGTTCTCACTTTGGGCTTCATCAAATGTTGGATGGATGAATCCCAATAAAATAACAGTTAAATATGGGATTTTCCTAGAAAGCCGAATGAACTCGCTCCCGCTTAAAACCAAAAACAGGGTAATAGTCAAATTCATCAATGGAAGAAAGCTTGATGACATTTCAGTAGAAGAGAGAATTTCGTTGAGTTCGGTTGAAGAGGTACTGGAGGAGTGGAAACAAGGCTACATAAATATGGACCTTGGAAACGAAATTGCGCAGGAGCTCAAAGACTTGGCTTTCCTTATCAGAGACAAGGAACTGACTCCACACGATCTGGTGGAAGGCTACCACTATTATGGAATATTCAAGGATATGGACAGAGACAAAATAATCGCAATAGTCAACGAGATCTATTCTATGAGCGAAGAGAAGAGAGAACAGTTCATGAAAACTACCGAGAAAATGATGAAGTTGGCAAAGTACGAGAATGTTGATTACGTGGACATTCCCAAGGCGCTTGATTCGATGGTAGAGAAGGGGAAGGAACTTAACAGGGAGATAAAGAGCAAGGAAATCCAGAATCTCGAACTTGCTGAGAGGCTTTCAAAGGTAAGGAGGGAGATTGAAAACATGGAAGCGGAAAAGAAAAGGCTTTCAAGAGAGGTTTCAATTTCGAGCTATCTGAAACAGGAACTGCCCAGAGGAGCCGAGGATGAAAATGCCATAAAGGCTGTAATTGAGGGTCTTAAACACGCGAATTTTGATCCAGACAAGATACAGGAGATTTCCTCGCAGATAGCACTTATTGGCAGGAGAGAGTTAAGCCTCGATCAGTTCCTCAAGATTTCCCGGTACTTCGAGGAACTGATGAACCTCGGATTAACGGTTCCAACAATGGAAAAAATATTAGATACGGTGAAAGAAGACGATACGACTATCGACGAATACCTAAACGAGAGGTCTATGTACGTCAGGGACAAGTTGGCTTACTTGAAATCGTTGAAGGACCTGATAGATGCTCACAAGAGAGCAGAAAAGCAGATGAAACAGATAAACGAGGAAATCGCTCTAAAGAAGATGAAACTCGAGCGGACTTAGAATTATTCTCTTGAGCGCCGTCCAGTCAATCCCAAGAGCTCCTCGTACGAAATGCCTCCGTTTATTAGCAGGTCAGTTTTCCTCTCATTTATTATCTCTCTCGATATTCTCTTCAGCAGACCCATTGCAGCATAACTGGCTCCTGGACCAAAGCTGACCCTCTTTATTCCAATGCTTTCAAGATCGCTGAGGGGTGGAATCCCTGGCCTGATCATTACATTTATTGGAAATCCGTCCATCTCCTTCACGAATCGTTCGATGTCTTCCCGCCTGACCAGTCCCATCGGATAGACACATCCGGCCCCTGCTTCCCTGAAGTCCTTGCACCTGTTTACGGCCTCAGTAAACTTTTCGTCGTCATCTCCATCAAAATATCTTAACGCATCCGTTCTTGCATTGACGAATATCTTGACCCCCATCGAATCGCCAACTTCCCTGATAACCTTGATCTTGTTTATCTGAGCCTCTATCGGATACAGACTCTTCGTTTCGTGTTGAAAGTCCTCAATGTTTAGTCCCACCGCTCCCGCTTCGATTAGACCCTTAATCGTCAACTTCAGTTCTCTCGTAGAATTACCAAACCCTGCAACTGCATCCACGGTGAGGGGCACCGACAGAACGGAGCCAATTCTCTTGACCGCTTCAAGGAACATCTTCCGTCCTATAGACTCTCCGTCCTGAAATCCGAGGGATACTAGCATTCCGGCGCTCGAAGTGGCAACGGCAGGAAATCCTTCATTCTCGAACATCCTTGCGCTGGGAACATCCCACGCATTTGGAAGTACCAGCATCTTTCCAGGATCGTTGTGGAGTTTGGAAAACTCAATGGCCAGGAGTTTTAGAGTATCCTTCATCTCTGATACCTTCCGGTTATTGCGTTCTCATAATTGCCTCGTGTTAGAGGTGGTATCTGTCCGGAATCGAAGACGGTGCTTGGCGAAGCTATCTTTCCATCCTCAGCCTGATGCCAGGAACTCATGAAGATGGTTGTCGAAGGTAGTCTGTATTCGCAAAAAACACAGACGTCTTCACCTTCTGAGAAGACCTTCTTTATATCGTACTTTCCCTTGTCAGCCATAAGCATCCCGATGAAATCCTTGGAATCGCGTAATGATTCTTTTGTCGGCCCATAAACACGAACCTTTGAACTTAGTGGTCCTTGTGCCAGGTTGTACCTCTGTGCATCCGACGATGTACAGTAGTTCAGAACCAGTTCTCTCGGCTTAGTTTCACCGCGCTCCATAAGGTTGCAACAAAGTTCAGCAAATTAACATTTGCGTTAGTCCAAATCAAACTGGAAGTTTTTTAATGAAAGCCTTATTCCCTCAACAGTGGCAACGAAGGAAGTTGGCTTTGCTGGCGCAGTGGCAGTAGGTTTAGGAGGTATAATCGGAGCTGGTATTTTTGTTCTCAGCGGAACGATGATCGACCTTGCCGGTACTGGAGCACTGCTCGCATTCCTGCTGACCGGTGCGGTCGCCGTCATACTCGCACTCGAAATGGGTGAGCTAACCAGTTCAATGCCAAGGACCAGCGGTGCATCATACTCATTTGTCTACAACGCATTTGGAAGCGAACTTGGGTTCATAACGGGAATCTCCCTCTATCTGAGTTTTGTAGCTTCTGTGTCGGCAATCTCGCTCGGATTCGGATCATACCTCAGCTCGATGTTGGGCATCCACGGGATATTATTTTCCCGCATTTTCGCGATACTACTTGTGTTGGGACTAATGAGCGTAAGTTTCAGGGGACTTTCAGATGCTGCTAAGACCGATCTAGGTATTGTAATCTTCAAGGTAGGAGTCCTAGTGGTGTTCATCGTCTTTGCACTTGCGTTCGGTAGATCCCTTCATTCCAATCTATTGGTGTCTCCATTTCACAACGTTCCAGGGGTATTCTCGGCGAGTGTGATTGCAATGTTTGCATACGCTGGCTTCCAGTCCATAGCCACAATGTCTCCAAACATCAAGGGAGGTGGAAAGACGGCGGGCAGAGCCATATTGGTAGCGGTCGTGATCAGTCTCGTTCTTTACGTGCTAGTTACGCTGTCTATGCTTGCTTTGGTTCCTGCTTCTAGGTATGGGTTCGTTGCGGATCCCCTCAGTTTTGCGCTGAAGAGCGCCAGTGCACCTTCCTGGCTCTTCTATCTCGTAAACTTTGCCGCTCTCGCTGCAACAACCTCCGCGACTCTTGCGATGATAATAGCTGGCTCGCAGCTTAGCCATCAACTCTCCGAGGACGGTCTCCTGCCCTCAATATTCAGGAAGGTATCGAGGACAGGGGGAGCTCCAGTAACAGCGGTTCTCCTGACGGTTTTTCTCGGAGTTGTTATCATGTTTGCAGGCAACATATATATCATCGCTGCGATCAGCAATTTTGGGATCCTGTTCAGCTACCTGCTTACTGGTTTTGCCCTGATTAAGATAAGAAGGATGAGAAAGAATCCAGTCAAGCACAGGGATTTTCTAGAGCAGGCTGGCATAACGGACGAAAAGTCATTCCTGATGCCACTCTATCCAATCCTGCCAGTGATTGGAATCTCGCTCCTAATAGTCTTCTTCTTCGGGTTTCCATCGATCGCCCTCAGTATAGGAATAGGTCTCGTATTGGTGAGCCTGATCCTGTATTATACACTGAGGGAGGACAAAGATGAACCGGTGGTAAAAGTGAGATTCTTTAAGTGATTAGTTGGTTCCATGAACATACAAATCCCCGAGATCTCTTGCAACCAATCGGAATCGAGAACAAGAAGGGAGTGCGGAGGGCCGGATTTGAACCGGCGAATCCCTATGGAAACAGATCTTGAGTCTGTCGCCTTTGGCCAAGCTCGGCAACCTCCGCTGGAGGGAGAACTAGTGGAAACTTAAATAATCTGCTGTAGCGGTTCCCTCTGCTCTTTCCTGGCCATTCTGAGTGTTGGTTTTGGATTCTTTGATGCATCGACATCATCGATCCTGGTAACCTTCAGGTTCATGGGCTCTCTCTCAAAAGTTTCGTGTGGTAGCTTGAGCGTCTGTCTTACGGTCTCCACAAACAGGTCCATCTCCTCCTTTGTCGCGCTCTCCGTTGGTTCTATCATTAGAGCCTCCGGCACTATGAGCGGGAAGTAGATGGTGGGAGCATGGACACCATTGTCAATAAGGTGTTTCGCAACGTCCCCTGCCTTGGGCATGCCCGAACCGGTCGAAGAGGCAACGAATTCGTGCTTCTTTATCCCCTTTCCAGGTACCGGCATGAATTCTCTCATCTTCTTGCTCATGTAGTTTGAGTTCAGAACTGCGGTTTCACAGGCATCTCTCAGTCCATCCTCTCCCTTTATCTTGATGTATGACCACGCCCTTACGAGCACTCCAAAGTTCCCGTAGAAACTCGCCACCTTTCCGATGGTCTTCGGAGGGATATAGTCGTTGTGGTATTTTTCGCCGTCAAAATTGATCAGCGGATAAGGCAGGAAGTCCTTCAATTTTTCAACGACACCTACCGGTCCTGCTCCTGGTCCCCCACCACCGTGTGGTGTCGAGAACGTCTTGTGGAGATTGAGATGAACGATGTCGAATCCCATCTTTGCTGGAGTTGTCTTTGTCATTATTCCATTCAAGTTCGCCCCGTCGTAATAGAGAAGAGCGCCTTTGGAGTGTGCATAGTTTGCCATCTCAACGATCTTGTCCTCGAATATTCCAAGCGTGTTTGGGTTCGTTATCATGAAGGCAGCGGTCTTTTCAGTGACTGCTTCCTTGAACTTCTCGATATCTACCGTCCCGTCAGGTGTTGAAGGTATCTGGACAACATCGAAACCAGCCATGTGCGAGGAAGCTGGGTTGGACCCATGGGCCGAGTCTGGAACGACCACTTCTCTCCTTGTGTCGAGCTGTTTCTTGCACTCGAAAAATGCCCTAACTATGGATAGGCCCGTAAATTCCCCACCGGCTCCAGCGAGGGGCTGGAGAGTTATCTCGTCCATACCTGTGATTTTCTTCAGGGATTCTCCGAGGTCGTAGAGCAGCTTCAGGGCTCCCTGGACTTCCGTGAAGTCCTGGAGGGGGTGAATCATTCTGAAGCCATCTAGGCTCGCTATCTCGTCGTTGATCTTGGGGTTGTACTTCATGGTACAGGACCCAAGGGGATAGAATCCTGAATCCGCTCCAAAGTTCATTTCAGAGAGCTTCACGAAGTGCCTTATGACTGAGAATTCTGCCCTGTCTCCAATCCCAATACTTTCTCTCCTCATGATTTCTGGAATGTCCGTCTTGAACTTTTCACTCTCCAAAGGCAACCTGAGCGTCCTCCTTCCCTTTAGGTCCAGTACTATCGGTTCATCGAAAACAGCTTGGTGATACATCTAAGCCACCTCCCTCAGGAATTCTCTGAAAGCATTGAAGTCCTCGTTTGTGTTCCTCTCGGTGACGTTCACAACGACGTTGCACTGATTCCTGTCGTTGTATCCATATTCTTTTCCAAGCGCGTAGCCTGGAACGAGGTTGAATTTCTTTGCAATCCTTCTAACAAATGTCTTGGATTCCTTTAACCTGATGAGAAACTCGTTGAATACTGGAGACTTCTCGTATGGCATGTTCACTCCGAACTCCTTGGAAATCTCGATCAGCTCCCTCGTCCTGCCCATGTTCACTTCCCCAATCTTCCTGAGTCCAGAGTCACCAAGGAGTGAAAGATAGACCGCTGATGCAACGGCCATAAGTGCCTGGTTGCTTGTCATGTTAGTGACCGCTCTCTCCCTCCTTATGTGCTGTTCCCTCGTCTGCAGTATCATCGAGAAAGCCATCTTGCCGTTGTGATCTTTCGTGATTCCCATGATCTTACCCGGCATCTTCCTGATGTACTGCTCTTTTGTACCGAAGATTCCTACTACCGGCCCGCCAAAATTCAACCCCAGACCGAGGACCTGCCCCTCTCCAATTGCTATATCGGCTCCAAATTGACCTGGTGGAGCCAAGACTCCCAGCGAGATTGGATTTACTCCGGCAACGAACAATCTCTCTTCTCCAATTATCTCCTTTATTTTTGAAACGTTGGTGTCGATAATACCGAACATATTCGGGTATTCCGCATACACTCCGGATGTGTTATCGTTAATGATATCCTTCAGGGAATCGAGGTCTATCATTCCCTTTTCGTCAAACTCGACCTCCTTGATCACTATGCCCGCTCCCTTTGCATAATTGTCGAGGACAGCCCTCTTGTTGCGCGCCATTTGCTTAGGAACGATAAACTCGTCCTTGCTAGTTATGTTCTTTGCCATACGGGCAGCCTCCCCCAGAGAGGTGGACACGTCGTACATTGACGAGTTGACCGCATCCATCTGCAGGAGCTCCGCTACGAGGCTCTGGTATTCGAACAGTGCCTGCATCATCCCCTGTGAAATCTCTGCCTGGTATGGAGTGTATGCGGTCAGGAACTCGTTACGGTTGATGATGTTACCAACAGCTGCAGGCACAAAGTGGTTGTAGAGACCAAATCCCAGGAACGAGTGGATCTGATCAACCGTCTTGTTCATTCCTGATAACTGTCCGGCCTCCCTTCTTAACTGGTCTTCATCCATTCCGTTCGGGAGTCCCAGTGATTCGGTCCTGATCGACTCGGGGATGTCATTGAATAGTTCATCTGGACTTTGAATTTTTAATTCCTTTAAGAGCTCTGGTAGGTCGCCGCTCATTTATATCGTCCCGATATTGTTTGATGGAATAAAACTGTTTTATTGGTTTAATTGGAGTAAAAAGATATTTAGTTTGAGTAACGTTTTCTCGTGGTGAACAAGAGATATCTCCTTTTCATCACCAGAAGCCTCAGGGGGTTTATATATGGGGTGTTCTCTGTAGTCACGGTCATATACCTGATCCACAGCGGATTGAATGCCCTGGAAGCAGGTGTAACTGTTACCTCCTCTATTCTGGCCAGCTCTCTTGCCACATATGCAATCACCACGAGGTACCGCTCAGGGTATTCGAGATACTTTCTGCTAATATTTTCCATCCTACTCTTGGTCGGCATTGCGGGACTCTTTTACTTTACAAGTCCATCCTTGAAGGCGCTGTTTTCTATAGTTGGATCTCTTGGGGTAAATCCATCAGACAACAGCCTTTTCTCCGCTTTTGAACAACCAATCATTGCAGAAATAACAGAGAACCAGAAGGTTAAGAATAGACTGTTTGCTCAATACACATTCGGCGGCTACATCGCTTCCTCATTCGGAGCATTAGCTCTGAACCTAGGCCTAAACGTATCATTTGAGCTGTCTATCTCGTTTGCTCTGGTGATTATAGTCCTTTACCTCTTTATTCCCACAATAGAAGGGAAGAGGTCCGTAAAATCCTCCCCCGTAAGCAAAAAGAGCAGGATCATAGCTAGGGACGTGAGCGCGCTATTCTCTGTGGACGCAGTGGCAGGAGGATTTGTTCTGCAGAGCCTCATTGCGTACTGGTTCTACTTCAGATATCATTTCAATTTTTCACAGCTTGGTTACACATTCACTGCTGTTAACGTGATAACCGCAATTTCAGTTCTGGTCACCCCCTTTATTGCGTCCAGAATAGGGCTCGTACGGACGATGGTCTACACCCATATCCCCTCCAACATCTTTCTGATTCTGATACCACTGATGCCGACTCTCCCTCTCTCTATCACATTCCTGTTTCTGAGGCAGTCAGTGAGTCAAATGGACGTTCCCACCAGACAAGCGTATTTGAACAGCGTAGTTCAGGGTGAAGACAGGAGTTACGTGGTCGGGGTCTCCAACGCTGTTAGGAGTGCATCTAGCGGCGCAACTCCCTACATATCTTCGTACATGATTTCAGTTGCTGCAGGCTCCCTTTCATTTATTGGAGGCGGAATTATAAAAATAGCATACGATCTCGCCTTTTACAAAAGGTTCATATCAGAAGAAGAGCATTACGAACGGGAGAAAAGATGACAGTACTCTCTCTTTGTTACATATGCGGCATGCCCTCGGGGGTTACATGCAAGATGTGCGGGAAACCTGTCTGTTCCGAGCACTATGTGGCAAAGCTTGAACTATGTACTAAGTGTGCGGGGAAACTCCATTCCCAGAGGCTAATCTATAAAAGACTGAAGGTAGAGATTCCACATTCGACATCTGCGATACCATTGAAAAACACAGTTTCCAGAAGTCGTAATCAGTTTTGACTTCGTAGGAATTGAGGTGCTTTATCAGAGAAGAAGTGAGCCTCTTACCCTTTGAATCCCAGTCGAGCAGAAGTATCACCTCCTTGTGGTCTCTAGAAAGATTTCTGGAGAATCCCTCGATGGTCATCCGGGAGTGAAGGGGCAGAATCTCGCCCTCAAAACTCAACCTCCTCAGAGCCCTTATGTCGTTCCTTCCCTCCACTATGATCGGAATCGACCGATTCCTCTCTTTCAGGTCCTCTAGTGATTTGAAGATCCTTTCGACGTTGTCCTTTGCACTCAACGGACTCACCTCTTGATCAGATTGCCTTCGTCTTCACCAACAGTTTCTCCGACTTAGACTCAAACGGGGAGAGATCATAATCGCCAAAAGTTCCAACGGTCTCAAAATTTTCTGTCTTAAGCATCTCTCTTAGCTCCTGTAGTGTTATGGGATAAATGGTTATAGTCTTTTCCACCCTTCTCTTCTGCCTGCTGTTTATTCTATATGAATACTTCAGTTGATAGCTGTCTCCCACCCTGGTAGCCTTCATCTTGAGTGTGATCTCCGTATCTCCGTCATTGAACTCCGAAATGTCGTATATGCCTCTTTTCAGGGTAAAGCCGTTGATAACGTCCACGAACAGGGATCCACCATCAAGCAGGACCCTCCTAACTTCCCTGATGATCAGCCTCTTCTGGTCATTGGGAACTAGGAGAAGGCTGTTAAGTCCGATGATCACAGTATTGAAGTGCTTCTTGAAGGGGAGTAGCCTTGCGTCCCCCTGAACTTTGACAAACCTGTTGCAGGATTTCCGGAGCATGTTCTGGTTTATTTCTAGGCCCACACCTCCCTTGAACTTGGATATTATCCTCCCAGTTCCCGCGAATATCTCCAAGTAAGGCGGAGAAGCAGAGAGTGATTTGTAGAATGTTACGTCCTGGCTGAAGATCCCGTATATCCTATCGTAATAAGTTGATTCGAAATCGTAAAAATCTAAGATTTCACTCATTTCTTGTAACCGATTTTCCTCAAAAACTCGCTTCTCTCCTTTATGTCTTCAGTCTTTTCTATCCCCAGGGGCTTCTCCCCATCTAGCACCCCCATCACGCCTCTGCTTTCTCCCTCTTCCCCTATAACCACCGAAAGCGGGTTAGACGTTGCTGCATAGAGGGAGAGCACTTCCGGGACGCTTCTTATGTGAGGTATGATGTTGATTGGGAACGAATCCCTTATGTGGATTATGAAGACGTGTCCTGCCCCCAGCTTTTCAGCATTCCTGACCGCTCTCTTGATCAGTTCCTCGTCATTCCCGTCAAACCTGATCAGTCTCTTGCCCGATGCCTCGCAGAACGCTATACCGAACTTGGCCGAAGGAGAGGAATTCTTGATGGCCTCGTACAAGTCCTCTACCGTCTTTATGAAGTGGGACTGTCCGACCACTATGTTCTCGTCGTCCTTTTCGATGTTCACGACTGAAAAATTCACTATCAATCAAACAAATTCACACATAAATTTATTTTCCTCGATGAAATCGAAAATAGTGCGTGCACTACTGGTGAGAAGGGAGAGAGCCAAGGGTATCAGGGAATCTCTCCTGTCGAAGGGTACTGAGTTCTACGAGGAGAGAGATAATTTTCACTTCCTGTTTGTATTCCCGAAATTCCAAGAAGAAAGTGAATTGAATGGAAAATGGTCGTATCTGGTTGATGGGGACATATCGGAGATAGAAACAAGGGAGGGTACATTCAAGATCGAAGGTCCTAGAGACGCCATAGACATCTTTGCGCCCAAGTTTGAGAAGCGGGGCTTGAAGGTCAACCTTGATAATCCCGACAATCTGATAGAAATAAAGAGATGGGGAAGGAAGTACCTGATCAGTGTCTCCTGAGTCTTCCCTTCGCCCTTATAGAAGGCCTCGACTTCACGGACCCAGGTCCCTTCGTCGCCAATCCTCTTGACTTCTTGCCTGCGGTCGACAACCCCCTGAAAACTCTGCCCTTCTGTTCCTTTTCGCCCGTCCAACCGAGGTTCTTGTCCTTTGATATTGATGGGTGCAATGGATCCACGAACATTACCTCGTAGAACTTGTGCTTTCCGTCCTCTGCCAGATAGTATGAGTTCAGAAGAACTAGATTTGGGTATCGCCTCTGCGCCCTCTCTTCGGCGATCCATTTCTCGCTCTTTCCGTGAGTAAGCTTTTTGTAACCGTATCTCCTGGGCCTTCTGCCTCCCATGATCTTTGGCTTGTGAAGAGTCCCCCTGCTGACTTTCACTCTAACTATTACGAATCCTGGTTTAGCCTTATAACCCAGTGCTCTTGCCCTGGCCAGCTTTGTTGGAGCCGAGATCCTCTCAACCGTACCGGAAGCCCTCCACTCTGTCATCCTCTGCCTGACTACTCCTTTCATCTCTTCCTTGGCGGTTAGAAAGTTTTCTGCCTGGAACGCATAACTACTTTTTGAGGGCAATTCATTTCACCTTTTGAGCAAACAGCATTATGACTCCGTACATATAGATTTCTTTATTGCAGCGTTCCTTCAGGAACTGCAGGTAGCGGTACGGCATATGCATCATTTTGTTGCTGACATTCTCTGACAAAAATAATATACGACTCTCCCATCGTAAGAAGGATGAGCAGTATAAGAATAGATTTACCTACTGACAGGGCAGCTATCATTCTAAAGAGGATACAAAACAGGCTGAGTTCGTACAAGGGATACAAGGTTGGACAGGACGCTAGGGTATCCTCTGGGGCACTCGGCACCGACGTAGAGAAGAGGATAGAGGTTTCCCTGACAAATTTCAAGGCTGCGATAGACAACTTGGGGATGTACGACAAACGCGAAGAGATGAAGAAATCGGAAGAGGTTTACAGCAAGATTGACGAACTCAGGAATAAGAAGGTGGACCTTCCGGCTGACCCATACTTGGCGACAGAGGCAGACCTTCAGAAATTCTATCTACTGGACGAACTGGGATTCAGGAATTCGATAGACCTGCTTGACAACATCAACAGTTTCAGATCCGCTTCGATCTCCGGAGACTTCGATGCTGACGTCCTCGCGAAGATCTCTGGAAATATAAACGAGATAAGCAACTTCGTTGAGCAGAAGAACCTGTCGCTTCGCGCGAAGAGCTAGAGTTTGATGAATGCCTTCCCAAACAGTTCCTTGTTCTTCATAGCCTTGTAGGCATCTCCGACTTCATCAAGTGAAAACACCTTTCCAATCACTGGGGATATCTTCCCCTCGTTTGACAGCTTCAGCGCTTTCTTCATGCTACTCTTCGTCGAGCTTACGCTCCCCGCTATGGAGTTGCCCTTCAGAATGAGATTTCCCAGGGGCAGGCTGACCGGATTCACGTCTACGTTTCCAATCACGACGATTCTCCCGCCAAACTTGAGGGATCTGAATGCGTCATTGAAAGTTGGTGAACCGACTGTCTCTAGAGCCAGATCTACACCTTCGGACTCGATCTCTTTGACACTCTTGTTGAAATCTGGTCCACCGACTACGTAGTCAGCTCCCAGTTTCTGTATCCCGTCTCGCTTCCATTCGCTGCTGGTCTCTGCAATAACGGTTGCCCCAAGAGCTTTCGCAACCTGAACTGCGTGCGAACCAACGCCTCCTCCTGCACCGGTTATGAGAATGGTCTGTCCAGGCTTCAACCCTCCGACCACTTCCATCGCCTGCACCACCATCCCGGTAACGCAAGCAGATATTGCTGCGGCCTCTGGGCTCACATTCTGGGGCACCTTTACCAATGATATCTCGGGAACGTTGAGAAACTTCCTGTATGCTCCATTCATGCTCTCTCCGAATGTCTTCTTGTTTCTGCAGAGGTTCTCCCTCCCCGATTTACAGTACTCGCACGCCCCACAAGGGACATAGATGAGGCTGGCCACCCTCTCCCCTTCTCTGAACTCCGTGACTTTGGAGCCTACGCGTCTCACCACTCCAGAAATCTCGTGTCCGGGTACTATTGGAAGAACGACCCTCGGCAGGAATCCTTCCATCGTAAGAATGTCCCTAAAACATATTCCGGTTTCGCTCTGCTCAATCGTGACCTCATTTTCATCTAAAGGTTCTTCCTGTATTTCCCTGACCTGCGGGTATTCCTTGAGTTTGGAGAGAACTGCAGCCTTCTGCATGCATCGAGATAGAACAATAGAATAAATTCTTATAGCGACTTGGCTACCTCATCTCTCGCCTTGACCATGTTCTTCAGCTTCTCGAATCCGACTTCCCTGCTCCGAGTTCTCAGTCCACAGTCAGGGTTGAGTCTCAGTCTTTCCGGTTCCAGGAACTTCAGTGCATACTCTATTCTCTCTCTGATCAGTTCCGGTGGCTCGATAAAATCCCTGTGAATGTCAGTTACACCCAGCCCTAGGGAGATGTCGCGTGACATGGTGTCCGCTACCTCCTTGAACCTCTTCACGTCATCGTATCCATTCCTGTGGTCCTGTAGGCCAGTCGGGTCCCTGTTTGCAAACTCGAGGTTGTAGACCGAAACGTTGAGCGAAGGTGCAATATCGTAGAGCAAGCCATAATCTGTGCTGTAGCAGACGTGGAGATGAGTTTCTATGCCTTCTATCCCCTTCACGCATTCGTTGACGGAATCCAGCACGATATTCATCTCATCGGGGTGAGTCGTAGCTGCAGGCTCGTCTATCTGCACTTGAAGCAAACCCTCTCCCCATGCGGATTTCAGCTCCCTGATCTCCTGGTTCATGATCCTGCCAAATGCCATCGCAAGGTCGTACCTGCTCTTGTAGTGATCATTGAAAGACCAGTCCATCAGCGTGTACGGGCCCGTGACAGGTATCTTTATGTTATTCATCTTCAGATCCTTGAACAGCTCAACTTCCTCCGCATGGAACGGTTCCCTCCTCTCGATTTCCTGATAGACACTCCCCTTGTTGTAGTACCTGTTGTCGAAAGATCTCACGGGACCAAAAATCTTAACACCATCCATTCTCGCCGCAGGATGTTCGTACATCTCCCATCTGTACATCTCACCGCCAACACCCACATTATCAAGTCCGCTCTTCTCAAATAGATCGAGCGTCTCAATCGTTGCCTGTTTTGCCTTTTCCTTGAATTCTTCACTCTTTAGAGATCTGAACTTTGAGGAGAGGTAGGTAGGTTTCCTGAAACTACCTATTTCTTGTGTTACAAGTTCTTCCATCATTCACCACCCTTGAAACTGAATACCTTCTTATCTGCAACCACTCTTGGCAGGAAGTCAAAGCTCTCAGTGTTCGCCACGATGAGCTTATCGAACTCCGAAGAGTATGGCTTAACACTCTCCACAACTCCATCGCTTATCCTCGTGGAGTGGGCGTCAACGACCTTGACCCCGGGGACTTCACAGTATTTGGAGTACGAATATGGGTCATCTCCAATTATCGAGAAGAATCTCTTTCCATCTTCACTGCTGAACACACCGCCCTTGCCCGTCATCACCAGGAAAGTAGAAGTGACTCCATTCAGGTCGTCGTAAATTCTGTAGTCATCTGCCTCGAATGGTTCATAGATCAAGAGTCTCTTGATGCCATATTTTTTCACCATCTCCAGATAGTTGTTCTTCAAGTTCGTCTTGGCCTCTGAAATGTCACCAGATACTTTGCTCATCCTAAGAAAGGAATTAATCCCGGGCAGGAAGTGAAGGTATGACTCACTCTTCAGTTCGTGATATACCGGAAATGGCGGGTTCTCTTCAACCTCTTTGAACTCGTTCAGTTCTCTCATTTTCCCTACCCTCTCTATCTCTGGCTCTCTGTAAAAGGTGTTCGTCTCCTTGTACCTAGCGAGAGGTCCAAGCTTGATTCCTTCAGTCGAGATTGCAACAGGGCGGAGTATATCGTACCAGTTGAACAACGGATCAGTAAAATAATTGAGCGAAGCATCCCTAACTAGTTCGTAATAGATCTTGGATTCTTCCTGGATCTTGGTAGATATTTCTATTGAAGTCATCTGCCCTCTCTCCCACTTCCCGTACGCTCTCCTCAGGTTCTCAGATCTGGGATAAATCCCATACAGCAATGAAATCAGTTCCACTCTTCATCACTCCTTTGCTAAGTACCAAGTGATATCAGGCTCGGTCCCTTGCACCATGTTTCTGCTGACAGACCGATTGGATTCACTTGTAAATTGCGTAATATGGAATACGATATAAAACATTCTTAACTCTTGAAAAAAATTGGTAGAACCGGACCGAACGAATGTGTTAAGGGTCTCGGTAAATGATTTTGTTTCTACCTTCTACTTGACCTTGTCCCCCATTATCTTAAGCGTGTTCCTGGAGCTGAACATAGCAAGAGATGCTACGATGAGCAGTGCACCGAGCATCGCTATTATTATGAGATCGTACACAGTTGGAGGATCGGCAGCTGCTCCCTGCCCCTTGAGTGACTTTATTGCGCTCATGGATGCAGTCACGACTCCCAGATTAGTCTTTATTGAAGCGGTGTTGTTCGAGACATTCGTGATAGTACCGGTCAGGTTCCCCAAACAAGTCTCGATCTTTGCGTACGAATCGTTAACCCATGGAAGGCCACTACTTGAAGAGAATATGCTGGTGTTCAGGTCGTTCAGTGATGCACTGATTTCACCGGCTGACGTCATAATCTCTGCAGTGTAACCAGAGAGGCTAACTATAGACGAGTTAAGGGAACTGAGCGAAACCTGAATCGTGCCAATTGAGGTATTCATATCGACAAGACCCTGTCTTACAGAGGATATTGTTGCATTTATCGAGCTCAGAGAAGTCTCCAGTAACCCTATCTCGGTCTGTATTACTGCGTTGGACCCGTTCATGCCTCTAAAAGATGCATTCAATGAGTCGATGGATGTGGCCACTTTCCCGATGTCTGTGCTGATCTCAACTTCACCCGCAGATATCGAAGAAATAGTGGTGCCGAGAGAAGCCAAGGAAGTCTCAAGGGACCCTACATCTGTCAGGACCGTAGCCTGACCTTTACTGATCGAAACTATGGTTGCGTTTAGCTTGCCGATGGAGACAGTCATGCTTCCTAGGTTCGTGAGAACAGTAGCCTCACCATTGTTTATGCTCACAAGCGAGGCACCTATCTCCTTGAGAGTTGTATTTATGGCTCCCAATGAGGTCGCAAGTGTCACAGTGTTCCCCCTTACAGAAATGAGTGTTGCGTTGATTGAAGACAGAGAAGTCTCAATAAGGCCTACACTTGATTCTATTGTTGCGATGCCGTTCTGAATGTTTAGCAAGGTAGCATTCAGATTGTTCAGAGAGATCTGAAGAAGTCCGATGTCTGTCTGAATAGTTGCCTGACCACTTTTGACCGAAGTTACGGTTGTATTCAGTTCGTTGATGCCTGTGTTTATATTGCCCAGTGAAGTTTGAAGAGTTACAGTATTACCTTCGACTGCGAGTACGGTGGAATCTAATGAGGACAACGATGTCTTGACTTCTCCAAGACTTGTGTTGAGATAGGCAACTCCGCCGGTGATTGAAGATAGAGTTGCATCTATGGTACTGAGCTCAGCGGTCATAGTCCCAAAGGAAGTTTGTAGATTTGCCACGTCTCCATTAATTGAAGTGACGGCAGCATTCAGTTGGGTTATCGGTATTGAGAGCGTTTGGTTGATGGAATTAGTTATTTCGGCAATTTGAGAAGATGTTACCCCTGAAATGTAAGCACCGTTCCCTTGTACTAGGTTAACGCTATAACCAGTTACGTCCACTGGATTCCCCCCACATACCAATTCGGCAGCTTCCGAATAAACTAACGAGGCTGTCATTTGAGGAGGTGTAGTTGGTCCATTTGAATTTCCAATATTTTCATATAGAGAGAAATCAACTCTTAGAATTCCTGTAATATACTCCCAAGAGTTTACCTGGGAGGATACGATAATCGACCCCTGTGGATTCGAAGGGTAAATCTGTAACTTGGTAACGTTATTGGTAAATGTAAAGTTGGCCCTGCCTGTCACCATGTAGTTGCCTCCCGTAGATACCGTGGGATATTGCATCCAAATCTGAGCTCCTTGTGTAGTGACTGTTGTCACCTGCTCTTCCTCAATATTTGAGACGGTAAACGGAATAATCTCGTATCCAACAATCCACCACATCCCAGGTTGATCGTTAGGCATTTGAAAGGAAAACAAAAGATAGTAACCACTTGGAGCGATCGAGCTTGTGTAAGTTGGAAACGCATCTAGTGTAACGTATGAAGAGCCGTTCAGAGTCACAGTGACTTCATAATAAGAAGCACTGGGACTGGTGGCTCCCAGGTAGTATGATTCGTTGATCAACTGACCAGGAAAGGCATTCATCGGTCCAGTCTGGACTGCGCTCAGAGGCATATCAGTAGGGTTCAATCCTGCTGCTAGAACCTTGTCATTGTATCCCCCTTCACTTTCATAAATCATTATTCCGACACTTCCAACTGCAATAACGATCGCTAAAAATAGAGTTATGATCTTCCTATCAGAGTCGATAGACATCTCTCTTGGCCCCCAAGAAAATAAGTTCGTGAAATATAATTTGCTTTCTTTCGCGTTACGTAATGATAACTCATAATACCACGGGATAACAAGATTCTCAAGAATTTGAAACAAGGCTTATCTTGTTGCTGTCGATCAGCAGGAGATTAATATGACAGACAGGGGCTACTTTATAGATCTGTACTCAAGGATGATCGAAATCAACTCCGTAAATCCGTCTGGGGGAGGAAATGGAGAAGCCAAGCGGGCGGAATTTCTGAAGAGGGAGATTATGGGTTGGAGCAGAGATATAAGACTCGAGGAGTATGTTGCGGAGTCTGACGGTCTCAAGAGGCCAAATCTCCTGTTCTTCCTAAACGGAGGGAAGCCCAAAACAGTCTGGTTCGTAGCACACATGGATACCGTAAGCGAGGGAGACCTCACCCTGTGGAAGTATCCTCCGTTCAAGGCTACCTTAGAAGGAGACAAGATTTACGGAAGGGGCACCTGCGACAATGGTCAGGGAGCGATCTCTTCCCTCATCACAATGAAGTATTTTCTAGAACACCCAGACGAGATGCAGAACAACGTTGGTGTAATCATGGTCTCAGATGAAGAGGCAGGGAGCAAGTATGGAATAGATTTTGTACTCCAGAATAGGGAGTTCACAAAGAATGACAAGTTCATAGTTCCGGACTTCGGAACTCCT
The DNA here is from genome assembly GCA_964391105.1 of uncultured Thermoplasmatales archaeon. Lineage (GTDB taxonomy): Archaea > Thermoplasmatota > Thermoplasmata > Thermoplasmatales. The sequence continues at coordinate 18,640 of CAYMKC010000014.1, forward strand.
GATGGAGGTTCTGTCGAAGTAGCAGAGAAGGGCCTCGTCTGGTTGAAGATAACAGTAATAGGTAAACAGTGCCACGCATCGACCCCAGACGCGGGAAAGAATGCTCACAGGCTTGCGAGGGAACTGGAAGGAAAGATTGACAGACAACTACACTTGAAATTCAACGCTACTGACCCGGAGTTCACAGTCCCCGTGAGCACGTTCGAGCCCACTAAGAGCGAGCCGGGCACAACGTCCGTGAACATAATACCGGGGAAAGAGAGCTTCTACTTTGATATGAGGATCCTTCCGGAGTATTCAATAGACGATGTTTTCGAAGAGGTGAAGAGAGTGAGCGACCAGTTCAAGAAGGAGACTGGTTCGGAAGTCCTGCTCGAATTCATTAACAGGGCTAACCCCTCCGCCAACACTCCCGAGGGTAAGGAGTTCGTTCAGAAGTTCATGGGAAGCGTGAAGAGAATCAGGGGAATAGATGTGAAGCGGGTGGGGATCGGAGGAGGCACCTGCGGAGCATTTTTCAGGAACAAGGGACTCGATACTATTGTCTGGGGGACCCTCGACGAAACAGAACACATGCCTAATGAATATGCCAAGCTCTCAAACGTATTCGGTGATGCAGATGTTTTCATAGACTTCATTAAGACCGACCTATAGATGAACAGAATCAGGGTAGATTAAATCTAGCAACCAGACTACTCGAGAATGTCACTTTGGAGTCCAACACTTTCCTCTCTTGTTGCTGTACCAGGCATTGACGTACTCTCCCGAGGAAATCTGGTTGCAGACAAAGTTTTGATCGCAGTAATCACATATTTCTTCATTCCCAATGACCCATCCAGTCCCGGGATTCATGTCAGTTTTCAGCTCCACCATCTCCTCTGAGAGACCCTGTGTTATGGTATCAAAGGAATCGGAAGTGCACTGGTTGCAGCCCGAAGCACAGGGATAAGGCTCGAGCGTGAAAAATGGTCCCGCGCTTCCGTTTACGGAATCGTGGTAGTCGCAGAAGGTCGAACACGAAGTGTCAGTTCCGAGTAAGGCCGTCACGCCTGGAGGAAGGAAGATGTTGTAGGCGCCCTTTGTGCCGAGATTTGGAACCTGAGCGGAAGATATCCAGTCTGAGATGGCAGTACCGATATCGCCTTCTGCAACGGAAGCAGGAGGCTTCGCAGCAACTACTATGGACCCGGCCATTACTCCCACTCCAACATTGTACTCGCTCAGCCCACCAGAAAAGCTCGGATCGCTCTCTATGTTGCCCGTTGCACTGTCTATTTTAGCGACAACGCTCTTACCATTCCAGTAGGACCCCCAGAAAACGTTATACCATTTGTAACCGTTCCTCCATAGATGCCCACCTTTGTATGTAGCCAGATCTCCTCCAGCCTGTCGCACATGAGGGCCACGAGGTAGGTCTATCGTGTGCATGCAGGGGATCGCATAGTGGCGTATACCCGACGAACTCTGAGGACGGCCTCTAACTCCCACATGGCTCATCGTTTCTATGGACTTTCCACAGACCGGACAGTTTCGAAGTTCTATACAGAACTGGCATCTCCCCTTTGCCATATCTGTGCCACAGTAATTGTCCAGATAAGACTTGGCGTCATTTCCTCCAGAATCTGGCTCCTAAGTCTACGTTATTTCAATGGTTGGGGTAAATTGTCAAGTGACTATAAAATTGGGCGATCCGTTCATTGCTCCGTCATAACAAAATGGCTCAAGAGATTGTAAGTTCGTCAAGTTTTTGAGTTTCATTGCGATTCTGGATCGGCAGTTCCTAAACGGGTGCTAGCCAAGGGGATTGGGATCTATGACAACCTCAGAGAGAAGAATATCTCAACTAGAAAAAATACTAGATAGAGAAATAGAATCCAACAGAGATGGTCAAAACTGTTTTAAGGTAGGTCACACACAGTTTGAGCTCTCGCAGCCCTACAAGTTGTCTGGAATTTCTGACAAGTCAAAAGAGAAACTGAGGGAGGAAGCGGAAACACTTCACAGTCCCGAGTGCAAGAGGACGAAGAAAGCAGTCAACCTACTTGACGTGGTATCACTTTGCTTAAACAATCCATCTACACCGCCTCTCGTTCAATTGCCAAAAGCCCTCAGATATC
>CAYMKC010000015.1:0-20022 GCA_964391105.1 uncultured Thermoplasmatales archaeon
TATCTCATAAAGGTTTATTACTGCGTTGCCATATACGGAGAAAGTAGGTGAAAAGATGCAATCAGCACAAATGGCATATGATAGGGCTATCACCGTGTTCTCACCAGATGGAAGGTTGTTTCAGGTAGAGTATGCAAGGGAAGCCGTCAAGAGAGGTACGACTGCCATTGGTATTGTATTTGAGGATGGAGCCATCCTCATGGCAGACAAGAGAATAAAGAGCGGACTCATCGACGAGAGGAGCATAGAGAAGATATTCACTATCGACGGCCACATCGGCGCAGCCTCGTCCGGTCTCATCGGGGATGCCAGGATACTGATCGACCACGCAAGACTCCAGTCACAATCTGAAAAGGTAACTTACGGACAGGACATTATAGTCGAGTCGTTGGTTAAGAAGGTATGCGATCTGCTACAACAGTACACACAGTATGGGGGAGTAAGACCGTTCGGCGCATCACTCCTGATCACAGGTATCGACGAAACTGGAATTAGCCTGTATGAGACAGATCCCTCCGGACTATCAACTGGTTACAAGGCAGACGCAATAGGGTATGGCAGGGATGCAGCCGTTGAGTTACTGGAGAAGGAATACAAGAGCGGCATGCAACTGAAGGATGCCGTGGACCTCTGCGTTAGGGCACTGAAGGCAGGGTTGGAGCAAGGACAATCGCTAGGGACAATTAGTGTTGGAGTCATAACGAGGGGCCAAAAGTTCAAGATTCTATCTCCGGAGGAAACTAATAAGTTAATAGGCAGCAAGTGAGAAATTTAATGGTGAAAGTAGAGGACGCTCTTATTGCTAGGTTTGAATCAAAGGGGCACAGGTTCGAGGTACTAATCGACCAAAAGTTGGTAGACCTAATAAAATCGGGAAAGAGCGTCAACGTCTCGGATTACATGGCAGCTGACGTCATATTCAAGGACAGCAACAAGGGAGACAAGGCTTCGGACGAAGTCATAAAGGAAGTGTTCGGGACTGTAGACTTCCCCACGGTGGTAACCGAGATAGTGAAGAAGGGACAGGTGCAGCTCACCACCGAACAGAGAAGACGGATGCTCGAAGACAAGAGGAAGCAGATAGTGGAAATAATCTCTAGGGAGTCCTTCAACCCGCAATCTGGGACACCACACCCTCCACAGCGGATAGAGAAGGCCATGGAAGAATCCAGAGTGAGGATTGACCCGTTCAAGAGCGCAGAGGAACAGGTTAACGAAGTCTTGAAGGCCATCAGGGTACTTCTTCCCATCAGGTTCGAGCACGTGAAGATGGAGGTAGAGGTTCCGGGGACGGAGTATGGAAAGATATATGCAGAACTGACGCACCTTGGACAGATACTGAAGGAAGACTGGAAGAACAACGGGAACTACAACGCTATCGTGGAGATTCCCGCTGGAGTTCAGGATCAGCTCTACGATTTCCTGAACAAGAAAACGAAAGGAAATGTGGATATTAAATTGATAAAATAGAGGTGAATGTATTTGGATATAGAGAGGAAGATTGTTTTACCAGGAGAAGAGCTAAATCTAGAGGGGATGAAGCAGGGCAACGGAATATATCACGAGGGTGGGAAGTACTATTCCTACCAGATGGGAGTTGTACAGACCTACAACAATTACGCGAACATCATACCGCTCTCCGGGAAATATTACCCGGTGAGGAACGACAGGGTCATAGGAAAGGTAATAGACATAGCTCCGTCGTTCTGGATAATGGACATAAGGGGACCTTACCCCGGATTTCTTCACATAAATGACACTCCGTGGAAGAACCTAGACCAGGACCTTAACAAGATCCTTGGTGTCGGAGATACGGTGTTTGGGAAGGTCAACGAGATCACGGAATCGAGGCAGATATGGCTATCGCTGAAGGACGCTGGCCTGAGGAAGCTGGACGGAGGGCACATTATAATGGTTCAGCCAACAAAGGTGTCCAGAATAATTGGGAAGGGAGGGTCGATGGTCAATACGATCAAGGAGATTACCGGTGTGAAGATACAGCTGGGACAGAATGGTGTTGTGTGGCTGGATGGGCCGGCTGAAAAGGTAATGATAGTAAGGAAGACCCTGAGGTTCATCGAGAAGGAAGCACACACGTCCGGGCTGACGGACAGAGTCAAGAGAATGTTGGAAGAGAAGAGAGGTGATTGAGTTGGGAGGAGCACAGACGGATTTGAAGTTGATAAATGAAGAAGGTTTGAGAGTAGATGGAAGGAAGTTCAACGAACTTAGACCCATAAGGATCGAGGTCGGAGTTCTGAACAGGGCGGATGGATCGGCTTATATAGAGTGGGGAGGGAACAAGGTCTTGGTTGCTGTTTATGGACCTAGGGAGGCTTTCCCCAAGCACACCCAGAATGCATCCAGGGCGAACGTCAATGCTCGCTACAATATGGCCGCGTTCTCGGTGGACGAGAGGAAGAGGCCCGGTCCTGACAGAAGGGCAGTCGAGATCAGCAAGGTCATAGGAGAGGCACTTGAGAGTGCAGTCTTCACCGAACAGTTCCCGAGGACAACCATAGATGTTTACATCGAAGTACTTCAGGCAGATGCAGGAACCAGGATTGCCGGACTTACTGCGGCATCGGTTGCACTCGTGGATGCCGGCATACCTATGAAAGACATGGTTGTTGGATGCGCAGCAGGCAAAATCGATGGCAAGGTGGTCCTTGACCTGAACAAGGAGGAGGATAATTTTGGCCAGGCGGATCTACCCATGGCGATAATACCGAGGACACAGGAAGTGGTATTGCTCCAAATGGACGGACACATGACAAGGGAGGAGCTCGAAGAGGCAGTTGGTCTCTCGAAAAAGGCTGCGATGTACATCTCGGCCCTACAAAAAGAGGCGCTCCTGGCGAAGTACAAGAGCCAGGAAGCTGAGAAGGAAGGTGAGAGCGGTGAGTAAGAGCGCAGACGAAATAGTTTATGGATTGAAGAGGGAGTATCTGGCAAAGATTTGCGCGGAAGGAAGCAGGATTGACGGGAGGAAGTTTGATGAAACCAGGGGAGCAGTAGTCAACACAAACTTTGTTCCAAGAGCACAGGGCTCCGCCGAGGTAAGACTCGGTGACACGAGGGTCTTGGTAGGTATTAAGATTGAGCAGGGGGAGCCATTCCCTGATACGCCCAACAGTGGCATCCTGACGACGAATGCGGAACTTCTGCCCATGGCTTCTCCGACGTTCGAGTCGGGCCCTCCGGGCGAGGATGCGATCGAGCTAGCAAGGGTCGTCGACAGGGGAATCAGGGAGTCGAAGATGATCGACCTGGACAAACTGGTAATAAAGGAAGGGGAGAAGGTATGGGTTGTTTTCATCGACATGCACGTCCTGGACTATGATGGGAACCTTATAGACGCGTGCTCACTCGGAGCGGTTGCCGCTCTGCTGGAAGCTAAGGTCCCGGGATCAAAGATCGGTGCAGAGGATTTCCCGCTACCGATCAATCACGTTCCTGTAACTGTGACTTTTGCGAAGATCGGATCCACTCTGGTGGCCGACCCTAACCTGGAGGAAGAGGAAGTTGCATCCGCAAGACTGTCAGTGGCCACAAACGAAAACGGCGACATAGTTGCGATGCAAAAGGGATTGGGAGGAAGCATCACTGAGGAAGAGCTGTTCTCCGCAGTAGACACCTCCATAAGAGTGGGAAAGGATATTAGGAAGAGAGTACTGGGGAAATGAGTCCATGACCAAGAAGACAAGAAAGGTAGGAAGCTCTGGCAGATTCGGCGCCAGGTACGGCTCTACTGTCAAGAAGAGGTGGCTCGAGATGGAAAATCTCCGGAAGGCCACATACATCTGCCCCAGGTGTCATCACGTTTCTGTCAAGAGAAAGCATTCGGGGATCTGGGAGTGCAGAAAGTGCGGGCTGGAATTTGTAGGAGATGCATATTCTCCGGAACTCAACACCGAGTACAAGAAGGTGGACTTAGAGAATGTTTAAGTGCATAAGGTGCGGCAGGGAACTCAAGGACGAGGGAGACACCACGCAGTTCGAGTGCGAGTGCGGGTCGAAGGTTTTCGTCAGGATTCCCGGGAACGTAGTGAAGACAGTCATCATCAAGTAGATGTTCCTTTGCAGCAAGTGCAGGGAAAGACTATCGATCATCGAGTCCTCTCCACCGGAAGGTGAAGGGGCCTGTGAGATCTGTAGCAACCTTCTGGAGCACACAGAGGACTATTTCGAGATGTTTAGGGAAGAGACAAAGCTCTACGAATTCTCTACATTTCTGATAGGGTTGAGAGCGTCCAAGCCGAACCTGCAAACAGAGAGGGAACTTATGGAAAAGAACGGTGTGAGCGCCAGAGATTACAGGAAGCAGTTCGAACTATCACTGGGGAGCAAGATAGAAAGTGAGCTAAACTACACAGCAGATTTTTCAAGACCCGAGGTTACGTTCGTAGTTAATCAGGAGAACATGGATTTCTCCCTCTGGGTAAAGCCAGTTTACTTGAAAGGTAGGTATCTCAAGAAGAGGAGGGGCATCCCCCAGTCTCCATGGATAACGCCCGGGAAGGGGAAGGAATCGGAAAAATCTGTTTCGGAGTACATTGGTCTGCCAGTCAGCGTTGCATTTATGGGCAAAAACTACAACTTCTTTGCATCTGGAAGGGAGGACGTGGACGCCCTAATGCTCGGCAATGGGAGACCTTTCTATGTGGAGGTCGAGCGCCCGAAGAAGAGGAGCGTGGAACTACCTTCTCTTGCGAACAAGGTCAAGGGAGACTCTAGAGGGGGAGTGGAGATAATCGATTTGTCGGTTGCATCCTCGGAAGAGATTGAAGAGTTGAAGCATCTGAAATCTGACAAGAAGTACGAGGTAGGTATAACGATGGAAGGTGCTGACGAAATAGATCTGGAGAATGAATTGAAGAAATATTCCCATTACAAGATAAATCAGAGAACTCCAAACAGGGTCCTAGGAATAAGAAAGGACAGGATTAGGGAGAGGGAGATCCGGTCCATAGAGGTCAAGGAGCGAATCGGTAAGACCGCCGTGCTGCTCATAACCGCAGAGGCTGGAACGTATATAAAGGAATTCATCACAGGGGATGAAGGGCGGACCATTCCAAACCTCAAGGACGGCTTGGACATAAACGTTAAAATAGATTATCTTAATGTGCTCGAAGTCAAATAGGAGTTGGAAAAATGGGAAAAATGTCTCATGGTCCCAGGTCTAAGACAAGGTACAAGCTGAGGAAGAAGCTGAAAGAACAGGGACCTATTACCGTTAATAGGATAGTAAAGACGTTTGGGGTAGGAGACACTGTGGCCATCGATATAGAACCATCTTTTCACAAAGGTATGCCTTTCAAGAGATTTCAAGGTATGACTGGAGTTGTAGAGGGACAGAAAGGAGAGGCTTACTTGGTCAAGATCAGCGACCAGGGGAAGGCAAAGACAGTTGTTGCTTATCCAATACACCTGAAAAGGGCGTGAAATCTGGGAATGAAGATCAACTACATCCCTCTCGCTAAGGCAAAGGAATTGCTCAACGATGCATCGAAGGAAAGGGAGCTGAACGATGTTCAAACTTCGGCCCTGAAACACGTCGGCAAGTTCTCAAAGTTGTCTGCGGAAAAGGCAGCAAAGATACAGAAGGAACTCGTCTCGCTTGGCCTGGGAGAGATGCTCGCAGTAAAGGTAATAGACGTTATGCCTGCGAATATGGATGAACTAAGATCCGTCCTTTACCCCCACATCCAAACGCTCGATCAGGATCTGGGAAACAAGATACTGGAAACTCTTCAGAACAAAAGCAGGTGATTATCCTGGAAGAGTTTGCGTACGTACTTGACATTCTACCGCAGGGGAGGATGGAAGAAAAAGCGTTCAAGAGAGTACCCCTCTCGCTTGCCATCGGGGAAGAGGAACTGAAGCTCTTTGAGTTGATACCGAAGCAAGGGGTAGTCATGGCGATCGGGGACAGGGTCTACATTGGCAAGGACCTGGAGAAGAGGGACAAGATAGGGAGCGTCAGGAGAAGGATATCCTACGAAGAACTGACTCCCGGAGCCCAGAACGAGATAGAGTTTGTCCTGCGGCAGATAATCGAGAACAACGTGCCGAGGTTTGTCAATTTCTTCAATAACGCGCAGCCGGTCACGGCAAGACTGCATCAACTGGATCTCCTGTATGGTGTTGGAAGGAACCTGATGTGGGAAATACTGGATGAACGCAAGAAGGGGCCATTCAAGGATTTCCACGATCTGAAGTCCAGGGTGAAAGGGCTGCGAGACCCAGAGAAAATGATCACAGAAAGGATAATAAGGGAACTGAAGAACAAGGACGAAAGGCACAGGCTGTTCGTTTCCGGATAGAGATGCGAAGAAGCAAGCAGGCAGGAATAAACTTCCTTAATGATCCGGCGATCGCCGAGAGGATAGTTTCGTTTGTAGGGGTCGAGGGTAAAGACGTCCTTGAAATCGGGGCAGGTCTCGGGCAGCTAACGAGGTTCATCACGGGGTACAAATCTTATACCATAATCGAGAGAGAAGAGGATTTTGCTATTCGACTGAGGGTCTCCTTTCCCGGAATCAGGGTCATCAACGAAGACGCCCTGAATACCGAATGGCCCAAGTTTGACGTTTTCGTTTCCAATATGCCATACTCAATTTCGTCTCCCCTCCTGGAAAAACTATGGAAAAGCACATTCGACGAAGGAGTTGTTACCATCCAGAAGGAGGTTGCAGACAGGATTACCGCTGTTCCCAGGACAAAGGACTATTCTAGGTTGTCAATCATGATGCAACTGAAGTTTAAGGTCGAGAGGAAGTTTGACATTCCCCCTTCGAAATTTACTCCCGCTCCAAAGGTCTATAGTACCGTCCTAAAACTAGCCCGCAGGGAGACGGAAATACCGCAGGGTTTCGATGTATTTCTCAAGGTCGTATTCTCTCAGAGAAGAAAGAAGCTGAGGAACATAATAGAATCAGACGTGCAAGGAGATAGGAGGCCAGAAGAATTGACTGTTGATGAATTGCTAGAAGTATTCGAGAAGACTAGTGGGCAGCGACAATCTTTATGACGTCTCCGTTTTCCAGTACGTGATCCTTCCCCAGGATTCTCTTAGTCCTTCCGTTTATTGCTCTGATGAACCTCTCCCCTAAGTCAGAATGCACCTTGAACGCGAGGTCTATTGCAGTAGAACCCTGCTTCATAAGTATCGCATCCGGCAGGACATTGCCATTCTTGTCCGTCCAATGGTTTTCGTCTTCCACAGGATAGACCACTATCATTTTGAGTTCATCGTAAACGAGATATTCAATGGCATTCTGGGTCTTTGTCCCACCGTTGTGTCCCATGAATTCTCCAACCTTCCGCAGGGCTTCTTTTTGCGCTGCGTTCAGTTTACCCTCTTCGAGGATCTTGAATGAATTGTCTCCCGGAAAGTAGTCCACAAGACCGGCCTTCGTAGCCTTCCTGAGGACGAGTTCGTAATCCCCTGAGACCACATGGGCCCCTCTGTTCCTCAGTTGGGCGGCCTCCGTTGAGTCGATCTTGTCCCCCTTGGTGGCGACTATAATGCCAGGTTTCGAAATCCTTATGATCTCTTCTGCAAGGCGAATTGTTACCTGGTCATTCCAGTTCTTGAGGTTATCAGGGATAGCCGCATTCTTTACCGCGGTCGTGACGTCCTTTTGGTCGATCCCAAGACCGGTTATCTTTTCGTATATGATTACGTCCAGCTTCCCTCCCTCGCTCTCGAGTTTTCTAAGGTTTCTTATGAGGCCGTCAGAGATGATACTTGCCAGCCACAGCACGATCTCGCTGTGGACAAATTCGGCGTCTGCCATCGGGTCAAATTTTCCCTTTCCGACAGCATTGCCATTCTGATCGAGGGAACCCGTAGAATCAACGACCTGCACGAACCCATCGGCCCTTCTTAGATCGTCAAGGAATTTGTTACCCAGTCCCTTGCCTTCGTGTGCGCCCGGTACCAGTCCGGCGACGTCTATCAGCTCGACCGGAACTAACCGTGTGCCACTGACGCACTTGCCAAACTTTGGCTGGCACTTTTTCCCCAATTCGACGTCCGGGCACCTTGACCTAATATAACTGACCCCCTTGTTCGATTCTATCGTGGTGAAGGGATAGTCCGCTATCTCTACAGGAGTCTCCGTAAGAGCTGAGAAGAAGGTGCTCTTTCCCACGTTTGGCTTTCCAATTATACCTACAATGATGCTCATTCTATCTTTGCTTCTACCAAGTCATAGCCCCTTGGGCATTTGTTCTCTAGGATGCTGTTCACAGTGAACTTTGACTTGTCCTTGGTGTAGCTGAGGATGCATATGTTAGCGAAGTCGCACTCATAGTCGTCGCACTCCGGACGCTTGTATGTAACCTTGGCCCCCTCTTTTGCAATTTTCTTTGGAATCATTATGCTTCTCTCCAACTCTTCAACTTCGACGGTATACACCTTGTCGCCCTCGTGGATGAAGCACTTGTGCTCCTTTTCCCTGAATTTGACGATCCTGTAGTACGATCCAGGTTTGAGATTGTGGCATACGTTCTTCAAGTTGCAGACGTTGCACTCCTGAGCGGGTGAAAAATACTGAAATGCTGAGCCAACTTTTGTGAGGTTTTTTGGAACGAGTGTGATGACCATTATGCAACTCCCGTTATGTGAAGAGCTTCTCTCGCTGCACTCTCGCTGAGACCGCTCTCTCCCAGAATTGTGTAACGATCTGGCCTCGTCTTGTGTGCCATCATCAGCGCTTGGATGGCGTCTTCTTCCGTAAGCGACACCTGATCAAGGGTAGTAGGTGCCCCAATCGTTTGAAGCGTATTCTTCACTAACATCCAGTCCGCCCCGTGCAGGTACATCGCTATGATTGAGCCTATACCGCAGAGCTCTCCATGCAAGCCATTCCCCTTCTTGATCGTATCAACGGAGTGTGCAAACATGTGCTCCGATCCGGAGGCGGGTCGCGAGCTTCCGGCTATGCTCATTGCGATGCCAGAAAACACTATCTGCTTTATCACGAGCCACACGCTCTCTTCCACGAATGGTTTGATCTGAGAAGCATTGTTGATGATTTCGCGTGCAGCAAACTCTGATATAGCATAAGCAGAGCTGCTCACTCTTTCACCCTTCAACCTGTGACCCAGGTTCCAGTCTTTCAGAGCAGGAAGGTTGGAAAGTACATCTGCGGCCCCAGAAGCGAGGAACCTGAACGGGGCAGTAACTATGATCTCGGTGTCTGCAATGATCGCAGCCGGCATCATAGCCTCTACGGAGGATGATAACCCATTCTTGCTTATCGTTGCTCTCGGGCTTGCAACACCGTCATGGCTAGCTGAAGTAGGGACTGATATAAAGTCCAGTCCAAGATCGAAGGCACTCTTTTTTGCAATATCTATCTTCGTTCCTCCGCCTATCCCGATCAGGATCTTGGCTTCAAAATCCTTCGCTCTCTCCTTCACTCTTTCGACGTTCTCAACGGTCGCATAATCGACTATGACCTGACCGATTTCTATTCCTGATGATTCCAGTAGTCCCTTTACACGCTCGGCTGCCAGAGTAGATGTTATCTTTCCCGTTACTATCAGCCCTCTCTTAGAACTGGTGAGCTTCTTAAACACCTCACCAATCTTCTCTATAGCACCATGGCCCCCGATGACCTCCCTTGGAAGTATCATCTCGGCCAGTTTCTCGAATGGCACACCGCCATATCAGCTATTGTCTATTTATCGTTTCTCAATCTAGGTGCCTTCTTGCCACGAGTTGATGTAACGGATCTGTTCCTTGCTGAGTCTATCGATCTTGATCCCGTATGATCCAAGATAGGTATTGGCAACCTTTAGATCAATTTCCTCCGGTACGGGGTAGACCTTGGCTTGCTTGGGTGGATTCTCAGCAATGTACTGAGCGGTTAGAGCCTGGATGGAGAATGATAGATCCATTATCTCCACCGGATGACCCTGACCAGATGCAAGGTTGACGAGCCTTCCGTCGGAGAGAACGTAGACCTTTTTCTTGCCGACATTGAAGAGAGTGACATTCTTCCTGACCTCTTTTCCCTTCCCGAACTTCTTTTCCATATCTTCAACAGCAACTTCATTGTTGAAGTGCCCAGAATTGGCCAAAACTATGCCATCCCTTGCGTTCTTGAGCAGATCTGGTGTCACTATATCTTTGACACCGGTTGCCGTTATCACAAAGTCGGCGTATCCAATAGCTTCCTTCATCGGTCTCACCAAGAACCCATCCATGTGTGCTTCGATCGACTTGAAGGGATCAATTTCCGTTACAGTGACATTTGCACCGAGTCCCCTCATCTTGTTTGCGATACCCCTTCCGCACCACCCATATCCGCCAACAACCACATTCTTTCCTGCAACAACGAGGTTGGTCGCGGTGAGAATGCCGTCTATGGTGCTCTGTCCCGTCCCGTATCTGTTATCGAATAGATGCTTCATCAAGGCGTCATTTACGTCAAACATCGGGAATTTCAACGCCTTTGCCTTTTCCATATTCCTGAGTCGTACTATTCCGGTTGTAGTTTCCTCGTTCCCACCCTTTATATTTTTGTAAATGCTCTTGTCCTTCAGGGCAAGTGCGGTGAGGTCTCCGCCATCGTCAATGATGATGTCCGGCTCTACTTCTATTGTCTTCATCATGTATTCATAATATTCTTCCCTAGTCAGTCCCCTCTTTGCGTAAACGCTAACCCCAAAGTCCTCCTTTAGGGACCTTGCTACCTCATCGTCTGTGCTGAGTGGGTTGCACCCAGATATCCTGACCTTGGCACCGCCCTGCTTGAGTGTGTATGCTAGAGCTGCAGTTTTGGCCTCCAGGTGGAGCGCCATCGCGACCTTCAGGTCTTTGAACGGTTTCTTCGAGACAAACTCCTTCCTGACGTTTTCGAGAACGGGCATCCAATTCATTGCCCACTCGATCTTGTTTTTCCCACTCATAGACAATGAATTCAAATGCGTTATAATCCTTTTTTGATGCTAACCAGGAAACCGTTTCCGAGTTTGGATACCTCAGAAAGTCCCATTTTCATAGGCTCGTGGATCGCGTTGAACATCGGTATGCCGTCCTCTCCGACGATGATTGGTGAGTAAAAGATCGAGATCTCATCCCAGTTGCCATCTGTTATGAATGAAGTGATTACCGATTTTCCGCCCTCGATCATAATGTTCCTGTAACCCATTTCTCCCAGCTCTCTTACCACAAAATCAGACGTCAGAGTAGACTCGGGGCTCTTTCTGATCATCACTTTTGCAGCCGGACCGCTAACAAAGTTGGCCTCTTCCACCCCGCTTCTTGTAAAGATAACAACGTTTCTCCGATATGAGAAGACCCTGGCGCTCCCATTGACCGTAAGGTTAGAATCGAGGATACCGGCGTCCGGAATCTTATCGGACCGGTAGTACTTCTCGTTTACTACGAGTTTTGGATCGTCCAGATTGATCGTGTTCTTTCCGACAATAATTATGTCCGATTCCGCTCTCATCCTGTGAACCCTGACAAGATCATCGAAGTCTGAAAACCTGTATGCCTTTCCACCCCTCAGAGCGATCTTCCCGTCCAGCGAGCATGCAAAATTGATCTTGATGTGAGGCCTCACTGCTCAATGAAGGTGTAGGAAATATTATAATTTATGTTACGGTAACAAATTTCTGTATGTTCTAGATTCGACACGGTCTAGTCCGCTTCCCGAGCAGAAGTTTAACAAATCTTCCACCTTTTAAGGAATGTTTAATTAGGGTAACCTAATTAGGTCTTATGAAACACAATAGCCAGGACTACCTCCTGGCGATTTGGGAGTTATGTGAGAGTTATGAATTTGCTAACGAGAAAGGGGTCGCGCAGCGGTTAGGAATCTCTCTCCCCTCTGCATGGGAAGGGATCCACAGACTGGAGAAGGAGAATCAACTCACTTTAAACAAGAGTGGAGTACAGTTCACCAGAGATGGTTATCGGAATGCAATGAAAATGATGAGGGCACACAGGATAACGGAGTACTTCGTGTACTCTTATTTGGAGATACCCTGGGATGAGGTCCACAATTCGGTGATGGACTTGGAGCATGACTTCACGGAACCCATGCTTGCAAATCTCCACAGGAAAATGGGTTCACCAGAGTACTGTCCTCATGGGAATCCGGTAAAACCCGATCAGATCATGAGCGAGGTCAGCGGATTGGACGCCCCAGAGGGAGAGTACTACTTCGTCAGACCAGTCTTGGAAGAGTACACTTTCCTGAAGAAGCTGTTGAACACGGGCTCAACTCCGGGTAAGCTAGTAGAGTTAGAGAAAGGGGGAGAGAGCCTGTATATTATTGGGGAAAACGGTGAGTTCAAGCTACCTTCCGATATGGAAAAGACAATCAGGCTCTACCCGAAATCAATGGCGGTAGATCATGGAACAACGCTGGGGAGCACAAGGCCCGTTATTCCCAAGTCTAACCAGAGCTCTTTCCCGGTAAATTTCAATGAATCCCATTCTTAGAAAGCTGTTACCCGCTCTCGGACCCGGCTGGGTAGTAATGCTAGCGGATCTGGACGCTCCGAGCGTTATAACTGCGATTCAGTCTGGCATACAGTTCGGGGCCCACTTGATCATCCTCCTTATATTATTGATAATTCCACTTTTCTTCGTTCAGGACACGGCTTCGAGGATCGGTGCCGTCACTGGTAAAACACTAGGACAGGTTATATCAGAATACTTTGGACACGGGTGGACGGTGACTGCCGTTAGCGGTTCTGCCGTGATAGATTTCGCTGCTTACGTTGGCGAGTTCGCAGGGATTGCGATCGCCGGAACACTCGTAGGTATACCCGTGGCAATCACTGTAGTTTTTGTTATAATAATTCATACCATGGTTGTCACCACAGGGAAATACAAGAAGATTGAAGTTTTCCTTGTCGCTATCGGCTTCCTTCTATTCTTATTCGTACTGCTGGACTTCTTTGTGTACCCACACAACGTTAGAATTTCCGACTTTACACCTATTGTGCCAGCGAATTCGTTTTATTTCCTGATAGCGGCGAACATTGGGGCCGTCATAATGCCCTGGATGCTATTCTATCATCAGGCGGCAGATGTCGACAGCGGTCTCAAAATATCCGGAATGAAAAAGGAGAGTAGGGGTACATTTCAGGGGGCAGTCGCGTCAGAGGTCTTGATGGTCGCAGTCGTCATATTTTCATGGAAACTAGCACAAGACGGATACGTAAATGGTAATTCGGTCGTCTATGTTGCCAATGCACTGGGACACGAGATCGGACCAATCGGTCCAATAATATTCGCACTGGCGCTGGGGGTAGCAGGACTTCTGGCCATGTTCGTGATATCTATGAGCATGTCATATTCAGTCTCAGATATCTTCCGGTGGAGGGGTACATTCAACAGGAAAGTGAGCAAACACATGCGGTTCTATGGTGTCTATCTACTGGAGATCATTCCTGCAGCAATACTGGTCCTCGTATTCACAAACCTCATCAACCTAGCCCTCGATGTCATGGTTCTCAGCTCGATAGCATTAGCACTTCCTCTCTTGGTTGTCATAAAGATAGGTTCAAGCGAGAAAATAATGGGGCAATATAGGATAGGAAAACCCAGGACTATCTTCCTGTACGCATTCATGACGGTAGCAGTTGGACTTGGCATCTTCTCGATTCTGCAGGTACTCTGAATCTCAATCGAAGTTTTATTTTGATAGATGGATAGAAAGTTTGTCGCCTTCCCTTTGCAAAACATTAACAATCAAAATTTGCAATGTCGGCTAAAAAAAGGATACCACATGGTTGCGGAATATAGTCTTCTCGCAGAGATAGCAATAGCTCTTACGCTTCAACGTACCTGATTGCTCATGTTATGTATAATGTGTTCCGAAGATTCATCGTGAACATACCAAACAGGGAGAAGGGACTGCAAACCATATTCCTCTTCGTTGGGAGAATGATAATTGTAATAGTTGTGATAATGGGGGTCGAGGCCTCAATATTTGCAACATTTCCGCAGGCTGGAGTTGCAGTCGCATCCATTTTTGTCGCTTCTGGGTTTGCCTCAATAGTAGTTGGCCTGGCTGCACTGCCTAGTCTCGCTAACATATTCGCAGGGATAATTATCTCCATTTCTCAGCCGTTCAAAGTGAACGATGCACTGTCATATGCGGGCGAATGGGCTTGGGTTGAGGACATAAAGTTGACATTCACAATCCCGAAGACGTGGGACAATAGGCGACTGGTCGTCCAGAATCAGATGTTCCCAAACTCTACTCTGATAAACTATGACCTGATATACTCATCAAAGCAGTGCACAGTCTAGGTTACAATCACATATGACTCAGACGTCTATAGAGCTATGCAAATAATGATAGACGCTTCCAAGGCACGTCCTGACTTCCTCCCCGCTGCTAACCTTCCAGTGGTCCACTTGATTGACATCGGAGATGCGAATCCTTCATCCACAGATGCAAATGCCACTCCAGGAGTTTACGTGAGATTGCTGGGCAGGGCGAGAGACCAGAGCACCAATTTCCAGATGTTCAAGGATCTCCTCTATACAATAAGAAAAGAGTTCCTCAATGCGGGCATAAAGTTCGCTTATCCAAAGAGGAGCATCGTCTTTGAAAACCAAGGACACAACACAAGTGATCTGTAACAGCGAAACCAGGAATACCTGCGACTCTGGTTGAAACTAAAAGGTAGTGAAATATAATGACGGAAATCTAGTTATTCTAAATCCCAATATTTCTCTATGATCGTTTCTCCCCTCGATTATAGATATGGCAGGGACGAAGTGAAGGAAATATTCTCAGAGGAGTCGAACCTGAAGTACATGCTCAAAGTTGAGGCAGCTCTTGCTATAGCCGAATCTGAGGCAGGGATCATTCCACGAGAGGCAGCTGAGGAGATATCGAGACATGCCAATCTTGAGAACGTCAGAATAGAAGAGGTAAAGAGAATAGAGGGGGAGATTGGTCACAACGTCATGGCGATGGTTAGGGTCCTTTCATCTGTATCAGGCAAGAGCGGTGGTTTTGTACACTTGGGTGCCACCTCCAATGACATTACAGATACAGTCAATGCACTCGAACTCAAACAATTCTACATTATCCTGAAGGAGGACCTTGTCAAACTCTCAGAGGCGCTCTTTGGACTCTCAAGGAAGAACAAGCAGATCGTAATGATTGGGAGGACTCACGGACAGCACGCACTGCCGATCACGTTTGGGCTTAAGACTGCCGTCTATCTCGCTGAGGTAATGAGACACCTCGAGAGAGTTGAAGAGTCAAGGAAGAGGGTAGTAGTGGGAAAATTCATGGGTGCGGTGGGAACTGGAGCTGCCCTCGGCAGGGAAACACTCAGGGTACAGTCCATTCTGATGAAGAACCTCGGAATCGGGGGAGAGGAGGGCCCGACCCAGATTGTAGGCAGGGACAGGTACGTGGAATACGTTTCATTGATTGCAAACATAGCTACATCCCTGGACAAGTTTGCCACGGAGATAAGAAACCTACAGAGGCCCGAGATCGGAGAGGTCCAGGAACCATTCAACGAAGCGAAGCAAGTTGGCTCAAGCACCATGGCACAGAAGGTGAATCCAGTGACATCGGAGAACATAGTATCATTGTCCAGAATCATTAGGGGGTTCGTCACTCCCATGCAAGAGTCTGCCATACTCTGGCACGAGAGAGATCTTACCAACAGCGCTTCAGAAAGGTTCATCATTCCTTACGTTTCGATCCTTATTGACGATATACTGAACAAAATGACGAGAGTCTTCATAGGTCTGAAGGTCAACTCGGAGGCAATGCTGAGGAATGTGATGAGCGATGACTTGACTCTAGGAGAGGCATATCTCATGGCACTGGTAAACAAAGGTTATGGTCGACAAGAAGCGCACGAGATCGTTAGGCAAGCCTCGATGGAAGTCAGGCAGAAGGGTGGGGAGCTTAGAGATATGATAGAGAAGCGAACAGGCAAGGAGATAAAGAAACTGTCTCCTCTAGATTATACAGGAAATGCCCTGGAAATAACAGAAAGGATACTGAAGAGTTATGAGGCGAGTAGGTTTCGGGGCGATAGCGATAAGGAGCTTTCATCACAAGAATAGTGAGCATAGAGCTGTAGAAGCACGGAACTTATGGAAGATGAATCGGATGGGCAACTGGGAAAGGTTCAACAAGAAATATGACGACTACGACCAATACAGGCCGAGATATCCATTAGAGCTGTTGATACTTCTCGGTAGGGAGGCTGGACTGGGGCCAGATTCATACGTAGCGGACATTGGGTCCGGTACCGGATTACTGGCAGAGCTCCTGCTAGAATCTAATTGTGGAGTGGTCTGCATCGAACCCAATGATGAGATGAGGAAGGTAGCACAGGAGAAATTAGGGAAGAACGGCCGATGTAAGATCCTAGACGGAACTGCTGAACGAACTTCACTTCAGGCTTCCTCGGTGGACTTCATAACTGTGGGCCAAGCTTTCCACTGGTTTGACCCCAAGAAGACGAGGGACGAGTTCTCCAGGATACTCAGACCCAACGGCAAAGTTGTCCTCGTCTGGAACACGCGGGTAGAACAGGGAAAAGGAATAAACGTCGATTATGAACGTATCGTCAGGATGTACAGCAACGATTATCATGCAAGCGGTGGCGGTAGCACAAGTACAGGAGCATTTGCTGACTTTTTTGATGAAGGTTTCAAGACATTCAAGCTCAGGAACGATCAACGAGTTACCTACGAAGGACTGGTTGGTAGGTACCGATCCGCTTCTTATGCGATAGAGGACTCTGACCCTAGGTTCGAAGCAATGGTAAAGGACTTCGAAGATGCATTCGAGAGGAATGAAGACAACGGTTATGTTACAATCGAGTATCAGACAGAAGTGTTTATAGGGAGCGTAGGTATCTGATGTCTCCGATTGACCAAAGTTTTTATCGGAATAAGGGTTGCTAAGGGGTGGAGTCGATCGGACGTTATTGCTTTTACAATTCGGACGGTGCGTGCAACTTCCTAAGGAATGCCCCCACTAAGTGCAACCTCTGTCCTAACTTCGTATCGTTTAAACGCGAATCACTTCCGTTCGCAGACAGTACGAAACTTCCGATCACATATTTTGATCTCTCAATGGCTAGAGGGTCAGGCAACCAGTTCCAGAAGAGCCTGATCTAGATTATCCTGGGGATGATGATCTCCCAGAGTATGAGAAAGAGCACGAACAGACTGATTGCAGTCATGATGGCATCCCTTGCCTTCTTGTTTTTCTGGAGTAACGGAGTGTTGAGGAATACATAACCGCCGTCCAGGGGGACGATCGGCAGAAGGTTCATGAGGCCAAGTGCAAAGTTGAGCCAGAAGAGCCAGTAGAAGAGGTACTCGAAGTTCAACATAACCGGGTTTGCGTATATTGAGGACTGAAGTACTGAGGGAAGGGGCAGCTCCAGATGGAATGGCAGGCCTATGTATTCAAAGAGACCTAGAGCTCCTCCAGAGGCAGGATTCTTCATCAGGTTCAGGTAACCGTTCTGATCGAACAGCTCTAAACCTAAGGGAGCAACGTTTATTCCCATGAAGGGGGAATCCTTCGGTATCGAGGGATTAGAGATACCAGACGAAACGTAGTAAGAGTATCTCGATGCAAACGTTATGTTGTAGCTGTTGTAACTGGTACCGTTAAATGTCCTCACAGTTGTGGTCTGCCCCGCCTTGTAACTTGCCTCTATGTTGTTCAAGTTGGTTGCATTCGTAACTGTGTGGTTCCCTATGGAGATGATGACGCTTCCTGGAGTGATTCCGGCCTTGTAGGCGGGATAGTCCTTCACGAGCGATACAACGTAGACTCCAAACATTGCGCTCTCGGTTACGTGATGTCCCCCACGCAGCAGAGTTACGTTGACATAATTACCCGGTGCCAGCGAGATGTTCATGAGGACGGAAACATTTGGAATGTTTATGCCGTTTATTGACTGAACTATATCTCCTGGCTGAAAAGTCGAGTTCACCGAAGCCTGCACCGGTGCCCCTGGAACGGGGGCAAAAGAGTAAGCTACGAGGATTGAAAGTACAAGAAAGACGACTGTGAGGGTGACGTTCGTTCCTGGTCCAGCCGCAAATATCTTTGCCCTGACTTTTGGCTCGGCCTTCTTCGTTTCCTCCTCGTCGGGTTCCACGAACGCACCAACCGGGATGATCAGCCATAACAGTCCTGTGCTTCTTACCGGGATACCAAACCTTCTGGCCGCAACGCCGTGCGAAGCCTCGTGGAGAGCTACTGCAACTATCAGACCGACAACTCCCCAAACTATGGGTATTGCTGGATTTATGCCAGGGAGTGCAAGGTAATAGGACAGAGCAGGTGCTGCGCTCTTCGGGATGGACAGGACTAGTATGGCCTCGTATACCAGGAGTATTACCGCGGCTGCAGACATAAATGGGAGCGCATAATAAAAGAACGAGATGTAGTAATCCCAGAATTTGTGCTTCGATATTCTTTCTATGGTCCTTACCCCAGCCTGAGTCTTTATCAAGAGTGCAGGACCATATGGAGCAACGTGGCCCTTGAGTTTGGTTATCGCCAGATAGAACACTGCTATCCAAGCAACAATAAGTATGGAAACAATCAGGAGCCAGTTCACGGGTCGCAATCAGAACTACTGTATTAATCATTTCTTCGAAGCAATGCAATTACTTGAAAGGCGAATAGGTCACTCGCATTATTCTTGGTGACAGCGGTACAAACAAATTCCATTAGGTGAACCTAAATTATTTAAGGTGACATAATCTACCACTTAATGAATTCGCAAACAGTCAATGTGGAAAATGGAAGCATATATGTTGAGAGTGCTGGAGAAGGCACGCCAATAATTCTGATCCATGCAGGGTACCTTGACAGGAGGATGTGGGACGGTCAATTTGAAATGCTTGCCGAGAGTTACAAGGTGATCAGGTATGACGTGAGAGGCTATGGAAACTCTAGCGAACCGAATGGTAAGTATTCTGACTCTAGGGATCTCAAGAGCCTTTTCGATTCCATGAAGCTATCGAAAGCGATCTTGATCGGAGTCTCAAATGGAGGGAGAATTGCGCTCGATTTCGCAGTCGAATATCCGGACAATGTTTTCGCACTCGTTCTGATGGACTCTGGGGTGAGCGGGTACAGGCCGGAAAATGCCGAGGAAGAGCACATCTGGGATCAGTACCAGGGGCACGAAATAAAATACAACAGCATGATAAAGGAAGAAAACTTCAGGGGGGCTGCTGCGATTGATGTCGACCTATGGACCAATCAAGTTTCTAACAAGGTGAGAGAAAAGCTCCTAAGTATTGCAGAAGAGAATGCCAGGAAATCCGCAAACTATGAACCGAATCTGCAAATCTATCCCCAACCACCGGCTTTTGAACGACTATCATCTCTGAAAATTCCGGTACTGGTCTTGCTTGGCAGCAGGGACCTCCCTGGCTCAATCTTGCAGGGCAGGAGGATCAACAGTCTGATTCGAGGGTCAGAACTCAAAGTGATAGAAGGTGCAGACCACATCCCGAGCCTCTCCAAGACAGAAGAGTTCAATTCCATAGTCTTGGAATTCCTGAACAGGGTCGTTCCGCATCGAACAGAATTGCATTAGTATTGAATTTCGCCTTTCACCTCTCTATAACAATAAATACCATTTATCATTGCGATAGTGTGCATGCTAAAGTGGAATGGGTCAACGAACTCACCTTCCTTGCCTCAGGGGACTCAGGGCACTATACAATACTAGACCACGCAGAAAACAAGGAATTGCAGAAAGGGAGCTCCCCAACGGAGATGCTGCTTCAGGCGATGTGCGGTTGCACAGCCATGGACGTCATTTCAATACTCAAGAAGAAAAGGGAACCTGTGACCGGACTGGAGGTCAAAGTCGACGGTACTAGGGCGACGGAGCATCCAAGAGTATTCACCGATATCAACCTGCAATACATTGCCTATGGTAAGGTGAGGAAGGAGAGCCTGGAGCGGGCGGTATCCCTCAGTCAGGAGAAGTACTGCAACGTATCTATCATCCTCA
>CAYMKC010000016.1:0-19743 GCA_964391105.1 uncultured Thermoplasmatales archaeon
TTAAACAATCCATCTACACCGCCTCTCGTTCAATTGCCAAAAGCCCTCAGATATCCGAGTCCAATAATTCTGCTAGCAGGTTACCTTGGGACGTATGTGATGTACTTTGCCAGCCTGCTATCATATTCAACCTTCTTCATTTTCGTGTTCTTAGTGGTTGTTGCGAGCATAGTTGCGTCAAGCCTGCTAACGAATTCGTACACCAAGAGAATTACGAGAGAACATGCATCCTTAACTCATCAGATTCCCGTACTATTTGGGGAAAGTGCAATAAAATCTAAAAGAACTCCAGACGATGCAACTCCGGAACTTTCCCTTGCGGATATGTTTCACTCGATGAAGAATAGTGAGGAGACGGAGGCACACCTTGAGAGGGCCAGGGCATTCCTGAACGATCCGAGATCATATCTATCCAAGAAAAAGTACCAGGCAGTGGAGGATCTGAACAGAATGGAAACTTGGAGGAATGGCGTAAAGAGGCAGAAGGGGAAGGTGCGTTTACCGATCTTTTGAAGCGGGAAAAACTTGATAGCTCTGATCTCCAACCTCTCATTACTGTTTACTGAGCATTTCCAGCGATTTGAGTGCCACTTCCGAGTGATTGGAAGCGTTGAGCTGGGAGTTGTATATCTCCCTGATTACGCCGCCCTTGTCTATGACAAAGGTGATGCGTGAAGGGATGAGCGTTCCCGTGGCCCCGTACGCTTTTCTAATCTCTTTCTTTTCGTCAGATACAAGAGTGAACTGTAGGCTCCTGTGGGACTTGAAATTCTTGTGAGATTCCACCGAGTCTGAGCTAACACCCAAGACGGTCGCCCCGTATTTCCGAATCTCGTCCCATTTATCCCTGAAGGAACATGCTTCCGCGACACAACCAGGGGTCTCGTCCTTTGGATAAAAATAGAGAACAACCGGGCCCTCTTTCAGCTTTTCACTCAGGGTTATCTTTTCTTCACTGTCTGATGTTCCGGTAAAGTCAGGTGCCCTGTCGCCAACTTTCAACGACATATGACCAAAAACCAAGTTCTATATTTAGTTCTGTTGTAGGATGCCTTAGAATTTCAGGGGAATCTGCGATGACCTTTTAAGTAACACTATCGTGTAAAACGTGAGAAAATGAGCAGGCATTTGTGAGCGAACTTTCTGGACTGTCATAGGCTTATCTTTTGAAGTGGAAGATAGCGATTTTTTCATATCGAAGTTAACCCGTGAAATATGTCTGTAAAAAGGGGAAACAATGCTTCCTGTGAAGGCGACATTTTTGGCAACAGAATTAGTGTTCTCTGCCATTTGGTAGGAATGAGTGATGCAATCGACGACTGTTTCAGTGGTAAGCTGAAGATTCACTGTGATGCCTTGAACATCAGCAAGTTGCGTATCGCCCCACTCTAGGAATCCAGGAGAAGTGTAAAGGCAAAACGAATGCCATTGTGCCAAAAATGGCGCACACCCTTTCAATCCTGACGAAAATGAAGAATAAGCCACCGACGGGATTTGGACCCGCGACCTCGTGCTTACCAAGCACGCGCACGTACCAGGCTGTGCTACGGTGGCATTTTCACTCATTATGATTACTTCCTTAAAATTCTTTGTCAAACGCCTAGTAGATATCCACGGTCCCCAATGGCTGCAAAGTTTACTAGAGTAAAATCGTCGAAAACGTAAATAGTTTTGAAGCGCTCTCGACTGGATGCCAGATTATGACGCCATAGTTGTGGGTGCGGGAAACGCTGGCTCAGCTGCAGCAATCACGATGGCAAGCAAAGGGTTGAGTGTCCTGCTGGTTGATCGGTCAGACCCGCCAGGTGCAAAGAATCTTTCTGGAGGAGTCCTCTGGGGAAATGATCTAGCCCAGATTCTACCTAAGTGGCAGAGCGAAGCCCCGCTTGAAAGGTTCATTCAGAACAAGAAGATCGGGTTCCTCACGGATAAATCATCAATAATAATCGATTTCAAGACCAAGATCTTCGAAGAGAACAAGGTAGGATATACGATCTTGAGATCAAAATTCGATCCGTGGCTTGCAAAGAAGGCAAAAGAGGCCGGTGCAACGGTGATTCCAGGAATAACCGTTGACTCACTTGTAAAGAAGGAAGGAAGGATTATCGGTATCGAGGAATCAGGGGACGTTGTCACGTCCGATGTGGTTATACTGGCCGAGGGGATCAATCCAAGACTCGCAATCGAAGCTGGACTGAGGAAACCTCTACAGGACTGGGAAGTTTCTGTCGGTGTAAAGGAGATCATAAAGCTTAGTCCCCAAAAGATTGAGGACAGGTTCAATCTCAACTCTACGTCCGGAATGGCATCCGAGTACATTCTTGGCAACATGGGAGAGTTGAACATAGGGGCATTCTTCTACACGAACAAGGACAGCATATCCCTCGGAATAGTTGCACCCATGGAGCAGCTCAGGGAGAACGGAGTGACACACACCTACGATATAATCGAGCAGTTCAAGGAGCACCCTTCCATAGCCCCTCTCATAGAAGGAGGAACGATTGCGGAGTACGGGGCCCACATGATTCCCGAAGGGGGAATGGAGATGGTTCCACAGCTCTTTGGGGACGGCTACATGATCGTAGGAGACGCAGCCGGCTTTGGATTCAGCAACGGCCTAGTGCTCCAGGGAATGAATTACGCATTCCTGTCTGGAATACTGGCGGCGGAAACGGCAGTAAAGTCCAAGGGAAAAGGGGACTACTCGTCGAGCGCACTTTCACTTTACAGGGAGAAATTGGAGGGTAGCTACGTACTGAAGGATCTGAGGACATTCAAGGACATAAGGAAGGTAACGAACAACAGGAACATGTACACAACTTATCCGAAGATGCTAGAGAGCATTTTGCTCGAAATGCTCTGGGAGAGAGGACAGCCAAAGAAAAAGGTAAGGGAAATATTGAGCTCGTGTGCGACTGACCTGAAGATGAGCAAGCTGAAGACAGCAACAGATTTCTACTACATGTACAGGAGGATGTGATCTTGGACGTAAAAGAGAGGTTAGGAAAAACAAAGTACGACATCGACAAATCGTATGCTCACATAACGGTTGACGACAGGATTTGCGAAAAGTGTCCGCACCACTTCTGTGTGATGGCCTGTCCTGCACAGTGCTACACATTGCAGGACGGGAAGCTAAACTTCCAGTATGAGGACTGCGTTGAGTGCGGGACATGCTCCGTTGCGTGCGACCAGGGATCGGTCAATTGGAACTTTCCGAAGGCTGGCAAGGGCGTCATATACAAGTACGGGTGACTAAAGATGTTGAAGATAGCAGTTATGATCAAACAGGTACCGGACAGCCAGGACATCAGCATTGACCCTGTCACCAAGACTCTTAACAGGAGCATGGCGAGGAACGTGGTGAATCCTCCTGACGTTAACGCCACAGAAGCGGCAATCCAGCTCAAGGACAGGTATGGGGGAGAGATAACGGTAATAACGATGGGCCCACCAATGGCCGATACAGCACTGTTGCAGCTGATGGGGATGGGGGCGGACAACGGAGTACTGGTCACGGACAGGGTGTTTGCAGGTGCAGACACTTGGCCCACCGGATTTACTCTGGCATCAGTAGCAGATTACCTAGGAGGTTTCGACGTGATATTCTGCGGAGAAGAGACGACTGACTCTTCGACTGGACACGTAGGGCCCGGAATAGCGGAGTTTCTGGGATATGAACAGGCCACATACGTTCACAAGGTGGCGTATGAAGGCGGCTTCCTGGTCGTGGTTAGGGACATAGAAGGAGCAGAGGAAACAATAAAGATCGGCACTCCGGCTGTGTTAACAATCACACTCAATGCAAACGAGCCGAGGAATCCTACCCTGAAGAGAAAGATCGCGGCTTACAGGAAAGGCATCAGGCTAGTTACCAACAAGGAACTGCAACTAGATCCGGCATGCATAGGCCTAAAAGGTTCTCCGACGATCGTTAAGGATATGAAGACCGTCCCGGACCCGGTCAAGAATCCTTCAAGACCATCGATTGAGGAGTTGGACAAGGTTGTCACTGTGCTGATAGAGAAGGGGGTCGTTAAATGATAGCTCACAAGTGTGCTACTCCTCCATCGAACGTTGAACTTTACAGAGATATGTGGATATGGCTGGAACAGAACGATGGGCAGCTCTCGAGGGTAGCCCTCGAGATGGCAGGTATTGGGAGGAGGCTTGCAGACAAATACAATGAGAAACTAGTAGGGGTACTGATTGCCGACGAATCGGGGGAGAAGATGGCACAGGAAGCCATAGAGTACGGTGTTGACAAGGTCATATTTGCTAAGAACCCGGTCTACAGACACTACAGGACGAAACCTTACGTCGATATGCTCTCCTCTCTGATCGTTGAAAAGATGCCAAACTACTTCGTAATAGGAGCGACGCACAACGGGAGAGACTTGGCCTCTAGGATCGCTGTCAGGGTCAATACGGGTATAACGGCGGACTGTACCGAGATAGACATAGATCCGACAAAAAAACTGCTTGAGGCGAGGAGACCCGCATTCGGAGGGGCAATACTTGCAAACATCCTGTGTAGCAAGCACAGACCCCAGATGGCGAGCGCTCGACCCGGCATATTCAAGCCGGTAGACAGGATGGTAGGGAGAAAGGGGGAAATTGAGCTAGTGGAGAGCAACCTGAAGGAGGAGGAAGTAGTAACGAAGCTTCTTCAGACTGTCACGAGAGAGGAAGTGGACATTACAACGGCGGAAGTTGTCGTCTGCGGCGGCATGGGTCTCGGAAGGAAGGAGGGGTTCAAGATGCTCGAGGAACTTGCTGATGAATTGGGAGGAATAGTCGCAGCGTCTAGGCCAACGGTTGATGCAGGCTGGATCACGAGGGACAGGCAGGTGGGCCAGACCGGAAAGACTGTCCACCCGAAGCTGTACATAGCGGTGGGAATCTCTGGGGCGATACAGCACATAGCAGGCATGAAGGCTTCGGACTACATAATATCGATAAACAAGGATGCGGCAGCGCCAATCGTGAAGTATTCAGATGTGGCACTGACGGGAGATGCATACGACATCGTTCCGAAGCTTGTTGAAAGCATAAGAAGGGGGAAGCAGCAGCTGAGGGAAGGGAAGATCTCAATCGCGAAGAAGTGACTGGTTCCCTGAACCCAGCAATCGATAAATCTTACACTTCAATCCGATAATACGAGGACTATAACAGCCGAGTTGGTAAACGGACTATTCAGAGAACTGATTAGAGCATACGGCTACGTCTACTGGTGGCCAGCTAACGACCCCGTGGAAGTAATCGAAGGAGCAATTCTCACGCAGAACACGACCTGGAAAAACGCAGTAAATGCTCTCGTCAAGCTCAGAGGAAAGTCGATATCCGAAATAGTCGAGAGTGCAAATCTAGAAGACATAATCAAACCCGCTGGCTTCTATGTACAGAAGGCGAAATATCTCAGGGGAGTCCTGGAACACTTTCGGTCCAGGATAGAAGAGTCCTCGAATCAATGCGACACAAGAGAAGAGTTACTTCATCTGCAAGGAATCGGGAAGGAAACAGCAGACAGCATAGCACTATATGCGTTCCATCAACGGACCATCCCTATTGACAAATACACAATCAGATTGTTCAACAGATACGCTGGTACGAATCACTCCACCAGGGACTATGAGAAGATCAGATTCCTGCTTGGATCGGTCTTCGATCAGGAGCAGTTGATGGAATTCCATGCTCTCATCGACGAGCACAG
Organism: uncultured Thermoplasmatales archaeon; assembly: GCA_964391105.1. Classification (GTDB taxonomy): domain Archaea; phylum Thermoplasmatota; class Thermoplasmata; order Thermoplasmatales. Next base: position 5,714 of record CAYMKC010000016.1, read on the forward strand.
TAAGGGAATTTGCAGGAAAGACCCGAAGTGTGAAGAGTGTCCCATCAGTAGGGGCTGCAGAATGAATTATCGAGGCATTACAGAGGATTGACTGCCTAGTTTACAGTACCACTGCCGATAAGTCTCCACCTGTTCTGAATCTTTCTACTTATGGCGACGTTCTGTCCAAGAAGGGCGATGATGGGGTATCTCAGATCTGCTTCCATCACGTCACCCTTTGACTGAGTCACAACTGCGACAGTCACTGCAGTTGCAACGTTCAGAAGGAGAGTCTCTCCCTTTATTATCCTATCGACATTGAGCTCCTCAGAGCTTCCGACTACCTTGCTCAGTACGCTGGTCTTGAGCGAAATCTTGAAGACCGGTTTGGGCAGGGTCCCCTTGTGTCCAACCGCCATCCCAACGAGGCTGTCTCCTTTCGTCAGAAAGGGATCTAGTTTTGTACCTATCCCAACGAGTCCACCGGGGCCCTTTTCGTTGAGCACTATGCTTCCAGAAATGATGGAGGATATCTGAGTCTGGATGGGACTCCATGACTTCTTTCCACCCTTTGTCACGGCGATTCCGGGGGAAATCTCGACCTCATCTCCCGTCTTGAATTTACCTGACACTATGGAACCTCCAATTACCCCTCCTTGAAGTGACTCAGGGGTGGCGCCCGGCTTGTTCACGTCAAAGCTCCGGGCGATGTACATCATCGCATTACCGTTTGTATCAAATTTCCGAGTAGGTATAGAACGCTCGATTGCTCCAAGCAGCGAGTCAAGGTTCGCATTGTCAAGCGCGCTCATCGGTATTATTGGCGCATTCTCCCCTACAGTCCCCTTGACGAATGCCTTGATCTCTTCGTAGCTCTCTACCGCGCGCTCTTCAGTAACCAGATCGATCTTGTTCTGTACTATTACAATGTTCTTAATGCCAAGAAAATTCAGGGCCATCAGGTGTTCCCTTGTCTGCGGCTTCGGGCACTTTTCGTTAGCTGCAATGACCATTATCGCTCCGTCCATTATGGCAGCACCGGACAGCATAGTCGCCATCAGGCTCTCGTGCCCAGGGGAATCAACAAAGCTCACAACCCTCTCCAATACTCCGCCTTTTCCGCAGTCGGAGGTGTTTATGGAGTATCTGGTCGGGAACCCGTCGGGACACCTGTAGACGGGAGTGTCTGCATACCCGAGTTTTATCGATATGCCCCTCTTTATCTCCTCAGAAAAGTAATCCGTCTTCACTCCCGTTAGGAGTTTTGTTAGAGTGCTCTTGCCATGATCGACATGACCCACCATCCCTATGTTGACTTCAGGTGGTCTTGGCAGCTTCATTCGTTTCTCCCTTGGGTTCTTCTATCTTTCCCTCAATCACCAAGAAGTTGATCTGAGAGATGTCCTCACCAACTGTATTCCCCCTGATGTTTTTCTTCTTCCTGAGGCCCTCCCTCTTTGGATGGAATCCAGCGCCGCTCGTTAGCAATACCCGCTTTCTCCTCATTCCTGGGAAATCGTTTCTCATGGGGAATCCGTCCTTGTCGCTTCCCCCTGTGATCTTGAGCTTTGTGTTGCTGAATCCTAGCAGTGAACCGTCAAGCACTTCTCCGATCTTCTTTCCGTATAGGGCGCTCTGCCTGTCTTCAGGTACTTCGAGTTGTCGTGTCTTCCCGTCTGAGGTAGAGATTACAGCCCTCATGGTAACCATTAGTTATATCACCGTTATTCTCGATAGTTTGACGACTCATAAAAAGTTCTCGGTGAGAATGAATGTACAGGTTACGCCAGGCGACCGAGCACTTCAATCGTTCTCTTAAGAGTGGTCAGACGCGACCTTTTATGACGCTCTTTGCAACGAATGACGGGATACTCTGGTAAAGGTTCGCGACCCTGATTCTGAAGTCAACAGTCTTTGTCCCCTCACCTTTCTCGAGGACAATAACCGGATTGAGATCCAGTTCCACTATCTCGGGGTTGTCGTATACGAGTCTTGAGATCCTGACTATCACGTCCTTGTAGGCTTCTCGGTCTGCAACGATTCCACCCCGGTATCCTTCCAGAATCTTGGCCGTCCTGAGCTCAGAGATCATCTGGTCTGCATCTTCCCTGTCTATTGGAGCGAGCCTGGTCGATATGTCTTTGAGAAGTTCTACGAGCTTTCCTCCCATTCCAGCAACAACCAGTGGTCCAAACGCAGGATCGTGTGTTGATCCGGCGAGCATCTCTATGCCTTCCGATACCATTTCCTGAACGACTAGATAATCGACGGTTAAACCTTTGGAATTGAGCATAGCGATCATCCTTTCACACTCGTCTGGAGCTTCGGAGACGGGCACGTCCAGTTTGACCGCACCTACGTCGCTCTTGTGTATCAGTTTTGGCCCGTAGGCCTTGATCGCGACCTTTCCGTCCCATCCCTTTGTCCTCGCCCTCACCTCCTCTGCACCTACCGCTGTTGTAGTTCTAATGGTGGGTATCCTGTAAGTGTTGAGCACAAAGTTGCACTCGTTGTAGCTCAGCCACTCCCTTCCTCCCCTCAACGCTTTCGATATGATAGCCTTCACGCTGTCCTTGTCTATTCCCTCTTCCTCGGTGATCTTCCTTGAAGGGGCGTGCTTCCATTTTCCGTAGTCGACTGCCTTTGAAATGGCGATGGCAGCATCCTCTGGGAACGGGAATGAAGGGATGCTCAGGCCCTCTCCCTTCAGGATCTCAGATATCCCTTTTGTTCCCATGAAGACAGAAACTACCGTTTTAGAGTTCTTAACTTTCATGGTTCCGCTCAGTATGTTTCTCGCAACTTCGTTCGGATCCCATGCACCTGGAAGAATGAAAATGACTATTATTGAATCGACCTCGTCTATGGATCCCAGTATTTCCATAGCCTTCGAATATGCGTCAGGTCCTATTCCCGCAGTCATATCAACCGGGTTTCTGACGCTTGCGATGGATGGAAGTATCTCCCTCAACCTCTTCTTCGTGCTGTCGGAAAGGTCTGGAACTACGAGACCATGAGACTCGCAGGCATCGGCGGCCAGTATTCCTGCACCTCCAGCATTTGTGAGTATTGCTACCCTGTTTCCCTTGGGGACGGGCTGGTGTGCCAAGACCGAGGTGACGTCGAACATCTCGTCCAAGGTATCGCACCTGATAATTCCACTCTGCCTGAACAGTGCATCTACGGTAACGTCCGAAGTAGATAGCAGGGCAGCGGTGTGCGATTGTGTCGCTCTGAACCCCGCGGAACCTCTTCCGCTCTTGACAACTATCACAGGTTTTTTCTTGGTAACCCTCCTGGCGAGCCTCGAGAACTGGATCGGGTTGCCAAACGACTCGAGATAGAGAAGAATTACGTCGGTATTCTCGTCGTTCTCCCAGTACTGTATAAGATCATTTCCGGATATGTCTGTCTTGTTCCCGACCGAGACAAACGAGCTGAGGCCAAGTCCGAGCTTGGTTGTGATATCGAAGACCGCAATTCCGAGAGCCCCGGACTGCGAAAGGAACGCCACCCTCCCCTTGACTGGTTTGAACGGAGAAAACTGTCCGTTAAGACTCACGCTATCGGAATTGTTCACGACTCCCATGCAATTCGGGCCCATCACCCGCATCCCATACCTGTCGCATATAGTTGAGAGCTGTACCTGCCTTGCCTTACCCTCTTCTCCAACCTCAGAGAAACCGGACGTTATTATAACCAGGCCGTTCACACCCTTCTCGCCGCATTCCTCTACGACCTTGAGTGCAAACTCTACAGGGACCACTATGAGTGCCATTTCGACTGGGAACTCTATGTCCTTGACAGACTTGTATGTCCTGATTCCCTGCACGAAATCGTGTGAAGGGTTAACTGGAAATATTTGCCCCTTGAAATTGCTCTCCAGGAGGTTGAAGAAGAGCTGTCCACCTATAGAACTCCGGTCGGAAGACGCTCCTATGACTGCAATGCTCTTTGGCTCAAGGAAGAATTTTACTGCATTTACCGCAGAGATCGCGCTCCTGTTCTCAAAATTATCTATCGCCTCGGGGAGGGAGGATGCTGAGAATTTCACTTCAAGAATACCAGGTTTAGCTGTTGATTCAACTGCAAAACCCATACTCTTTACGGCCGATATCATCTTGTAATTCTCCGGAGCAACGTACGTCGTTATTTCTCCAGTCCCGGATCTCACTGCGTGTTCTGCTAGCAGTCCGAGAATGGCGGTACCCAGTCCCTGAGACTGATACTTATCGTCTACGAGTATACCCATCTCCGAGTTCCCCTTTCCCTTCTGGTACAGCGCACCATGTGCGATAACCTTCTCATCTCTCAGGGCGATAACCGAAGTCATCCCCTTTGCCAGAAGAACCTCAGTTGCCCTCTCTCTGGGGATGTTTTGCATGAATCTGCCCTGAATGGAGGAATCCGAAAGCGAATTGACGAATTCCTTCAGTTTTGACAGGTCTGAATCACTATATTCTCTGACAACAACCAAGCTCCCATCCTTCAGCACTATACCCGAGTTCGCTATCACATTTTGTAATCACATCTGAGTAATTTAATATTCCCGGAATCGAGTCGAGAGCAACGCGCACCAGATCATTCGTGACTCCTTCACTCCACTGTGGTGAAGAAATCCGGACTAACGTCGTCGAATGGATGAACCAGTATCTCAAATCTGTTCCTAAGCTCCCTCATCAGCTTCTCCCTGGTCACCCGGACAAACCCTATGGTGTTCGGATCGAGGCCACACGGATTGATTCTGGCAAAACCGTCCAGGACCTCTCCCGAAATGTTGATCGCTACCCCGTGGAACGAAATCTTCTCCCTGATCGCCAGGCCTATAGATGCAACCTTCTTACCTTCGACCCATATTCCCGGCTCATCCCCAACAATTGCTGCGAAACCGAGCGCAGCCAGTGAAGATATGACTACTTCTCCTATAAGATGCACAAGCCCCCTCACTCCGTCTATTTTGTTTCTCTCCAGATCGATTATTGGGTAAACAATGAGTTGTCCTGGGCCGTGATACGTCACGTCCCCTCCACGCTCCGTATCAACCACATCCACCCCCGCATAATTTTGGGGTTTCTTGCCCCTGCCAACCGTATAGACAGCAGGATGATCCAGAAATAGAAGCACGTCTCCCATCTTCCCGCGCATTACCCTATCAACTATCATCCTCTGGAGTGAAAGCGAGGTCCGGTAGTCGATTGTACCTAGATCAGCGGTTGGACTTATAGTGTAACGACTTGCCATATGTCGCCTCTGCAGCCTCCTTTACCCCTTCGGAAAGTGTGGGGTGGGGATGTACTGTCATTCCGAGGTCCTTAGACGTCAGTCCGGCTTCGACTGCGAGGGAGATCTCGCTTATCAGTTCTGACGCCCTTGGGGCAACGAATGCTCCTCCCTTGATCACGTAGTCGTCGTCCACGTATATCCTGAAAACTCCCTGATTGTAATTCATACCAAGCGCCCTCCCGTTCGTGGCCAGCGGGATGTTGTTGAACCTATCCGTCTTCGTTCCTGTTGTGACGATCTCAGGATCTGAATAGATGACGAAAGGCATTGCCCTGTAGTCCACCTCCGCAATCCTTCCGGATATGTTGTCAGCCGCGATCTCCGCATCGTAGAATGCCTTGTGGGCCAGCATAGGCTGTCCACTCACGTCTCCAACTGCATAGACCCCCTCGACGCTAGTCCTCTTCCTCTTGTCCGTCTTGATGAACCTTCCATCCATTTCCGGGTTTAACTTATCGAGTCCGAAACCCTGAGTGTTGGGCTGTCTTCCCACCGTCATGAGGACAAGTTCTGCCTTCAGTACGGTACCATCGGCGAGATTTACCACATATTCAACCGACTTTGTTACCTTCTCCACCCTTGCCCCTAGGATCACCTTGATTCCCAGGGTACCCATCCTCCTGTCGACGAACTTGCTCAGATCGGCATCGGTCCCGGGTAGTATGTTGGGCATCATCTCCACGATGGTCACCTCTGTCCCGAGTTTTGCGAAAGCGGTCCCCAGTTCTATCCCAATGTAGCCTCCACCGATCACTATGAGCGACTTTGGTATACGGTCTACGTCCAGAATCTCCTTGTTGTAAAGCACGTCATCGATACCCTTGATCCGGGATGGTACTGATCCTGTCGCTATGACGATGTTCTTTGCACTGAACGTTTCGTTGTTGACTCGCACCGAACGGCTGCTCTCTATCATGCCCCTACCTTTTGCAACTTCTCCCCCGTAAGATGTTACGAGCTTCTCGACGCCGGAAGTCAGCTTGTTTATCATCCCCCACTTCCACTCCTGCCATTTCTTCATATCGATCGTGACGGAAGAGGAAACTCCAGGCATTTCCTTTAGATAAGCAATGGCGTCAGCAAGCTCGATTACCGCCTTGCTCGGAATGCACCCATAATTCAGGCACTCTCCGCCGATCTTGTCCTCCTCAATCATCAGTGCTTTCTTTCCATTCTGCCCGAGCCTTATCGCAGTGGAATAACCGCCCGGACCGCCCCCAAGAATTATGGCATCGTATTCCATACTTCACACCAGCAGTGTAGCCGGAGCTTCTAAATATCTCTTGACCCTCGAAATGAATCTCGCGGCCATTGCACCGTCAACGAGTCTGTGATCGGCGGAAAGAGTTACATACATGAACTTCCCCTGGACTCCTTCCATTATCCTGTGCACGCCCATGATCGCAACCTCGGGATAGTTGATTATGGGGGTGGAAAAAATTCCACCGATGCTACCGACGTTTGTGACGGTGAAGGTCGAGTCCCTGACCTCTTCCAGTTTCAACTTCCCCTCCCTCGCCCTATTTGCAAGCTCCTCTATTTCAGTGGAGAGCTCTGTGAGCGTCTTCTTGTCTGCCCGCTTGACAACTGCAACGGTCAATCCTTCAACTGTGTCGACCGCTACACCAATGTTGTAGTAGTCCAGAAGCTCGAAATTCCCGTCTTCGAGTGATCTTGCATTCAGGAAGGGATACTCCCTCAGGGCCGCAACGGCAGCCTTGACGAAGAAAGGAGTGAAGCTCAGGTTTATTCCCTGCGACTTGAGCTTATCCTTGAAATCTATAAGCTCCTGCATTTTCACCTCCTCTGCAACTGCATAGTGGGGGATGTTGCGTTTGGATTTTGTCATTTTTTCGGAAATAAGTCTCCTCAAACCCTTCAGTTCCATTACCCGCCGTTCAGCTGTTACGGTCTCGGGTCTCACAGCAGCGGGTGTGACTTTCTCAGCTGGAGCGGTCACGAATGCCTCCAGGTCCTTCACAGTGATCCTCCCGCCAGGTCCGCTCCCCTTAACTTTAGAAAGGTCAATACCCTTCTCCCTTGCAAGTTTCCTAACGGCTGGTGGAGCCAGGACTGCGCTAGAAGATCCTTCTTCACCCCCTTCCTTGGCGGTTGCAATTGGTGGTTCCTCTTTGTTGACCCGCTCTTGAGGCTGTGGAGGTTGGGATTCCTTATCCACCGAGCTTCCTCCAATATCGAGCAAGGCTGAACCTACCTTCGCAATCTCCCCTTCCTTGAAGTAAATCTTCATGACCTTTCCCTCGAATGGAGATGGTATCTGTACCGTCACCTTGTCCGTCATAACCTCAACGATGATGTCGTCCTTGTGCACCATGTCTCCCTGCTTCACGTTCCACTTGACGACCTCTCCTTCCTGAACTCCCTCTCCAATATCCGGTAACTTGAATGTGGACATCTCAATCACTCAATACGCTAACGCCTTATTAACAGCCCTCATAATCCTTCTCTCGTCTGGGATGTAGAATTCTTCGTGTGAGTACGGGAACGGAATGTCGTAGCCAGCGACTCTGGCTATTGGAGCGAGGAGAGAATCGACTGCCCTTTCAGCTATGAGAGCCGAGATCTCCGCGCCGAGACCCAGGGTCCTCGGTGCCTCGTGAACTATAATCACTCTACCAGTCTTCTTCGCTGTCTGAATGATGGACGAAACGTCCATTGGCAGGAGGGTCCTCAGGTCAAGAACGTCCGCATTAAGGTGGTTCTTTTCCACAGTAGTCATCACCGTTGGAACCATGCTCCCGTAGGTGATGATCGACAGATCATCCCCTTCCTTCAGCCTTGCTGCCTTCCCTATCTCCACCTCGAACAGCCCGTCCGGAACCTCCGACTTTATTGCCCTGTAGAGTTTCTTGGGCTCCAGGAAGATTACCGGGTCGTTGCTCTTGTATGCCGAGACTAGAAGCCCCCTCGCATCGTACGGATTTGATGGTGTTACCACGATCAGACCCGCTGTATGAGCGAAATATGCCTCTCCGCTTTGAGAGTGATACAAGCCTCCTCTTACTCCACCCCCGTAGGGTGTTCTTATGATAAGCGGGACACTGAAACGTCCACCGGTCCTGTATCTCACCTTGGCGATGTTGTTGATAATTTGGTCGAACGCGGGGAAAATATAATCCTGGAATTGGATTTCTGAGATCGGTTTCAACCCGTACATGGCCATTCCAGCCGCCATCCCTATTATGGCAAGTTCGTTCAACGGAGTGTCTATGACTCTCTCCTCGCCGTACTTGTTCAGAAGATTGTCTGTGACTCTAAACACTCCTCCATCCCTTCCAACGTCTTCTCCCATGACAACGATTCTCTCATCGTTTGCCATTAGTTGATCCAGAGATTTGTTCAGTGACTGAACCATGTTAATCTGAGGCATCAAGATCCCTCCTCTCCTCTTCCTGTATCCAAGTAGGTTTTTCGTAAACGTCATCGAAAATGGTTGAAGGCTCTGAAGGAGGTATACTCATCCTTTCTTCCATCGTCTTGTCGATTTCCTCTTTCGCCTGCATTCTCGTAGATTGAATGAAATTGCTATCGACCACTCCCATCTTTAGGAGGAGGTTTTCCAGTCTATTTATCGGGTCCTTCTCACCCCCATCGGTTATCTCGTCCACCCTGTACTTCTTGGGATCGTCTGATGTGGAATGGGGACCGATTCTGTAGGTAACAGCCTCGACAAGATACGGTCCTTTTCCGCTTCTAACGTAATCGAAGGCTTCCTGCAGACCGGCTAGAGATCCGATGAGGTCGTTCCCGTCTACTCTCTTACCAGGTATGCCATACGCCGCTCCTTTCTTATAGATATCTGCCTTGCTCTGCTTACTTGCCGGGAATGAAATTGCCCAGCCATTGTTCTCACAGATGAACAGGACTCCGAGATTATAGACTGAGGCCATGCTCAATGCTGCGTGAAAGTCTGAAGTGGAAGTTGCTCCATCTCCGAAAGTCGCGATCACGATCCCCTTCTTTTTTGTATATCGCATGGAATATGCTGCTCCAACCGTGAGCGGAAGATGGGCACCGACCGGACTCTGTACGGTCGAGAAATTGAATTCCTTGAAGGAGAAATGATCCGGCATTTGTCTCCCCTTCTGGAAATCGTTGCTGTTTCCTAGCATCTGATCGAATATGAGTGACAAGGGCACTCCCCTCTGGAGGAGCATTGCCAAATCTCGATAATAGCTGAAAATCAAATCTTCCTTATCAGCAAGCATCGCTATCGCGATCTGTATCATTTCTTGCCCTTGAGAAGGGACGTGAAATCCGATGATGCCCTGCCTCTGTGCGCTGATTATTTTCATGTCCAACACGCGAGCTCTGACTGCATTCCTGTAGGCCGAGATGGCTTGGTCGTTGGAGAGGTTCCCGACGATTGCCATCTAGTGTAGCCTCCTCATTGCCCACGCCTCAGCGGCCTTGTAGGAAGTCCTGACAAGTGGCCCGGAAGCGACGAACTGGAATCCAAGCTCATATCCGGTTTCCTTGAGTTTGTCAAATCTGCTCAACCTGCTGTACTCAACGACTGGTAGTTGCATTTTTGAAGGTCGAAGATATTGTCCAACGGTGAGTATGCTAACATCCACTTTCCTGAGATCCTTCATCGTTTCGACAACTTCATCATCCGACTCTCCGAATCCCAGCATGATCGATGACTTCGTGACAAAACCTTTGGACGCAGCGTACCTTAGTACTTCGAGTGATTGATCGTAACCTGCACGATGATCTCTGACAGTCGGAGAGAGTCTCCGGACCGTCTCCACGTTGTGGGCCAGCACGACAGGTTGCTCTCTCAATATCGTATCGACGCAGGCGGTATCTCCTCTGAAATCGGGAATAAGCACCTCAACCATCGCACCCATTTTCTTGACCTCTCTTATCACCGATGCAAAATGATTTGCTCCCTGATCAGGAAGGTCATCTCTGTCCACAGATGTTATCACAACGTACTTCAGGCCCATGTCTTTTACTGCTGTAGCAACATTTATTGGTTCTAGAGGGTCTAGGGGCTGTACGAAGCCGTGCGTGACAGAGCAGAATCTACACGCTCTCGAACAGTTCTTTCCAAGAACCATGAAGGTGGCTGTTCCATCTGACCAGCATTCCCCTCTATTGGGGCATCTTGCCTCTTCGCAAACCGTGTGCAGATTCAGTTCCTTGACTTCCCGCCTTGTGTCAAAAAACGTATCTTCTGTAGGAAGCCTAACCTTCACGTATTCTGGTTGCATTACTTGGAAGTTGATTAACGTTTTAAATATTTTCGGTAGAGTTAAATTTCATAACTCTTGTTCTATTCTTTTCGCTGCATCTATTTAGAAGCTCCATGTGGTATGGTTTCTGGAATCGTTAACTTGTTTCCTCTGAGAACAGATGGAATAATTGCAATGAGTAGAATCCCGGTGGAAATAAGAAATAGGTAGTGGATAGAGTTGATGAAATCATTAATCCATGGACCAGCTGGACCGCCGGTTGATGTACCAAGAAATATGCCGGCAAGACTCTTCATGGGTACGGTGAGAGAGATCACGTAGAATGCCATTCCCATGCTGAAAATTTGCCCGACACTTACGAGAGTGGAGCTCATTCCAGACGCAATCCCTCTATCCGGAGGAGGAACAGAGTTCATTATCGAGGCTCTATTCGGCGAGGCAAAAATACCCATGCCGCTCCCTATGAAAACAAGTGGAACTACCAACTCACCGAAAGTAGTGGTTCTTCCCAAACGAGCGAGCATTACAAAACCAATAGCGGAAACAATCAATCCCACGGTCGATAACAGCCTTGCTCCATACCTATCAGAAAGCCGACCGCTTACAGGTCCGAACAATGAAAGAGATATAGAGGTTGGAACCAGAAAGAGTCCAGCCTCAAATGGGTTCAACCTCATAGTTGGTCCCTGAAGATTAAGGACCAAAACGAATGTCACAGCTCCCCTCGCCACTGCATTCAAGAGAATTGCAAGATTGCCCGCGGCGAAGAGTATGATTTTGAACAACTTGAGATCGAACATTGGATGGTTTATCCTCAGTTCATAGTAAACGAAACCAAAGAAGATGGCAACTCCTCCCACCAGCATAGTGAGAGCCGTGCTAAGGTGGGCGGAGTCAGTCGCATAAAGGGTGATCGATGAAAGTACAAGAGTTATGGCGCCAGCAAAACTGATGTTGCCGATAGTATCTATCTTTTGACCTCTTTTGATAACTGCCAACTCCTTCAGATTGTGGTGTGCTCATATGGTCGCCACTATCCAGATGGGTATGTTTTCGTAGAAAATAGACCTCCAACCAAATGCGTAGGTGAGAACTCCACCCAGCACGAGACCTGATACGGATCCGGCCACTATCGCGACCTGATATATTCCGAGTGCCATGCCTCTTTCGTTCTCTGGGAATGCGTCTGTTATGATGGCCCCACTGTTTGAAAACAAGAATGCAGCTCCTAATCCTCGGACAAGTCTGAAACCTATTAACTCTGGTCCACTCTGTGAGAGGCTGCAAAGAACTGAACCTGCAGTGAGGACGGCAAACCGAAAGTGTAAAGGCGGACCCTCCCGAACATGTCGGAAAGTCTACCGAAATTAACAAGGACTGCCACTGTGAGGAGGGTATACCCCATCAATATCCAGAGTAAGTCGAGTATGGAGGTGTTTGGTAACTCCCTGGCAATAGTAGGAAGTGAAATCAGTACTATGTTCGTGTCAAGTGAAGACTTCAAGGTTCCAATGGTAGTATTAGAGAGGACCGTCCACTTGTACTCCACTTCACGCGAGTCATTTTCGAGATTAATATTTTGTCAAATATACGCCGCGCTGTTTAGAGTACGCTTGACAAAATAAATTATGACTAAGTATAAATAGACCCACTAGCATAGCACTTTTTGGTTTATAATGGCGACAGCTGAAGTAAGTGCAGACGAACTGTCAGTCGAAACAAAGGGAACGATGGGTCAGAAGGTCACTGTTGCAATACTTCTACTAATCCCAATTTTGGTCTTTGCAATAACACCTCTCTATGACTTCAAGAATCCCGAACTGTTTGGAATCTCGTTTTTTTACTGGTTCGAAACGTTCTGGCTATTTGTTTCTGCGGCATTCTTTGTCGGAGCAGCCCTGTTGTTGAATAAAATGGAGAGGGGAAGATGAACAACATAGAAGTACTGGCAGTGTTTCTGAGTCTGTTTATCCTCTTCGTGGCCCTAGGGTTCTGGGCATCACGCTGGAGAAAGGGAGATTTGAGCGATCTCGGAGATTGGGCTCTCGCAGGTCGAAAGATAGGAAGTTACCTCGCATGGTTCTTGGTCGGAGCTGATCTTTACACCGCCTACACATTCATAGCTATCCCCGAGGCCCTCTACGTAAAGGGAGCGATATACTTCTTCGCCGTACCGTACGTCGGAATGACGTTTGGTGTAGCAATGATCACGATGCCGAGACTGTGGAAGCTTTCGAGGAAGCACAACTATGTAACTGCCGTTGATATGGTTCGTGATAGGTTCAACAGTAAGTCCCTCGCCACGATCATCGCACTGACTGGAATAGTTGCAGAACTTCCATACATAGCCCTCCAGATCTACGGAATGCAGGCGGTACTCACGGTAATGATAGGGCAACTGGTCACTAGCAATGCAGCAACAATAACAGAAATATCCCTGATAATCGCTTTCATAATTCTGGCAGCATTCACCTTCACCAGTGGATTGAGGGGGGCCGTCATCACTGCGGTCATGAAGGATGTAATCATTTTCGCAACAGTCATAGTCGTAATAGTACTGGTGCCAATCTACATCGGCGGCTTCGGTCATGCATTCGCGTCTATGCCTGCCCTTAAATTCGGGTCCAGCACACTTCCTTCTCTGCTTCTCAACGGCTTCATTAGTCTTACAATAGGTAGCGCGCTCGCCCTATATCTGTATCCTCATGCCGTGAACGGAGTGTTCAGCACCAGCAGTACCAAGAAGCTCAGGATGAGTACAGCCCTGCTCCCACTTTACGGGGTTGGACTCGCTCTGTTAGCTCTCTTCGGAGTCCTTGCATACGGTGCATCCAAAGCGCTTCCACTGATACATCACTACGGAGCCGTTACAACTGTACCGTCCCTCATATATGCATACTTCCCACCCTGGTTCGTTGGTTTCGCATTTCTGGGTATATTCATAGGAGGTTTAGTGCCTGCATCCATCATGGCCATCGCCCAGGCCAACCTCCTTACCAGGAATGTTATAAGACCGTACGTCAAGAGTTTGTCAGCAAAGAGCGAAGCGAGAATGGCCAAGTGGTTCGCTGTTATGTTCAAGTTCATAGCGCTGCTATTCATATTCGTGGTATCTGCAACTTACTCCCTGCAACTACAACTTGTTGGGGGTATCATAATTCTGCAGACGCTTCCATCAATATTCCTTGCTATGTACACGAAGAAGCTCGAGAAGTACTCGGTGGGAGTAGGGTGGCTGGCGGGGCAGGTAGTGGGATTGTCTCTACTGCTATACGCTAACTTTGTCGTAGATAAGTTCCCATCCATAGAGTCTGTTCTCTTCAAATTTACCACACCTCTCGGTTTCCTATACGCAGGCGCAGTCGGACTAGCAGTGAATCTGCTTGTCGTATATGTCGGCTCATACGTCGCTGCAGCCGTCAAAAAACCGAGCAGCGTTGCAGCGCCAGGTGCGGGTGGACAGAAGTAGCACTTTTCCTTATCTTTTTTTATTACTTTCAATATTTCTGGAAGAATTAAAGAGTACTGGTTCTAAAAATAGAATCT
>CAYMKC010000017.1:0-19497 GCA_964391105.1 uncultured Thermoplasmatales archaeon
TTATAATAGTATTTCACGACAATACTTGATAGTTACCATTAGCTGTTAATTCCCTCCTCCTTTGCCCTGTAGTAGGGGTAAAAGAATTCCAAGTCCTCGAACGCCTCCCCTACCAAAAACAGCATCTTCATGGGTGCGTAATCCCAAAAATAGCTATTTAAATTATCGAGTGTTAGTTGTCATCCGATGCCTCAGCCTATGTTTAATTTCAAATCCATTCTCACAAATGATTAAATTCTCAGAGTCTTTTTCCAGTGTCAATAATCTGCCGAGGTAGCCTAGCCCGGCCAAGGCGATAGATTCGAGATCTATTGCTCGCAAGAGCTCGGGAGTTCAAATCTCCCCCTCGGCGTCCTGTGGATGCTTGTTTCATGAATCGGGCTGTACTTTTTGCAGACGACCAACTTCTTCTCAGTTCCCTGATCGTTTATTGTGAGGCCGGAACTGATGCGAAACGAAAAGGATAAAATAACCGTAGGATGTTCAGAAGCCTCCAGAATGCCACCGTAGCTCAGTCGGAAGAGCAGCTGATTTGTAATCAGCAGGTCGGGGGCTCGATTCCCTCCGGTGGCTTATTTCACTGACTTTCGGCTTCTTTCAAATCTAGCTTGTTTTCCATTTCTATCCTGCTGTACCAGGTACGAGCCTTGGTACTCCCCAGTAGGGAGACCATTATCGAAACCAAGACTATCAGCAGTAATGCAACTATGGATATCCGGGTCGGGTCCCCAGTTCCAGTATCTGCTATCACCGAGAAAACGATCGTGATTCCGAGAATAATCGTTGAAAGGAGTGCCACGGAAAATGTCCTCGTCTTCTTTTCCCTTACTGATAGTTTCATCAGGGAAAATCCGCCGATTATCTGGATCAGCATGTATGAGAATGAAACTATTGCTGCGATCACTATGAATCCAACAAAGTTACCAAGGAAGTAATTGGTTGCTATTGTGATAATGCCTTCGAGTACCAGAAACGCCAGAATAACGCCGAAACTATCCGAACGGACCTTTGACAGGATTCTGTCCTTCGCCATCCTCCTTATCTCGTTCAGTACAGCATTCGAGTATGCGACGCACAAGTTCATGGAGCTCAGGATGGCCAGCACTGCGAAGAGGCTATAAGCAACCAGACCGAACGAAGCCCTGATCGAGTAGTTTACGTAGAAGGGGTTGGAAGTATAGGCGGCGAGACCGCCAGCACCCAGGAAAGCCATGATAGAGAATGCAGAGACAACCAGCAGGACCCCGGTTATCACATAGGAATAGATCAGAGCTCTCGGAACAGTGGAACGACTCCTATTTGTATCCTCGGAGAGATAGACAGAAGATTCCATCCCCGCAAAAGCTAGAATCCCGAACACGACACCGCTGAACACGGAATAAGCTCCATTAGTTGTCGTTGGCAGTATTGGGAATGAGAAAGTCCTGGCACCCTTCAGGAACAGGAAGTCGAGGACAAGTATGAATATCATCTCTGCCATTCCTGCTGCGATTGTGTATTTTATCGACCTCCCTATTCCCTGGGATACAATGGCAAACAGGACTAGCAGGAATGCTAGTGGTATTGCGTAACTTAACCCAATTGTCAGGGCAGGACTAACCTTAACAAGGTTCAGTATAAAGAAGGAGACGAACAGAGCTATGTTTGGTATCACCAGAAGCGCATAGGCTGCGTACACAAACGAGGTTGTAATTCCCACCCCCTTCCCCAGTGTTTTGCCCGCGAACAGGTAGTACCCTCCATTGGACTGGTAGTGCTTGGAAAGAGTCCAAACCACATAGATGGTCGTGAGTGCTGCAAAGAACGATATCAGCATCACTATTCCCAGATAGGGCCCCGAATACACAGCTATGGCTGAGAAGAGCGCCGCAACATCCAACATCGGACCTATTGAGGTAAATGACTGCATAAACGATCCTGAAAATGTGACCTTATGCTCCACCTTGCAGTATGCCCACGAAAGTTAAATTGTTTTCCTGACTCGCAATTTCACCAAAACCAGTTAGCTCTCAATGGCTGGGGCTATCTTCTTCAGGAGGTTATCCCCCTCCTCTGTAAGTTCAAAGAATGGAAAAGTTGTCCTTGGAGAACCTGTTCGGACCAGGTTGGCGGACTCAAGGATCCTGACGTTTCTTTCGACTTCTTTCCAGTCCGTGTTGGTCAATTTCGCAACCTCATTCCTCTGTCGAGGAGTGCTAAGGGCCTCAAGTATCGTTAGCCTCCTCGCGCCACCTTTGCCCTTGAACACGTTGTATATGTTCCAGTGATCTCTCTTCCCAGATATCTCCGTCCTCAGGATCTGAGATATCTCTTTCTTCCGCTCTGCAAACAATTCGTATCCAGTCAAGAGCCATCCAACAACGGCGAATGTCATTGGGATGGTCCCGGAATGTGCTCCAACTAGGGTCTCAACAGGGCCATTGTATGCGCTCACCGGGTTAGATGAGCCGCCAAACGTCACTGGTGGGGTCGAATGAAAGATCAGAAATACAGTATAAACCGTGAGAAATGTTGAAATCGCAGCAAGAATCAGGACGATAAGGATTCTCCGGTTCATCTCTCGTTCCAATCGATGTGTGCATACTTGAACTTTTCCCAGAGACTTTGGCATGCCTCTCTGATGTCCCTTATCTCAAAGGAACCCTGCTGCTGCTACTTTCCCTAAGTAGAAAAAGCTAGTAACGACTTAAAGATAGAAGAGAATTTATATAGAGTGCTGATTACGAACGAATGCCTTTCAAGGAAGCAACGGATAGATTATTCAACAAGAAAATCTGTATGAACTGCTACGCATCAAACCCGATCAGGGCAACAACGTGCAGGAAGTGCGGAAGCCACGAGCTTAGGCCAAAGGCTAAGGAAAAGAGAGGAGGACAGTAGACCGTATCGTTTTCTCTATCGCAATTTCCACAGACTTTATCATATTATCAATGAGCATTGTGGGGTATTTACCGTCGAGGGAACTCTCGCTATCAATTGGGAATTGAATGAGACCAGCTTTGGCCTTTGAGAAATATAGAGAATAAAAGAATATCTTGTTGTTCATGGAGGTGCCTGCACAATACGACATCTGGGATGGTAATTTTGAGCTCCTGAAAGAGTGAAGTATCTGAGCGACTGGAAGCCTCGAGAATATCCCGTCCGGCGCCTTATCGACGATCCTCCCTTCCCTTGCCGAGGTTCCAACTTCATCCTTCGTTGGGTCCTGCCAGTTTATTGCCACCTTCTCTATTCCGATGACGTTCCTTCCGGGTGTTATTCCCGTGTTTATTATGATCTCATAACCCTTCTTAAGTTCCTGCGGGTACTTTTTCTCGATGACGGAATTCTTGAAATCGTATGCAATTCCGACTACCTCCCTACCCTTGAAGTACGAACCGTCGAGGAGTTCTGCAATCTCACCAGAGGAGTTTCTCTTGAATGATGAGTAGGGCTTGTAGCCAGTGACTAGGATAATTGGTACCACCCTAGCTGCTCCAGCACGCGGTCTCTACTCCCTTTCAGGTCCTCTCTGTAGACGACCTTTCCCCTGTCCACGATCTTCTCGTATACGTATTCCATCTCCGTTCCATCGAATGGACACTTTTCCCTTGCGTTAACGGATACGAGGTATGAGTGACACTTCCTGCACCTGAATACGTTCTTGTTTCCAGAATATTTGCCCTTCTTCGTCTTGTCCGTCCCTTCAATGTTGACTATATCCATTGCAAAGTCAATGGCCGCTGCGCTTGATATTGCCGTACCTACTCCAAAACCCGAAACTCCAGCCTGCTTCAGTGACTCGATGTCCTCCTCCTTGATTCCCCCTGAGACTATTATCCCGACCTTTCTCTTTCCGTTTCTGTCTAGCTCCCATCTCACCTCGCGGACTATGTCGGCAAAGTTGCCCCTTCTCGAGGAGGGAGTGTCGAGCCTAACTGCGCTCAGCCCTTTGATCTCCCTCGCAGCCCTGAGGGAAGATTCTTTCTCGTCCCCGTAAGTATCAACCAGGGCAATGCGCGTGGCGCCCTTCTCTATTACCTCATCGTACATTTTCCAACCCTTTTCTTCACCCACCAGCAATAGAAGGGAGTGGGGCATCGTTCCCTCTGCTTTCCTCCCGATCCTCTCCGCACCGATGATGCTGGACACCCTGTCGCACCCTCCGAGGTATGAGTTCCTGTCTATTAGCGGGGCGAGCGCTGGATGCATCCTCCTGACCCCGAAGGAAAGGAGCGGCAAATCTCCAATCCTCCTCTTGAAATGTGATGCCTTGGTTGCGATTCCTGATGCTTGCGATAACGATCCAAGCATTGGCGTTTCAAGCATTCCAAAGTCGAGATATTTACCTTCTACCTTTACCGCGGGTATCGGGATGCCATTGATGTCCCTGGATGGGTAAACTGTTCCCTCCGGCATCGAATAGACGTCAACCTTTTTTCCTTTCAGAAGCTCCGTGAAATCGTCAAGGCCTGAAAGCGTTATCCAAGGGATTTCCCTTGAGGAGCACGTGATCTCCATAACGACCTTCGGATTGAAACCGAGCTTTTTCAGAACTTCCCTTGCCCTAAGGAAGTAAACGTCCGTGGTCTTCAGGTCGGATATCTCCTCAAAGGAGGCTATATTTTTCATTTTGCGAGGATGTCAGTGAGAGATATTATGTTTGCTCCGTAGTTTTTTCTCATATACTCCAGCGTCCTCTCCTTCTCCGCTGAAGAATAGGTGTCTGTGCACTCCTCCACAACTATCGGAAGAAACCCCCTGAAAAATGCCGATGCAACGGAGTGGATGATGCATATGTCCGTAACCACACCACAGAACACGATACTCTCTGCTCCTCTGTTCCTGAGTGTGGTCTCGAGGTCTGTACCAAAGAATGCGTCATAGGTTCTCTTCTTAATCACTATTCCAAGGCCCTTCAGCTCTGGGACGGTTTCAGATTCCTGTGTACCCTCTATTGCGTGAGGTCCCCAAACACGAATCTCTGGATCTTCTGGCTTGTGCGAATCCTGGACCAGAATTGTAAATTTGCCACTCCTTCCAATTAACTTCCTCGTTGCCTCCACTGCCTTGGTAAACTTAGGACTCCCAAGCTTTCCAGTCACGAATTCGTTGATGAAGTCTATCGAGACTATCGCATCAAACCTTACCACCATAGGAAGCTTCCCTCTGCCGTATCCTCTATCCTGACCCCATTGGCCCTGAGACCGTCCCTGATCCTGTCCGCGGACTGGTAATCCCCCTTCTTCCTGAGCTCGTTCCTGACGTCTAAGACAGCGTTCAGTGAATTCTCGGGGATTGGGGGATGGTGCACGATTCCAAGGACCTTCTCGACCTCGGTCAGGACGTACTTTATCTCTCCCTTTTCTTCGTCACTCAAGCTCTTCTTGCCTAGCGAGTCTTTGACGAAAGTGATTATCTCCTTTAGCGTTTCTGGCGTATTCATATCGTCTTCGAGTGGTGCGAGGAACCTTGCAACGGTTTCGACCGATCTTTCGCTCTTTTTTTCTGCGACCGATCCAACCCTGTGAAGAAGGATCGCTATCTTCTCGGCCATCAGCTGGGAATCTGCGACTGATTTCTCGTCGAAGTTAACTGCAGCGCTGTACTTCATTGAGACCATCATTATCCTTATCGCTTCGGGCCAGTAACTTCTCAGAGCGTCCTCTATCGTGACGAAATTCTTGAGGCTCTTGCTCATCTTTATGTCATCAACGTTCAGGTGCCCCGTGTGAATCCAATACTTCACGATCGGTTTCTTCCTCGAGATGGCTTCCATCTGGGCTATCTCAGATTCATGGTGCGGGAATATGAGGTCTTTCGCACCTCCGTGTATATCGTACTGTGGCCCGAAGATTGACTCTGTTATGGCGGTGTCCTCGATGTGCCATCCAGGTCTTCCGTCGCCCCACGGACTCGGCCAGAAGGGCTCCCCACCCTTTTTCTTCTTCCATAGTGCGAAATCCAGCGGGTCTTCCTTAAGTTCGTTGACCTCGACCCTTGCTCCAGCATGGAGCTGGTCCAAGTCCTGTTTTGATAGCTTGCCATAATCCTTGAACTTTCTTGCGCGGTAGTACACCCCATCTGATGTCTCGTAAGCGTACCCTTTCTTCATCAACTTCGAAATCTGTTCAATGATCTCACTGAGGTAATCGGTTGCATATGCGCTGTAGCTGACCGAGTTGTTCTTTAGTCTTCCCATCACATCGAAGAAGTCAGATGAATAAGTAGTCGTTATCTCCTCCCATGACTTCCCAGTCTCCTGCATCTTCGTTATTATGTGATCCTCTATGTCTGTGATGTTCATGAGGTAGAACAACCTGATTCCCTTGTACTTCAGGTATCTAGCTAGTACGTCGTAGAATATGTACGTCCTTGCGTGGCCCATGTGTGCTTTGTCCTGCACCGTTGGACCGCAGACGAACATGTTAAGTCTCTTTCCCTCCCTGGTCTCAATTTTCTTGAGGGTTGCGGAAAGAGTGTCTCTGACTTCCATAATTGGAGAGGGAGAACAGCATTAAATTTTTTATCGTAAATAATATGTACTCAGGTGCCAAAGAGGAAAGTAGAGCTCAATACTAAATCATCCCTTCTGGGGGGCAGAAAGATTATCCTGGGGGTCACGGGATCCATCTCTGCCGTTGAGTCGGTTAAACTGATCCACGAGCTGAGGAGGCACGGAGCTGAGGTATTTCCAGTGTTGACCAAGTCCGCTGCCAGGATCATCCACCCCTCCTCGCTGGAGTACGCATCCGATCACAGGGCTGTGGAGGAGCTCACAGGCGCAATAGAGCACGTAAGGCTAGTTGAGGACTCTGACCTTTTCCTTGTAGCACCTTCCACTGCAAACACGATTTCAAAGATGGCGCACGGTATTGACGATACTCCCGTCACCTCTGTATTCTCAAACGCACTCGAGAAAATACCCGTGGTGGTAGTCCCAGCAATGCACCTCAACATGTACACGAATCCTATCATCGCCAAGAACGTGGAGATTTTGAAGTCGTTCGGAGTGACTGTACTAGAGCCTCAGATTGAAGAGGAGAAGGCAAAGATCGCAGACTACCAGTACGTAACGGCTGAGGTCATCAGGGCCCTGCACGATGAACTGAAAGGAAGGAAGATATGTGTAATAGGTGGTTCGAGCATCGAGAGCATAGACGATGTAAGGGTAATAACCAATACTTCCAGTGGTGAGACTGCTGTCGACCTAGCACTGATGGCATACTATCTTGGAGCAGACGTCAGACTCATTTTGGGAGGTGTCAGGGTGGTAATTCCCTCGTTCTTGAAGTACGAGACGTTCACCAACCTAGATTCGCTGGTTGATAAATTGGACGTGATAAGAAAGAGCGACACCGTGATAGTTCCTGCTGCCCTTTCGGACTTCACTACTGACAAGAAGAAGGGCAAGATTTCCTCGGACGGCTCGGTATCCCTGACTCTCAGACCCGCACCAAAGTTCCTCAAGCTCCTGAGGGAGAAGTTCAAGGGGAAGATCATCGGTTTCAAAGCCGAATACGGCATATCCAGGAAGGAGTTAGTTTCCAGTGCTAGGAAGAGGATGTCCGAGTACAAACTCGACATGATAGTCGCAAACGACCTCAGGGACGTTAGACCAGGATTTACAAGGGTGATTGTAGTTAAGGGGAAAGAGGAGACTGAACTGGAAGGTGAGAAAATTGAAGTCGCAAAAAGAATTCTCGAGATACTCCCATAAGGCATTTTCCCCAGGGAGCGCTACGCTCATATTCGTCCCAAACCAGGAGAAGGATCCGCTGAAAAAGGGGTCCAGAGGAGTTGCGATTTGCGTCGATACTGGAATAACGACAAAGATAGAACAGTCCGACTCTATGGACATAAGATTCAACGGCATACCAATGGACAACTCGATACAGGAGGAGGTTGCAAAAGCTCTAAAGTTCACCGGCAGGATATTTTCCTATTCCGACCTCCCTCCCTCAAGCGGATTCGGCCTCAGCGCAGGGGCGGCTCTAACTACCTGCGCAGCAATAATGGGAAACGATGCTCTGAGCGGGGAGATATACGAGATGGCCCACAAGATAGAACTCCAGAGAGGAACTGGACTAGGTGACGTGCAGTCTCAGATGTCAGGAGGTTTCCACATTCGATTGAAGGGAGGCTGTTTCCCCCATTCTGTAACGGAGCGGATACTTGAAGGACCCTCGGAACTCATAATCCTCCCGTTCAAGAAGAAAACACCTACCGGAGAGGTGATTACTTCTCCAACCAGCCTTGCAGAGATTGTTGCCAACGGAAAGAAGGCTCTCAAGTCGTTCATGAAGAAGCCGACCCTGAAGAATGCGTTTGTGCAAGGAAGAAAGTTTGCGTTAGATTCTGAACTCGTTTCGCCGAAGGCAAAGAAGATACTCGATGACCTGACAGATGAATTCGCGTCTGTGTCGCTGATAGGGGACAGCATCATAGCCATGTTTAACGAGAGGACGCTGAACGTCCTGAGAAAGTATGGGGATCCGATAAAGACTCAGATATCTGCAACAGGTCTTGCTCTAGGCTAGGGGAAAATAGAGGAAATTACCTATCTCACCGATGCTGGTTTCGAAAGTTTCCATCATCTTGTTAGTGAAATCGGCGTCGCCTCTCGTTCCCTTGAACACCGCCTTTCCATTCTTTAACAGAAAGACCGCTCCTCCCAGTTTGTTAAGTGCATTCAGATCGTGGGATACGATTACGGTCCCCTTGTCCCTGAAGTTCGAAACGACCTCCAGCACCTCCTGAACGGACTTTATGTCGAGGTGAGCGGTTGGTTCGTCCATCAGGATGTACCTGGAGTCCTGTACCAGAGCTCTGGCAATGATTGCCTTCTGGAGCTCTCCCCCGGATAGAGTGTTTATCGTCTTCTCCCTGAGTTCGTATATGCCCGCTCTGCTCAGGGTGTCGTATATTTTCTCGTCTTCTTCCCACCAATCCCTAGTGATGCTGTACAGACCCATAGATACGAATTCCTTGACTGTGAATGTGTAGGGTGTAGAGAATATCTGTGGAACATAAGCGATCTCCCTTGCCAGTTCATGCCTCGGTAGTGTGTTCGTACTCCTCCCATTGAGTGTTATTTCGCCCTCATATTTGACCAACCCCAGAAGTGACCTCAACAGTGTAGTTTTTCCTGACCCATTTGGCCCCATCAATATCAGGTTTTCTCCGTCTTCCACTCTCAGATCAAGGTTGTCTAGCGCTACTTTTTTGCCGTATCTCACTGTCAGTCCGTGTATGTCTATCAAATCTTTCTCCTCCTGTACAAAAGGTAGATCAGAACGGGTGCACCGATGAACGAAGTTATGATGCCCACGGGTATCTCCCCCTGGGGAGTGCTTCTCGCGATAGTATCGCTCACCAGAAGTATGTTTGCCCCTATCAACGGTGAAACGAACATCAGGGATCGGTGAGACTCACCTACAATCTTCCTGCCAATGTGAGGAGAAACAAGTCCAATGAATCCTATTATTCCTACAACCGACACTGCCAGGCTTGTCACCAGGCTGGAGACTAGGAGAGTAATCGTCTTTACCTTCCCCGTGTTGACTCCAAGGCTCTTTGCCTGCTCATCACCCATCAGCATTATGTCAAGTTCTCGCCTGAAGTAGACCATGAGTGGGAAGACGAAGAGCAAGGCGATGAACAGCAAGTAATCGTCGGTCCATGTAGCGCCGTACAAGCCTCCGAGCAACCAGAACAGCACTCCTCTGAGATTGTACACCTTCAGGTAGATGATGTAAGATGCCACTGCGGAGAACAGGAAGCTCACAGAGACCCCTGCAAGTATCAGCATCTCTGTTTTTACTTCCCCATCGGACCTGGAAATCATGAACGATATGGCGACTGCGATCATGGCGAAAATGAAGGCTAGAATTGGGACCAGAAACGGAGAGACGAGGAAACCTATTGCCGCCCCAACCGCTGCCCCACTTGACACCCCTGTCAGATAGGGATCTCCGAGTGGGTTCTTGAAGATCGTCTGTGTGATCAGTCCAGCTATTCCTAGGATCATGCCGATGATTATCGCCAGTACTATCCTGGGGAGACGGATGTAAAAGATGATAGTGGAGACTGTCCAGTCAGGTCCCTTGTTAAATGCAAAAAGGTAGATGTTCTTTAGTATGTCTCCTAGTGCTATGTGCACCGGTCCGATTGACAGGGATACCAGTATGTTGAAGATTGTAAGTATAACCAGAAAAATAGTGAAGAAGTAGTTTGAAAGCTTCATTAAAATGCCTGAGGATATAGGAACTGCGCTATCAGCTCCACTGCATAAATAGTGAGAGGACCCGGTTCGTTGACCCAGTTTGACTCTGTTACGTTGAATATCAAGAGGCGGTCATTCTTTATAGCAGATATGTTGTTCCATATTTGCGACTGGTTGCCCCTCGTGAAATAAGTCAAGTTTGATATCCCAGTATTGTTGTCAACTATGATCGTTTGGGGATTATCCTGAACTACCTGTTCGAGGCTTATCACTGGATAGGGACCTGTCAAATTTTCAGCTATGTTGTCCCCTCCCGAAGCCATTATGACGGAATCGATGAAGCTGTTCGGCCCAGCCGTGTATATCGGACTTGGCCACATCATGTAGAGGAGGGATTCCTTCGAATATCCTGAGATTTTCTGTTGGACACTCGATATTACTGTCTTCATGTGATTCACCTCGGCCGTTGCTCCAGCGGAGTGCCCTGTTACCTTGCCGAGGGTGGCCATGTCCGAGTAAATGTTCGAAATGTTGTTGGGTTCAAAAACTAGAACCGGGATCGAGAGATTCTGTAACTGGTCAACAATCTGGGCCGATTGGATGGTGGTTGCCAGTACAAGGTTTGGGGTCATGTTAACAACCTGCTCTACTGATGCCATTCCGCTATCCATTGATACGTGAGGCAGACTTGTTGAATTCGCTGGCCACCAGTCAAAGCTCGTATCGGCTACCAAAAGCCCTCCTGCTCCTATCGAGTACATCATCTGCGTGTTCGACGGGTCCATTGACACAACCCTCTTGACCGGCAGAGAGATCTGGACTTTACGACCTAGATCGTCCGTGACAGTAATAGAAGATGGTTGATTCTTGGGTCTGTTCATCTCTTCATATAAGACGGTAAAAGATGCAGCGATGACGATCAAGACGACAATAGATACGATAACCTTTGAGTTCATCAAGTCAAATAAATTTGATTTATTTAAAGTTTATTTGATAGAGAACATGTTCACTATTTCTTCCAGTTAAGTCAACCTCAGCTTGATTCCAAGCTGCTTAGAGAGATTATCGAGATCTTGGGCTACGTAGAAGAAACCCATCCATGCCCATTTCCTCCATCTCTTGGTGCCAATTCTTTTCACCCTTTCAATCGTATCCCTAGCGTTCTTCGGTTCCTTTCCCAGGAAGAGTAATCCGAAGACGTCCACTGACCACGCATCTATCGGGAAACCTCCGTGCGGATTTATGATGTCAGCGGCATAATCGCCAACCCCAGGGAGTTCCATCAGTTTCTTCTTTGCTTCGGCTGGTGCCATGGAAAATATTTCATCAGAAGTTGGAAACCCCTCCGTTATCGCCTTAGCCGACCCTATCAGAAATCTTGCCCTGTAACCAAGATTGCACTGTTTCGCAAAACTTTTTTCGTCCAGAACTGCAATTCTCTCTGCTGCAGGCTCGACCCTTATTGACTTACCATCGAATTCCACAACGTCACCGTGGTGAGCGTTGATGTTTTCCATCATTTTCAGACTCCTGTCAAGGCGAGCCATCTGCAAACAGATACCGAGGACGACAGAGTTGAAGAGGTATGATGACTGAGTATCGTGCATCCCGTATAAGTCTTCCACGGTGTGTTTTAGTATCTCATCTTTAGAGGCAATAGTGTAGAAATCCCGCAGGTCTTGATCGCCTCCTATCATCCTCTTGAGGTGCGCGGAAATAACTTCTCTTCTGGCTCTGGAGATCTCGTTTTCCGAGAAAACCGAAACGCTTATGCTCGGATCGTTTACGGTTCCCTTGAACTTCATTCTAATGCCCGAAAGCGTGCCCAGTAATCTTGTAGCTGTCCAGAAAGTATCGCCTTCGAGAATCTCCCCAGAATTGAAGAGGCTCCAGCCGGCCGGCTTCTTCATTGTGAGTCCGAAGTTGAAAGGGGGTATTGGATTGACATCAAACCTAAATTCCTTCCTGAACAATGATTTGCTTAACTCCCTGAGCTATAATTACATTATCTATTTTCGACCGTTAGTTTTCAGGTCACACTTTCATAAGCAGTTTAATGCCTGAGAAAAGGAGGAAATTTGACACTAATTATATGAATCTCCTGATTATCGTGTTACAATGCAGGTCAATGTGAGGTTTTTTGGGATAGTTCAAGGCGTTGGTTTCAGGGAGCACACACGTAGAATGGCAAAGGGACTCAACCTGAGGGGCTGGGTCAAGAACCTGAGAGATGGATCGGTCGAGGCAATGATACAGGGCGACCCTGACATGGTTGAAAAACTCATAAAATACTGCATTTCTGAGATACCAAATGCGCTCGTCACCGATATGAAAAAGAGGTATGTAGAAGAGGACGATCTGGACAATTTTAGAATAATAAAATAGAAGAAAAAGCTACACCTTCAGTGTAGCCTGCCCTGGTTCCCAGTCGACGGGACAGAGCCCGCCACTCTGAAGGGCTGCAAGTACCCTGAACGTCTCCTCTGTGCTTCTCCCTACATTGTCATCGGTAATTACGACGTACTTTACAATCCCCTCGGGATTGATGATGAACAACCCCCTGTGGGAGTTCCCTGAAACTTCGTCCAATACTCCATAGTCACGGGAGATTTCGCCCTTCCTATCCTCGACCAGTGCGTATTTTACTTTTGCGACCCTATCGTCGTGCTCTACCCACGCCTTGTGAACGTAGACCGTATCTCTGCTGACCGCCACTATCTCTGCTCCCGCCTTCTTGAAATCCGCGTTTCTATCCGCAAAGCCTTCGAGTTCGGTTGGGCACACGAAAGTGAAATCCGCAGGATAAAAAAACAACACGACCCACTTTCCCCTAAGCTTGGACAACCTGAAGTCTTCGAACTTTCCGTCCACGAATGCTTTTGCGTCAAAGTCTGGTGCTTTCTTGCCTATCATTATATCATCCTTCAATACTTGTAGAACAGTTAATTCTAAAATATAAATATTGGTGATGATACTCGTAATTCTATTGATGGTGTCGTGTTTTTTCGGTTGATAAACTACTGATAGACTTCAATAGTAGCTGGAGTATTTTACGCCAAAGTTGTCAACGGTGATTCCCGTACCGTTTTTGACCTCGCCTAGATCCACTGGATTGAACTTGGTTAGTTGTTGCATTAGTGATTCTTCCTCCCTCTTGGAAACGACCAACATCATCCCGATCCCCATATTGAAAACTTCAAATGCCTCTTGCATAGTTATTCTACCGTCAGTTATTATCTTCTGAAAGAGATTCGGTACCTCGGGATATTTCAATTTGTATCTCGCATTCTTGAGCCTCAATAGGTTTCTCACTCCACCTCCAGTTATGTGGGAAATCCCGTGGATGTCAAATTCTTGAGTCAGCTCAAACAGTGCTTTCGAATATATCCTAGTTCCTTTCAAAATACTCTTCCAGAGAGGTACTCCATCAATTTCCTCATCCATCGATGTACTCCTCTTCTCGTATACCTTCCTGATAAGGGAAAACCCGTTGGAGTGTACTCCGTTCGACTCAAGGCCAATTACTCTGTCCCTTTCCACTATTTTCTTGCCCGTGATTTCTCTGTTCTTTTCGAGATAGCCTATTACGGTTCCCGATATGTCTATCCCGTTCACCAAATCTGGAACTGAGGCCGTCTCCCCTCCAACCATGGATATGCCTGCCTCCCTGCAAGCTCTGTTAATGCTCCTCCCTATCGCGGCTCCCATTTTTTCGTCCAGCATGGTTCCTGCGATATAGTCCACCATTGCCATCGGTTCGGCGCCCATGCATATCACATCGTTCACGTTCATTCCAACCAGGTCGTATCCGATCTCGTCGAAATAGTTGTACTTCAGTGCAGTTATCGTTTTCGTTCCAACGTTGTCCGTGTGGATTGCTATGTAGTTTTCAAGGAACGAGATCAACCCCGAGTAGTGTCCAATGCTGGCTGCTCTCTTGTATTTGGAACCCCCGTAATTCAATTCCCTGATTATTGCATTCCTGAAGTTACCAACCAAACCGAAGTCCACGCCGCTATCCCTGTACTTTGGCATCCTAGGCTGAGATGTTTTACATGATTAATAAGATACCCTAATTAACCGACACAATATTCCAGGAAGTTGAAGCTAGTATCTGAGTTTCTGGGGGGACTTAACGATATTTCAAGGGCGGAGATCTCTGGCCTTCTTTCTTGCTATGGCGGCGAGATCGAAGAGATAACAGATAGACTGCTGTTCTTCTCTACACCCAGACCAGAAAAATTCACCTCTCGTGTCTCATTTTCAAAACGAATCGGGAGAGTGATCGGCGGAGAGGACTCTATCGATATTTCTCACGGGAAAACGTTTGCGATAAAAGAGAAAAGGGAAGTAGGGAAGAAGTCGCTTATAGACACGATTGCAAAGAGGGTCAAGGGGACAGTGGATCTCAGTCATCCTGACGTGGTCTTGTACGTCTACAATTCGGAAACGCCCGTCATATCAGAGGTGATGTTTAAGAGGAGAATGTCTGATTTGATGGACTCGAGATACAAGAAAAAGCCATTGAATCACCCATCTAGCATTTCACCTATCCTTGCAAGAGGGATGCTGAACATCGCTGGACTTAAGGAGGGGGATAAGTTTGTAGATCCGTTTGCAGGGACGGGGACGTACCTCATCGAGGGTTTCAGGATGGGAATAGAAGGCCATGGAATAGACCGCAGTTGGAGGATGGTTGAGGGGGGAAACCTGAACCTAAAGCACTTTGGTTACCCCGAGAACATCAGGCAGGGGGACTTCTCTGATCTGGTGAATTTAGATGGCATCTCTGCCATCGTAGGCGACCCTCCTTACGGGCGGGGAGCAAAGATATTCTCCCAGTCACGGGATTCACTCTATTCGCGATTCTTTTCCCTGATCGCTGGCGTCAAAGGCATCAAGGTGTTTTGTCTTCCTACCGTGGAGCTCGTATCCAGCGCTCGTGAATACCTTGACATTGAGTTGGTTGGAACCTTGAGGGTGCATTCCTCGCTGACAAGGTACGTTGTGAGAGCTCGCTAAGTGGCATAGGTCAATCAACTGCTAAAGTTATATTAGAATCTGCTATGGCCAAGTGATGAGCGACAATCCTTTCTTCGACAATTTTGCCAAGCAGTACTCAAAGAATGATTCTTTCAAGTCCGGAAACGATCTAAAGGTACTGATGAGCTTAGTCCCAGAAAGGATAAGAACGGCACTGGACGTAGCTACTGGTACGGGGTTTGTTGCATTTGAACTCTCCAAACGATGTGAGCGGGTGGTTGCACTTGACCTAACTGAAGCGATGTTATCTGAGGCCATGAAGCTTATCGCCGCCAACAAGATAACGAACGTCGAATTCGAAAAATCTGACTATTACTCCTATACCAGTTTCATGAAATTTGACGCAATCACTTGCAGGAGGGCACTTCACCACTTCGACAAGAAAGACTTGTTCTTCAAGAAAACTAGGGAACTACTGAGCGATGACGGCGTCCTCGTGATCAGCGATATGCTCGTTGCAGACACAGACAAGAATGACCTCCTGAACAAACTGGAGAGAAAGCGAGATCCCACTCACGCTGCAGCGCTGAACGAAGGCGAGTTCATGTTCCTGCTCAAGTCATCTGGGTTCAGAATAATCAAGTCGGTGATCGATAAGGAGCAGATCGGTTTTGAAAAGTGGCTCCATCCTGTTGAGTCTAACTCCTTGAACGGAATCGAGTGCAAGAAGTTCCTGAACAGTCTGTCCGATGACGAACTGAAATCGATGCTGTACGACCGTCAGTCGAACACGATGTTGAAGCAGAGAATAATTGTCGCCGCGGCCCCCATCGTGACTTGATTTGCAAGACCGTATTCCTATGAAAGAAAGGCTAAATATCAAGTGGTGATTTGAGGGCAATGGTCAAGAGAACCTACCTATCCATAATATTCAGTACGGAGGGCGAGAGGCCCTCTGAAATAATCTCCAGACTGCAGTCTCTTGGCTTCAATCCGATCGTGGGATCGAGAGATCTTGTATACGAATGGGAAGATCACGCAACCGTATCTGATGCCATTTCTCTGATAGATAAGGTTCATGCTACCCTCGGCGGATACAACGTACTCTTCACTGCCGAGACGATTGACGAGAGATAGGAATCCTTCTGACATATCCGCAGTTCTTGCAGCTGATGGTGATGGTAGACTTGTTTATTCTGACCCTTCCGCCGCCAGAATAGACCCCTTTTTTGCACCTCTTGCACACCCATGTCTTGGCGTCTACCACGACCCTTGATTTGTACTTGGTAGAGTAGAGGTGTATGAGCTCGTACTTCCGGTTTGCGTGTTCTGTCTTGTTTTTCTTTTCGTCCTCTATCGCAAGCTCGAAAAGCTCCTTCATCCTTTCTTCTGCCACTCTTTTCTCAGAATTTTTTGCCATTCAAAAACTTCCCAGAGGACATCGAAACCAGCTCTCCCTCTTGTAGTAACATCTGCCCTCTCAG
This sequence comes from uncultured Thermoplasmatales archaeon, assembly GCA_964391105.1. GTDB lineage: Archaea > Thermoplasmatota > Thermoplasmata > Thermoplasmatales. The sequence continues at coordinate 16,672 of CAYMKC010000017.1, forward strand.
GTAAACCCGTTCTGGAAATATACCCTCAAACCTTTCAAAGGGCGTCCATCCACACTTTGAGTGCAGATTTTCTGCTTCGATCTCGACTGCATTCTTGAGGTCCACCGTTATGAAGTCCGCATCGTATCCCTCGGCAATGTAACCCTTGTTCAGCCCGCAAATCAGAGCTGGTCTTTCCATCAGTGACGACACTGCCTTTTCGAGGGAAATCGCCCCCCTTTTGTAGATCGCAAGAATCAGCGGTACTCTTGTTTCCACTCCCGGGAGCCCAGAGGGAGAATCGAGGAAGATCTCCTTCTCTTGCCTAGTATGAGGTGCATGGTCTGATGCGATAACATCCATCGATGTCGAATTGAGATTCTTGAACAGCTCATCCTGGACAGATTTCTTTCTTAATGGTGGGTTGACTTTTCCAAACGACCCTAACGGCATTGAGTTGTTGAGAAGAAGGTGATGAGGGGTGACCTCTGTGGTGAACCCCAGAGATTTTGCAAGTCCCAAGGATCTAGTAGATGTCAGGTGTGCGACGTGTGTGTTGGGTAGATAGTGCTTGAAGATGAGTTCGATTGCCTCCATCTCGCACTCTAGTGGCCTCCCCATATCGTGAGACACGAGGTCTTTGTTCTCCCTCTTGTTGTTGTCAATGCACTCCTGCGTTTCAGCGTGAACGACCTTCACCTTGTCCTGCCATTTACACTCATCCAGATCCGTCAGAAGACCTCCTGTGGATTTGCCAAGGAATATCTTCTGGCCGATTGCCTCCGGAACAATTTCATTCGAAGCCGCCTGGTATAGGCCAAAATCAACGTAGCTCTTCGACCCGATGGCAGAAAGTTTTGCGCCGAATGATGCCTCGCCGATGATTGGTGTCTTGTTGTTCGGCATGTCACAGACAGTTGTGGTTCCACCGAATATTGAAGAAATAGAACCGCTCCTGAAGTCTTCCTTCTCGGTCTCTCCTGGATCCCGGAAGTGAACGTGCATGTCAACGCCACCGGGAAGTATATACCCCGGAATGTTTGTCACATTCATCCCGGATATTTCACTCCGTACTTCCCTGATCACGCCTCCGTCTACCAACACATACCTGTCCCTAAATTCTCCGCTTATGTAAAAACGTCCGTGGAACGCTTCCATTACTTTTTCTCCGCCACCAGTACTTTCCTGAATATCGGTCCCCTTGGCTCGATTTCGTAAAAAATCTCGGCATTGAAAGTAGATATTGAGGTATCAGAGTCTTTCCAGCAGTCTGGTTCCATTCCTGACTTCCAGCAGACTGCATTAAGGAATGCCTTCTGGTCCATCCCCTCGTCTACCGCGACCTGTGGAAGAAGCAGACCTGAAAACGAGTCCCTCTCGGCAATGAGCCCGTCGGCCCCTATCTTGACCATCGATGGAAGTTCCTTCCTGTTCTTTACGGCGAGGACGTTCGGCTTGCTCAGCAGAGAGACTTCCACTATTGTGTCGTCCATCTCCTCCTTGGTCAGCGGAGTAAATCTTGGATCATTCACCGCTGCAGAGATCGCGCTCTTTATGACTGCTTCTCCTAGCGGATATACGGGTTCTGGAAACCCGATGCATCCCCTGAGCTCCCCGGATGTCTTAGTGAGAGTCGTGAAGACTCCCCTCTTTTCTACGAACTTCCCACCATAACTGTTCTTGACAATCAGCTTGATGTCTATATACTCCTCGATGGCCCTCCTGGCCATCTTGGTCGCTATCTCTCCGTCCTCATCGGTGTATTCCTGCCCCATCATACTCCTCTTTTCTCCCCCCAAATTAATTTGTGCAATTGCGGCAGTACCCTGACATTTAATCTCTCTTTTAATACTTTTTCCGTTAATTCCTTCAAATTTTTTCCACCCTCTGGCTGAAAAATTACTTCACCATCGAACGGATACTTTTCTATGATCGATTTCGAGAAGGAGTAGTCCTTCTCGTCGGCAATCACGAACTTGAGGTAGTCCTTCGCCGCAAGCAACTCTATGTTCTCATATATATTGTGCTCAACCATATTGGAGGATGGGGTCTTGACATCCATTGAAATTATCATGTTGTCATCAGTTGGAACGGCCTCGACAGAGATGGACCCACTCGTTTCCAGTATGATCTTGTATTCTTTGTTCAACAGCTTGTACATTAGAGGATATACCTCCTTTTGTATGAGAGGTTCCCCTCCGGTGACACAAACGAACCTAGTGTGGTAACCTGAAACCTCGTCTATAAGGCTCTCCACTGTTCTTTTGTCCCCTCCGGAATACGTGTACTTCGAATCACACCACGTACACCTCAGATTACAGCCCGAGAGTCTGATGAAAAAGGTAGGGACCCCGATGAAAGGTCCCTCCCCTTCTATAGAGTAAAAGGTTTCGATAACTGTGAGCATTTCTTATAGAGGTATTGCGCGATGGAAAAAAAACTTTATGATTAAGCTTTGGACAGCGTTATCTCGCAGTCGTATTTGTCCTTGGAAATTGGGTCTTTCTTGATCACTTTGTAGGAGGGGAGCATCGATTCTATGAGCGCATCCTCGAAGGTCCCGCAGAAGGCATTGTTGGTGTCGAGGGCGAGCGAGTAGTAGATGCAGTTATTTCTCTTGATCACGATGTTTCCGTCTTTTTCAACGGCCGTAGCCATGCAACCGAGGTTGTTGTAGAACGTTAGGAGGTCTCCTATATCCTTTGATTTCGAGCCGTCCTCTTTGACGATCCTCTCTCCCGCCCTCTTTAGGAATTCCTTCACCCAGAGTGTGCCATTCTCCGTCGTTAGTTCGTCTAGAAGTATCTTCAGCAGGAGATCGTATTTCTTGGGGAAGAGTTTCATTCC
>CAYMKC010000018.1:0-19298 GCA_964391105.1 uncultured Thermoplasmatales archaeon
AACGAGAATAGATTAATATCTTTTCAAGAACTGAATCGCTCGATGGAGTTCTCCTACAAAACAAGACTTCGTAACTTAGAAAAACTGCACGAGAAGGAGTTCGATGTGCTGATAGTCGGAGGAGGGATTGTTGGGGCTGGCATTGCTAGTATACTAAGTTCAGATGATGTAAATGTCCTTTTGGTTGATAAAGGCGATTTTGCGTCCGGTACGAGCAGCAATTCGTCAAAACTGATACATGGTGGGCTCCGCTACCTTGCACAGGGTCACGTACTTCTAACCAGGGAATTGTTGAGGGAGAGGAACTATCTACTCAGCCATCTAGACTTCGTTCACAAGTTGAAGTTCGACATCCTGGTGGACGATGGATCGTGGAGCAAGTCATCGCTATACTTCGGTCTTTTCCTATACAACCTGCTGGGAGGCAAGTTGAGGTTTCCGCACTTCCGCACAGACGGGTACTCCTACAAAGGGTATGTCGGAAGGTTCACCTACGAAGACGCTGCGACGGACGACGCTCTTCTCGTAATCCACAACATCGTTTCGGCAGTTATGCAGGGAGCTACCGCCATCAACTACCTTGAAGCGACCGGTTTCAGGGACATCGATGACAGGGTCGAAACTGTGCTTAAAGACAGATTTGGTCAGGGTACCTTCACTGTGAGAAGTAAGATCGTTGTCAATTCCGCTGGTCCATGGGTCAATATTGCCTACGGGAGTTACACCTCAACACTCATAGGCAACCTGAGGTTGTCCAAGGGCTCGCACCTGATATTCAAGAAAGACAAGTTTGAGCGTGAAGATGCGATTGCCTTCAGGTCTCACCTGGACGGGAGACAGATGTTTGTTATACCCAAAGGAGAGGTCGTTATTGTTGGAACAACGGATAAGTTCATCGATTCCCCGAGCGATTCAGGAATGAGTGATGAGGAGAGGGATTACATTCTGAACTCGGTTAGGAAAATGTATCCGTCGCTGGGAGAGGAGGACATAGTAGGTAGCTATTCTGGGATAAGACCCTTGTACGGCAGCGGAGACGACCCGGGAAGAGTGACCAGAGATTTCCATGTGGATGTTACCAGAAAGATGATCTCGATAATGGGAGTGAAGATAACAAACTACAGGGCGGCGTCCAGAAAGATTTCAAAGCGGATTGGTAAGATGTTGGGTAAAGAACTTGACGTCTCAGATCTCCCCAAGATACTCTATTCAAGAGACGGAAATGATCCTATTGAATCGGCAATCACAAACGAGTGCGCGATTACTACTGAGGACGTCCTCAGGAGGAGGCTAGGATACTACTATACTAGAGCCGATCAGGGGAAAAAATACGGGGAAGAGATAGAGGGGAGAATCAAAGCGATTCAAAACACCAAATGAAACGAGTGTGAGTATCTTAGAGGATGCTAGATCGTTTTTCATTGCGAAGGAAGAAATCGTTGATCATTTCTGCCACTTCCTTGGGATGAGTTGTGAAGGGAGTATGATCTCCTCCCTCCACTATCCTGAATTCCGATACCTGTAATGCATTTGACAGCAGCTTCCCCCACTTCTTGTCGAATATGTGGTCATCTTCGCCCCATATTACCAAGGTAGGTATTTTGATGCTCTCGAGTATTTTCCTAGCGATAAATGTTCCATCGTTGCTAACAACTTTGAAAACCTCATCCTTCGGAAAAGTGAAAGACTTCCCAGAGTTCCTGTCAAGAAGGGCTTTAAAATTGTTTATGAATTCTTTGTCAGTCTTCGGCGTCATTCCAGCGGAGTCTATCATCACCATACGCTCTGGCTCCAGAGGTGACAGGGCCAGGCTCACGGCAATCAACCCCCCGTACGAGCTGCCGGCTACATAATACTTCCTTATACCGAGATGGTGGAGCAATTCCAGAATGGATTCTGTCTGAACCTCCATCAGATTGTTCAACCCTAGATCGGTAGACTTTATGACTGGGGTCCTAGACTTTCCGTGTCCAAACAGATCGACGCATATGACGTCGAAGGTTTTGTCAAGGTAACCCACAACTCCGTCCCAGATATCCGCAGATGCGGTGAAGCCATGAACGAGGAGCAGGCTTCTCTCGCCTCTTCTCCGCTTGTAGGATAATGTTCCCGCAGAACTCTCAAAATATTGACGTTCCAATAGGGACGAAATGCATTCGTCGAATAATACCTTATCAAAGGGTGTTGAAAGATAATTGCAATGACCAAACGATTTGATTTTTAGGTGCAATCCAGTAAGTTCGGTTGCGGATTGGCTGATAATGGTTGAGAGACTAGGAATATGGTCTCTTACTCCTCAGCTCCGTCTTCCTGTGGTGGAACCACTTTAGAAAGACATTTCCTGAATGTATGGCGATCTACCTTTCCTTCCCGACAGTCGATCACTTCTTCTGTTCTACGTCACAAATCAGGACCAATTTCTTTTCGACTGAATGGAGTGGATTTATTAACGACAGAAGTATGATTATTCATGCCTGAATCTCTTTTGTTCCCATCAGAGGAATGGGTTAAGGAGTACTGCAAACGCCTCTGTGAATCCCCAGATTATAACAAAACAGGAAAGGGTTGGAAAGATCCGATCAAGTTCAAGATGACCGACCTTGGCGAATTGAAGGGGAGCATCCCCTACGATTCGTTCATCCTCAGTCTTCACGATGGTAAATGCGAGAGTTCAGAAATGGTCGCAGATCCAGCTAGGACTGCACCCTATGAATTGACAGCAACCTACGCAAACTGGAAGAAGATAATAGGAGGAAAGATAAATCCAACTCAGGCAATGCTCACTGGACAGATGAAGGTGAAGGGCAACATTGCCCTCCTCCTAAGATATGCGTCCGCAGCCATAGCCATGGTAAAGACTGCTCAGACTATACCAACAAAATATGTCGAAAACCAATGAGCTACTTTAAGTTTCCAAGGACGCTTTACTTCCAGAGGGACATCATAGATAGTCTTGGAGAGATTCTGAACAAGGAGAATATAAGACAGGTCCTAATCATTACGGATAGGAATATATTAGACAGAGTGGGAGAACGAATTCTGAAGGCACTGGATGGAATCGAAAGTGAATCATTCCCGGATGTGCTGCCCGAACCCTCGATCAAACAGATCCTCTCGGCAAAGTCTACGCTCAAGAGAAGTGAGTACGATGCTGTTATCGCAATAGGCGGAGGAAGCGTGATCGATTTCTCAAAGGCGATGGCAGTAGTGATATCAAACGCCCAGGCAGACCTTGGAAGCATAAGCCCATTCGAGAGCCTGAGCCTCAAGACAAGACTGATAGCCATACCTACTACATCAGGTACCGGGAGTGATGTCTCATTCGGTGTTGTGCTTTCCGATGAGGAGGGGAAGCTAGCAATGGGGAACTACGATCTAGTCCCTGAAATTGTGATCCTGGACCCTTCACTCACTCCGAATGACCGAAAGATTATCGTGCCGACAGGAATCGATGCCCTTGTCCATTCGTTTGAAGCAATAGCCTCGAACACCTCAAATGTGTTGACGGACTCACTCGCGGAGAGAGCAATAGAAACTATTTTCTCCAACCTGAAAGGTGCGATAGTGAACGAGGAACAGGCGAAGGACCTCATGCACATAGCCGCAACGATGGCCGGCATGGCTTTTTCGAACAGCGGTACCGCGTCTGCACATGCTCTTGGTCACAGCTTCGGAGCTACCTTCCACGTGACCCATGGTACATCCGTCGGCCTATTCCTGATACCATCCATTCTTTTCAATTCCCAGAATCCTGAAACGCTGGAAAAGTACCTGAGAGTTTGTAAGATTCTCAACGTAAGGGATGTCAAGTCCCTTGTCAACAAGATAGAAGAGCTCTTCGCCAGCGTCGGACAGCCATGTCACGTCAGGGACCTGGGTATAGGCGAAGTCGAGTATTCGTCCAAACTGAACCAGCTCGTCAGCCTTTCACTGAGGGACAGTGAGCTCGCGTTCAATCCCGTCCTTGCAGGGGAAGATGACCTGAGGAAGATATTCTCGGAGAACTACTGATTTACAGAAGGGACCAAGAAGCTCACGCCATTGTGTACAACTTCGATGCTAAGAGGAGTTGTCCCAACCACCTCGCCGTCCATCTCGACCAGGTTCCCATTCCCCTCGAAACGAATGGACTTGACTCTGTCTTCGATCGAATAATTCTTCTCTATGTACGTCCCATCCATCAGAGTCTTCAACCTGAATATCGTCGTCAGCTTCGACACCGGCTTGAGGACGTGAACGTCAAGGACGCCGTCGCTTAGTGATGAGCCAGGAGAAGCTAACATCCCTCCTCCAAAATACTTCCCGTTTGCGACTATAACTTCGATGGTCTCGTACTCTACTGAACGGTCAGAATGTGCAGTCACCCTGAATTTCTTCAGCTTCATCAGTACAGAAAACACTCCTTTGGTGAAGGAATTCCCTCCCTCCTTGCTGTGAGAATTGACGTACCTCATTACCTCAGCCCCGAACCCTATCTCGAGTATGTTAAGGAACTTTCTCGATAGCCCCGTCTCGTCGAATTTTACAATCCCCAGATCTATCTTCTCTGTGAACCCACCAGCCAAAACTTTCAGTGATTCTTCAACGCTCCTGATACCGATCGTCTTTCCGAAATCGGAACCAGTTCCAAGAGGGACAAGACCAACCCTAACGTCCGAGCCGGCAATACCGTTGATTACCTCGTTGAGGGTGCCATCTCCGCCACAGGAGACGATGACATCGAACCCCCTTTTCACTCCATCCCTTGCAATTTCGGTTGCGTGACCTGGTCTCTCAGTTAGTGAATATTCGTAATCATTGAAACGAGACCTTAACTCTCTTTCGATCGTCGGCCATTCGACGCCAGAATTTCCGTTTCCGGCCGAAGGATTCACTATGAATAAGATTCGCACAACCTTAGATTGTACCGGAAATTAAATGTTATTCTATATGACGACTCATTGCGTCTTCAGGATACCAGGTACCATCGTGTTGTCCGGATCGAAATGAGATTTTGTATTCTGGATGATGCGGTATAGATTCCCCTTGTAGTCTTTGAGATACTTTGTCTGTATGGTGCCGACCCCATGGTGATGAGATATCGAACCACCCGATGCCATTATGTTGTCCATAATAGCGCTCCTGATCTTATCAAGGTAGAAAGCCCGATTCTCGCTTGAATAGAATATGAACGTGAAGTAGAGGGCTGAGCCTGACAGGTATTGGTGAGAGGAGTGGCAGAGTATCATCCCCTTCACGCCCAATTCTTTCGTGGTATCCTCAAATATCTTTTTGGTTGAGATGTGCAGGCTACTCAGCAGATCCCACCTAGCGGATGTCTCAATGGTTTCAGCGACGATTCCCCTCTTCAGGAGCTCGTTGTACATCATTGGTCTGGAATACCTTTCCCCGTACCAGAACCTGGCTGGAAATGAACCAAGACCGATTCCTCCATCAAACTTCACTTCCTCTCTTCTGTCGCTGATCGTTATCAGTATCGATCCCGGACCGTTGTGGACTCTGAGATTGACATACATCTTGAAGATGTTGTTTAGAGCGCTATCTTCTATACCCATCAAAGATAGTTCCGTTTCGTCCTCATCAGAGAGACGAGAGATCATTGGTATCTCGTCGCTTGTTATCTTGTTCCTTAGTGATTTCAGCCCTTCATCAAACGATCTGAAGATGTACGAATTATAGTAGAGCCTTCTTGGTATCGGATGGACCTTGAGCCATGCCCTGGTAACTATACCAAAGGCGCCCTCGCTCCCCACAGCCAAGTCTGACAGCTTAAAGAATGCTGACTCTCCCGGCACTATCCTGTCCTGGTAAGTATCGGTTGGAGTTTCCATCCTTACTCCCATCACCATGTCCTTTATCTTGCCATACCTGTTCGATTCTTGACCGGCTGCATTTGTTGCGATCCATCCTCCGAGAGTGGAATACTTGAATGACTCTGGAAAATTGCCAAGGGTGAGTCCGTGGTTCGCGAGTGCCTCTTCTATTGATGGCCCCTTTGCACCGGTTCCTGCTTCCAGAATAAGGTTGTCTGCATCAACAGAAACAGAATCCAGCTTCCGGAGATCCACGCTCACTGCATACTTTCTATCCCCGGCTGGCGATACTCCTCCAGTTACAGAAGTTCCGCCTCCAAAGGGTATTATCTCCAGTTGATCATTTCCCGCTTTCAGTAGACGCCCAACTTCATCTTCGGTTGGATATACAACCGCATCTACCAGCCTGATAGGCCTCTTTTCAATCAATGGGATAAAGTCGGCTCCACCTCTTCCGATAGAGTGCCTCACCCTGTCCTCGGGTTCCATCGATACGTTCCCGGTTGAAACGAATGATGCGAGTATCTTCCTCAGTTCCTCTGACTTGCTGATGTCACCAACATCGGCGTATCCGGACCAGATGATCTTATGGTCTTTCAACCCTACTTTTTCCATTATGAATCCCAGAAGGGTCAGGTTCATATGGTATTCAGAGTCCCTTTCTCCCCACAAAACGTACGGTCCAGATACCATGCATCTACAGCCCTTAGCAATATATTTCAGTTTTCTTTTTACTGGCTCAATTCTACCAAATATCTTGGAATAGTGAGACCAGTAGGACAAAGAATTTGTACAACCAAATCAATATTTGGTGATGAAGTTTTTGACAGTCCTGCCGGAATTCATACCTTCTTCCTCTGTGAGGGAAACGATAAACCAGATACTTCCAGAGATGGAAATCGTCAACGACATGAACTTCGAAAAGAACGACGCTGAAGTCCTTGTTGCGACAACTTTCACCAGACTCGGAAGAGAGGAGTTGAAGAAATTCCCCAACCTGAAATACGTTCAGATAGCCAGCACAGGCATTGACAATGTGGACCTCTCGTACATCAAGGAAAAGGGGATTACAATCTGCAACATCCCCGTTGCAAACAAACAAAGCGTTGCCGAGCACGTTATGGCATTCATTCTGGTGTTCCTTAAGGATATGGTGTTCCTGAACGCAGAACTGAAGGAGAGAAAGAGCTGGCCTGTTCTGACCGGTTCCAGGGACCTAGAGGGAAAGACCGTGGGTATACTCGGGATGGGTATGATCGGAGTCCAGCTCGCACAGAGGCTCCTGCCCTTCGGTCCATCGATCCTTTATTATGACGTGAAGAGACTGATTCCCCAGGAGGAGGAAAGGCTGGGACTGAACTTCGTCTCTTTCGGGGACCTGTTGGCTAACTCCGACATAATTTCGCTCCATATGCCCCTGACGAGCAGTACCAGAGGTCTGTTCAACGAAGAGGCGTTTTCAAAGATGAAGGACGGAGCAATATTCATAAACACTTCGAGAGGGGAGATCGTCGACGAAAAGGCCCTCATAAGTGCGGTGAAGAAGAAGGGGATAAGGGCAGGAATAGACGTCTATGACAGGGAGCCTCCCGATCTGGATTCTGAACTCTTCAGGCTCGAAAACGTGATCTGTTCACCCCACATTGCGGGAGTGACAGCTGAGAGTCAACAGCGGTTCCTCACGGAGACTATCTCGAACGTACTCAGATATGCTCAGGGAATCGACCCGCTCTACAGGGTGGAACTTTGAAGGGTCACGAACTGTTTGCAGACACTTTGAAAGATCTGGACCTGTTGCCCGTTTTTGGCAACCCTGGTACCACTGAGCTCACATCGCTCAAGGGGGTGAACGACTACATACTCACTCTCTTCGATGGCCTCTCGGTGGGGATGGCGGATGGGCTATCCCAGTTCACCTTCTCCCCCCATCTTGTGAACCTGCATACCGTTTTGGGACTCGGTAACTCGATGTCTTACATCTATTCGGCCAAGATGAACTACTCTCCGGTGGTGATAACAGCGGGGCAGCAGGATCTTCGGCACATGTCGATGGAGCCGCTACTCTCTGGAGACCTTTTGGGATTCGTTGGAAACAACGTAAAGTTCAAGTACGAGCTGAAGGCAGCTTCCGAGATACCATCGGTGATGAGAAGGGCTAAGGTGGAGGCACTTACGCCCCCGATCGGTCCGGTCTTCGTCTCCATCCCAATGAACCTGATGGACGAAGAAGCGCAGAAGATGAACACTGAAGCCATCAGGGTAAGCTACGACCTGCAGAACGAAGAGGCAGTAGATGTAGTATCGGGACTCATCAACGAGTCAAAGAATCCGGCTCTGGTTTTTGGCTGGGAGATAGATATGTTCAACGCTTTTACGGAGGCGGAAAGAGTTGCGGAGAAACTGGGTTGCCCCGTGTACGGGGAACCTCTCGCACATCGATCTCCGTACAACTCCTCTCACGTGATGTTCGGAGGTAACCTGCTTCCCGGATCTACACTGATAAATCTCAAATTGCTCCAGAACGACCTGGTGATTTTTGTCGGGGGAGATGCCATTCTCTACCCATATCTACCATCTCCGCTTCTCGAAGGGAAAAAGGTCGTATTTGTCGGTCTCAACATAAGTCCAAAATTCGGTGACTTCTATCGGGTCAATGTGAAGCACTTCCTGAAAGTGCTCGAGGGTAGGATAAACAAGAAATGCAACTTCTCCAGACCAATCGATTTTCAGACCACAACGAAAATCGCAAACGAAAGGGGGAGGATGGGGGTGACTTACGTGATGAGCAAGGTCAAGAAGAACTTCTCGGATCACGTGATCGTAGATGAAGCCATTTCATCTTCTCCCATACTCCGGGACGTTCTGGGGTATTCGCCTGGAAAATATTTCTTCTCGAAGAGTGGTCAGCTCGGCTGGGGATCGCCAGCGGCTGCGGGCATTTCTATGAAGGAGAAGCGTGTGCTCGCAATCGTCGGTGAAGGATCCTTCATGTATTCCCTCCAGATACTGTGGACCATCAAGAGATACGTCTTGCCGTTAAAATTCCTCGTACTTAGAAACGGTGGGTACTCCATACTGAAGAGCTACTCCCTCAGCTATTCACCGGGTGTTGAGAGAAAGGACTATCTGAGCTTTGACCTGCCAACGGAGAAGTTTGCAGAGTCCTTTGGCATAGAGTCCATGACCGCGGGAAAAGAGATCGAAGAGCTCAAGTGGCTCGCAGAAGGCAGCGATCCGAAACTCTTGGTCGTAGATGTTGACAGGACTATCCCAAAACTTTTCCTCTGAGGAGTTCCCCCGACCCGTCTCTTACAAAGTTTCAAAACGACACATCCATAAGCCAAATGCGCCCTCCACGAACTTGTGTTAAAGAAAGATTCGATTCCTTAAGCAACTTTAAATCTGATTACAGACCTGGAAATCTATAAGTAACCTAGACCTCATACTCAAGTTATGCAGGGGTCGTCTGGTAAAAGCGCACCTAACGGAAGGAGATGGCTCGTATTAACTGGGTTCATGCTGGTCTCGATGTCCACCCAGATCGTCTGGCTCAATTTTGCAGGAATCGTCTCCCCGCAGATGGAGAGCATTTTCCACGTTGGATACGGACCCTTGAGTCTCATGTCTGGGTTGTGGCCCCTCGTCTTCATCCCGGTATCGATACCGACCGGGCTGATGGTTGATCGGATGGGGTTCAAGAAGACTGTTACGATCGGTGGATTGATCTTGGTGGTTTTCTCTTGGATGAGGCTCCTGAGCGGCGGGAGCTTTGAGCTCCTCTTCGTATTCGAGAGCCTTGCCGCCTTGTCGCAGCCATTCGTTTTCAATGGGATTTCAAAGCTAGCGGGAAACTGGTTTCCGGAAGGAGAACAGGCCTTGGCCAACGGAATTGCCGTGATGGGACAGATACTGGGAATGGTGATAGCTCTGGTACTTGCTCCACTGATGGTCTCGAGTGCCACCTTTTCACTCCTGCAGGAAAACATAGTGGTCGTATCAATTATTGTAACTGTATCGGTCGTATTCTTCCTGATCTTTGCGAAGGAGACCCCGGGAGTGGAAACACCTGGCGGTGTTGCCATGGAAAGCGCGGGCATTCAGATCAAGTATCTACTAAGGATGAAGAACATCCTGATACTAATGGTCCTCTTCTTCATCGGGGTGGGAATTTTCAGCGGGCTCATCCAGTGGGTAGAGGCCATAATGTATTCAAAGGGAATCCCGTCGCTACAGGGAGGACTTATTGGAGCTGGAATGCTGATCGGCGGAATATTCGGAATGGTTATTGTGCCGCTGTTGGCTGACAAATACTCCAAGCTGAAACAGATCACGATCGTAAATGCGGTCTTCGTCGCGATACTGCTACTCCTGTTCAGCCTGAGGGCCGGCGTACTGTTTTACACGGTGGTCGGAGTAGTCCTTGGATTCCTTCTACTCTCTCTTGCCCCTATCGCACTCCAGATCTCCCTGGAAACGTCTGGAAAGGAAAGGGCAGGTACTGCGGCGAGCATAATCTGGCTCCTCGGACAGGCAGGAGCTCTGTTCTTCATTCTGGTTATGCCTCCACTCAACACACTCCAAATGAACCTCAAGATCATGGTTTCTGACCAGTGGTTCATTGCTCTCGCCTTCTCTGGACTGATGATGCTGGTGGTAGTAGGACTTGCATTCATGCTCAACGATACGCGGAAGGGGAAGGCTGTCGTGGAGGATTCAGTTCACGACTAAAACCTGGCCCTAGAGATGAGGATGGGCATCCCGGGCTAGGTTGCTTTCCCTCAGGCTCTTCTTGTTGTTCTTGTAATAGCCGATGAACCGCTGGAATTCTTTTTCATAGATCATATTCTCCTCCCTGTTGGGCAGATGGTCTACCAGAGGTTCCCCGAGATCGCTGATATCTGAAAACTTCATCTTGCCAAGCCCAACTGCAGCTATCATTGCTGCGCCATTCACGGTAGAGAACCTTGGATCGCTAACGACCCTTATCTTCCTTCCCAAGACGCTTGCAAATATATCTGCCCTCAGGGGAGAGAGTGCTCCGCCCCCGCTCATGTAGAGTTCCTCTATCCTCCTTCCAGTGAACCTCTCGACTGTGTTGAGTAGCCATTTAGAGTTGAGGGCAACCCCTTCCATGACGGACCTGATTACATCCCCTCTGTCGTTCTCAAGCGAGAGGTTAAAGAACCCTCCCCTGACGGTTGGGTCTTCAATGGGTGTCCTCTCTCCGAAAAGCCACGGCAGGAATATCAGTCCCTTCGACCCTGCTCTTGAATCAGATGCCAGATCCTCGATCACCGAATACTTGTCCTCTCCCTTTATGTCCATGAACCCGGAGACGAATTCCACGCAATTGCACGCATTTTCCTGCTCGGCAGCAACAAGGTACTTTCCAGGTATACCGCTAGGGAGGGAGGCGATGTTGTGAAAGATGTCGGTCTTCTTGAACGGTACGTGCGAAGAGATCCACGACGAAGTCCCGAGATAGAGGAGTGATTTGTAATCATCTATGCATCCGGATCCTATCAACGATGATGCAAGATCAGAGCAGCCCGAAACTACCTTGGCATCTCTGATCCCCAGACGGTTCCCAATCTCCGGCTTTAGATCCCCCACAACGTCCGTGGGTTTTACAGCCTCCGGAAGCTTATCTCCTACGATCCCTGAGAGACCAAGCAGGTCTTCATCATATGTCACACTACCCGCGTCCCTGTTGTCTGTCGACCATAGGAGAGCTATGTTGTCCCAGGAAGCCTTGAAATTTCCCGTCAGTTTGGAAGCGATGAAGTCCTTGGGTTCCATGAATTTGTAAGTCTTTTCGTATATTTCCGGGAAATATTTCTTGATGTAAAGTATGTGTGCGAGCGAGTCTTTTCCGGAGTGCCCCGGCGCTCCCCCAGTTTTCCTCAACCACTTGATGAGTTTGTCCAAACGATAACCTGACACAGAAGGGAAACCTGAAGTCAGCTTGCTTATTTCCCCTGCCCCCCTCGTATCCATCCATATTATTGCATCGCTGAGAGGTTCGCCATTTCTATCGACAGGAACTGTTCCAGACCATTGGCCTGTGAGCCCGATCCCCTTTATCTGGAGGCCATCAGAAACAGAGACGATCTCCTCGATTCCATCCATTACAGATTCAAACCACTCGAGCGGATTCTGTTCTGCACGACCACCCTCCCCGATCTTCAGACCATATTTCCTTGTCGCTCTCCCTCTGGTTTGCTTGTCGCCGTCAACGAGCGAGAGCTTGACTGAAGAAGTGCCTAGATCGACGCCGATGAATGCATCTTTCATGTTCTAAACTACCCTCCTACTGGCTGTAGAGCCACTCGACCACGCTCTTCAGGAATACCTCAGTCGACTCCTTCGGAAGCACTGACGCCATTCCATAAATTGGTGTGAGCGAAGACGCCTTGACATTCCCTTTCTTAACCGATTCGACGGCAGCGGCGAGGTCTTCTACGAATCTCTCTTTGACGCCATCCAATGTATGCCTGTGGGTAAGGGCTATGTGGAATCCAGCGGGATTTGAAAGGCCGCTGAGTATCCACTTCCTGTTGGACATAGCCTGCCAGACCAGGTACGGGTCCATTTCATTGGAAGAGATCCCGATGACCCACAACGGCTCTCCGAGTACCTTAAGGCCCGATTGTTTTCTTACTGCCTTCTTGATGAAATCCCCAGTATCAAGTATCTTTTTCGCCTCTTTCTTGTACCCGTCCCTTCCCATCAGTATCATTGCGGCCCAGGCCGCAACTATCGGGAATCCAGGTCTGCTGCCGAGAAGAGTTGGTGTGAAATAGATCCCACCATACCACCCAGGGGCCGCAAATATCTGGTTCCTGAAGTAGTCGCCGCTCCTGTACAGCACGACCGAAGTACCTTTTGGTGCGTCCCCGTACTTGTGGGTGTCCATCGATATTGAAGTCACTCCATCCAGTGAGAAATCGAAGTCCTGGAATTCGTATCCGGATTCCCGCACAAATGGATCGATGAAACCTCCGAGGCATGCATCGACGTGCATCCCTATTTTCTTGTCTTCTGCTATCTCTGCAAGATCTCTAATCGAGTCAAAAGTTCCGAATGGGAAATTTGGGGCAGATCCCACGATCCCGATAGTCTTGTCCGTCACTTTTTCCTTGACGGACTCGATCTTGGCCCTGAAGCTCTCGTCAAACCCTACAAACACTGGTTTGATCGAGAAGTACTCGCAGGCTTTTAGGAACGCCGGATGAGCAGTAGCGGGCAGGATTATCTCTGGTTCAGTGATACCCTTCGTCTTCCTGGAGTAGTCTCTGTAAGTCTTCAGTGCGAGCAGTATGCTCTCCGTACCTCCAGACGAAACTGCTCCCCTCACACCATCTCCGCCGTGCATCAGTGAAGACGACATGCTGACAATCTCCCTTTCAAACTTCGGTATGCTCGGCCAAATGTCAGGGTGCAGGGCGTTAGTCTGTGATGCGAGATGGTAGAGTTTTTCATAGAAGGATATCAGTGGTTCGTCCCCGTGGTATACCGCACCGGAGACCTTTCCCTCCTTCCATGGTCCGTTCTCCCTCTCGGTGTACTTGGTAAGTGTGTCGAGAACAAAACTCTCCCCCACCCCCTTTTCAGGGATCTTGACAAAATTCGATTCAGAGGAGTCATATGGTTTTAGGTCCTTTTGCAATTCACTCAAGATGGACTCAAAATTCATACCGTCCATATTTAATGATTGATTTTTCTCTATTTTAAGCTTATTGAGATGTTGGTTTTCGGTCAATTTTTTTGATGGCCATTGAGAGAGTGATGTGCAGGATCTACTCTTTAACCAACCTAAAAAAACCGTTATCTATAAATATAGTTCATCACATAGTTCATCGGATGAAGAAGGCTGTACTCCTAATTGCACTCCTGATTTCTGTCATCGTCATACTTCCATCTGTCAGCGGTTCCATTTCATCTCAAGGGGAAAGGACGCCAATAAAGCACGTCATAAATATCTACTTCGAGAATCACACCTTCGACAATTTCTTCGGGACTTATCCCAGGAGCCCTTCGTCTTCAGACCAGTCACTGATTGCCAATATATCGAAACCGCTCAATCTCTTGAACAACACAACTCTGCTGAACAGTCTCAATCAGGTATCGCCCGGAACGTTCAACACTCCAAACCCCGTGGAGGGCTACACAGCCTATCACCTCGACTGGAACCATGGGAAGATGAATGGATTTGCTGCCGGAAGCGGTCCATATTCGATGACCTATTATACTTCTGCCCAGCTCGGCCCAATGTGGGACCTTGCTGAGGAGTACGGGATCGGTGACCATTACTTTGCATCCACGATATCAGAGAGCGCGCCAAACACGCTCTACTACCTAGCGGGATTTACTCCGGTGATCAATGACTACGGACCACCCCCAAGCATCCCGATTGGGGAGACGATTTTCGGAGAAATGAACCACTACAACGTATCCTGGGGAGTTTACGTAAGCGGGAACCAAAAGGCGTTCGACATGTCCAGCATGATACAGGGGATTGACAGCTATTCCGGTAACATCAACGGCTGGGACAGTTTTATATCTCAGCTAGGAAATGGCACTCTTCCTGCAGTCAGCTACGTTTTTTCCCAGGGAGGGAATGGATACGACACAGGTGCTCCCGGCAGTTTGCTAAAGGGGGAGCTCTGGTTGCTGTCCCTTATAAATTCCATAGAAACCAGTCCGATTTGGAGCAGTACAGTTGTCTACATAACGTGGGATGACCCAGGAGGATATTACGATCAGGTATCTCCCCCTGTCGTAGGTGGTGAACAGTTGGGAATGAGGCTTCCTCTCATCGTCGTGTCACCTTACGCAAAGGAGAACTATGTTTCAAACACGGTTCTCACTCACTCCTCAATCCTAGCCTTCATCGACTACAACTGGAACATGCCAGCTCTGAATCGGTTTGTTAGTGATGTCAATATCCCCCTAGACTTCTTCGATTTCAACTCGTCTAGAGCTCCGATGACTTTCTATTTCGGGAACTATATCTCCATTCCTACCAGCCCCGATTTCAATCTAACCCAGAGCCAGTCTTCCTCCAATCTCTCTGGTACATTTCCACTGGCTCCGCAGGAACCATTCAATTCGCTGAAATATGCAGGGCACGGAGAAATAAACTACACACTATCGGATGTGGGACCCGGAGTCTTTGTCAAGAACGATGCCGTTTTGTTACCTTTTTACGCTTCGCCCTCTCTGCTCTTTGTCCTGATCGTGGCTTGCGTAGCCGTGGTGTTATTTGTCCCAAACAGGAGGCACTGAGGTGTCCAAAAGTCCGGATTCCAGGATCAAGAAAGTTCTCTCTGGTTTACTGCGGCAACCGATCCCAGCATCTCTCTTCACCACAGGAATAGTGCTTACGTATGGATACGCCAGCGGTCTGATCTTTAGCATCGGGGACACCAAGCAGCTCATACCGATCTTTTTGGGGATCATCCTCGGTTCTGTAGTCTTTTCACTGCTGGGTTTCGTGATAAGACTGGGTGTGGCGGGTCTGATCTACGTTACCGCCATTTCTGTGGTACTTCTTGCTGCATCCTATGTGTTGATAATCATCAATTCACTCGCTCTCAACAGCATCGAAATGGTTGTGGTGGCATTCCTCATGGGCTCCCCAGCCACGCCTGTATCATTGCTTGTTAGGAACAAGTCTCGAGATTTCTCCCGAAGTACCAGACTGATGTTCGGATCTCTTCAGGCAATGCTCGTTATCCTTTTCATATTCGCGTACTCACTCATATATGAGTTGCAGGGACAGGTCAATCTGTATCTGGGTCCACTGATCTTCTTGGTGATTTCACTGCTTTACTTGCTGGTAGCGAAGGTCGTCTGAGGACCTGCCCCAGTGTCTACCCGACTGCACGGATGTCTTGTCTTTCTGGTTCGTCGCAGTCTTGCGAGTAAATGGCCAGTAGTTTACTCCAATGCTTTGAATAGTCGTAAGCACTTCTCTGATGAAGATTATGGTCTTGCCGTGGATCGTATTTTTTGACCTTGATGGAACGCTCTGGGACCATCTCGACGTCTCTTCCACTTCCCCTCCATATACTCGAGTTTCGACATCTACCATTTCTGATTCAAAGGGAGTCAAGCTTAACCTTTTACCTGGAGCGGTCAATTTCATAAAGTGGGTCAGGTCCGAAGGGGGGATCATATCCACCTGCAGTTGGAACGAGTATGAGAAGGCGATAGGCGCAGTCGAATCATTCGGTCTACGGGACTTGTTTGACTATCAGAAGATATCCACACACCCGGAGAAGTATCTGCTAATGGAGCAGGTAATAAACCAGGTAGAGGGACAAGGAATCGCTGTGCAATACAACAGGCTCTTCTATCTGGACGATAGAGATATTCACATAAGGGATGTCAAGATTAGGTTTCCACAATTGACCTTCTTTCAGATGTGGAAGAACGGGACAGACTACGAATTTGTCAAGAACTCTATACTCTCACGGCTCAGAGAGACGGAGTGATTTTGGACCGGTAAATGTTCCAACACATTGTTTTATTCTCAGTCAGCAGTGAAACCGAGGTGCTTAGATTGCATCCGAAAAGTGTTAATATTCTAAGAATAATAGAAAATGGTATGACTGAGAAACTAGAATTCCCCTCGGAAGGATGGATCAGGGATTACTGCTCCAGACTATCTGCTTCTCCAGAATACAGCAGGCTTGGGTTGGGCTGGCATGACCCTATTCAGTTCAAGGTGACCGACCTGGAAAGCATCGGCGTTGAAGTGGAATTCAGGTCATTCGTCCTCAACCTGAGGGACGGAAAATGCGAGGGATTTGAGTTGATCAAGGAGGATGCTGACAGAGCACCTTTCGTTCTCAATTCAACCTATTCGAACTGGCGAAGAATACTGGAGGGAAAAGTCAACCCCACCCAGGCGATGCTGAGTGGGATTCTGAAGGTTAAGGGAGATATGATGCTTCTGATGAAGTACGCAGCTGCAGCGACCGAGATGGTCAAGACCGCGGAGAAGATAAGCACCGAGTTTAAGGCCTGAGTTCATCACTCACCGACAGAACTTTCTCCAACACGAAGCTCTTTGATCCCATCTTTCGGAAAGTCTGAGTGCAGCAGCGATCCCCTAGTCCAGTTACTTATTGTTGGCTTCTTCGTCTTCTGGAGTTAAGAGTTAAAGTAGTACTTCGCGCATATACATTAGACAAACCATGATTACTGGGAGTTGGGTTCGATTTTCCGGCAAGAATTATAAAGTCTTAGTAAAACACTCGGTTTGCTGGGGGGAGTGAGACATTGGTTAAACACTTTGGAAGTTACAAGAATTATGTAGGGGGGGAATTCGTCAAAGATGGAAATGAGAAGGAGATTGTGAGTCCAGTCGATGGTAGCAAGATAGCGACCGTAGTGATGGCCAACGAGGAGCTCACACGTCGTGCGATAGATGAAGCTCACGACTCATTCTACTCGAAATGGATCAAGACTTCGCTGGCCCAACGAAAGACGCTCCTTGAGAGACTGGCCAATCTTGTTCAGGAGAAGTCTGAACTCTATGCACAGCTCGAGTCTGCGAACACAGGCAAGACGATCAGACAGAGTACGCTCATGGACGTACCTCTTGCGATCGACCACCTCAGGTATTTTGCAAACGAGACAGAATTCAAAGAAACGAGAGAGATAGTTCATCCGGAGTATCCTGGAACGACTGGAATAATCCAGTATGCCCCGCTTGGTGTGATCGGAGCTATAGTCCCGTGGAATGTACCGATAATGATGACGGTCTGGAAGCTTGCACCCGCAATGGTCGCTGGCAATACGATAGTGATTAAGTCCTCACAGTTCACACCGTTGACGGCCCTCGAGCTGGCCAAGGATATTGATCGGGCCGGTTTTCCTTCAGGAGTTGTGAACATCATTGCGGGCGAAGGTTCATCCATAGGGGACACAATTGCACGGAGTCCCAAGGTTAATGCGGTTTCCTTCACTGGCTCTACAGCGACGGGCAAGAAGGTACTAAATGCAGCCTCTTCTGGAATCAAGAAGGTGACTCTCGAGTTGGGCGGGAAGAGCCCAAACATAGTGTTCGACGATGCGAATCTGGAAACGGCAGTGAAAGGTGCTCTGTTTGGCATATTCCTGAACTCCGGTCAGCTGTGTGAGTCTGGCAGTCGATTGATAATTCATAAATCTATCAGGAAGAAGTTCGTTGATATGATGCAAGAAAGGATAAGCAGACTCAACCCAGGGAATCCAATGCAGTTTGAGACAGATATAAGCGCCATAACTACCTCAGACCAACTGTCCAAGATCAGAGATATGGTAACACAGGGAAGATCCGATGGAGTTGGGATCATTCAACCTCTGGACATAGAGAATAGGGTTCCTAAGGGCGGATTCTATTATCCACCCACGATTCTGTCTGGAATAGAAAAGAGCGATACTGTGTCTAGAGAAGAGATCTTTGGACCTGTAGTGACTGTCAGAGAGTTTGAAAGCGAAGAGGAAGCGATCGAAATAGCCAACGACACGAGATACGGCCTTGCGAGCGCAGTTTGGACGAATGACAACGAGAGAGCGATAAGGGTCGCGAGCAGAATTGAAGCCGGGACCGTGTGGATAAATGACTATCATCTGCTGTCAGCTGCTGCACCTAGAGGAGGATTCAAGGACAGCGGAATTGGAAGAGAACTTGGTCTGGAAGGAATCCTGGAATATACTCAGAGCAGACACATCTTTGTAAGTGGAAAGGAGAATGAATTGAAGGAAATTGCTTACGGTCTCTTACTTCCTTAGTCCGAAAATCGAGAAATACAGATTCTGGAAAGTCAAAGACTACAAGCTCAGAGTTAGAACGTAAGCGAAAGTCTGACTAACAGAGACAATTGATTCAACCACGCAGTGAACTTTAACTAATTTAAGTAACACAAAAGGAATTCGACTTTACGAAAAAAAAGCCGCATGGTTAGGAAAGTATAAATAGTCGTCAGACAATTATCATACAGATGTCAGATGAACAAGACGTTAGAGTTCATAACAGAAGAAAACTTCTACGAAAAATTAGGGTTGCTAGTTGGTGAGGAAAAGGAAGTAAAGAGAATAGCAAAACAGATCCTGCAAGGGTCCACTCACTGATTCTAGTTTATTATTTGCGCATTTTTCAATCAGATTTGGCAAAGCATTAATATTTTGGGTAGTTAACGGACTCAGGGGCCGTAGCTTAGATTGGTTAGAGCACCCGGCTGATAACCGGGAGGTCGTCGGTCCAAATCCGATCGGCCCCACTCGGTTCGTTGAGAGTCACTATTTTCTATCGCAGACTTTATGCCCTTCAGGATTTATCCAAATTTGAAAAAGGTAGTACATTATCGCGATGGACGACTGAGGGCATTCCCCCCATAGCTTTATGACAAAATTCTTAACAAGGAGTAAATCGACAAGGTAAATCAACGTCCCGATGCAATTCAGTGTTAGAATTCCACTGGGTTTCTCTCT
>CAYMKC010000019.1:0-3214 GCA_964391105.1 uncultured Thermoplasmatales archaeon
TCTACTGACATCGCCCTATCGAGTGTTGGACCAGAGTACGCTTTTGAGATTGCAGAAGCACCTATTGGGTGAAAGAAGCTCGTACCAACTCTTAGAACCAGAAAGGAGACTAGTATGGATAGAAAGTCGGATGAATATACGAAAAGTATCATGGAGATGGCAATTATAGATATGCCCAACGGGAGGAGTTTGAGGGAGTTGAATTTCTCCGAAAGATTGCCCGTCAAAGGTTGGAGGATCATTGAAACTAAATATCCAGCTGCAACCAGGATACCAATGTTATAGGTGGGGAGGCCAAACGCTACCTCCATCGCAGGGAATAGAGAAGCTATCAGAGAGGAAGAGCCGTCGTTAACGAAGTGGTTCAGGGAGACAACGGATAGCAGCCCGTTTGAGACTGTCTCTTTTGGTAATGTTCCCAGCTTCTGTTTCAAGGACAACTCCTATAAGCAGTATTTGAAAGCCGAAGTCTCATAGTGCCTCCATTGAGGGGAGGAATTCTGGAGACTCGTTCAAAACTTTGAGGCAGATTTCTGGTTATAATTCACGCGGTTGGACCCTCAGTTCTTCTTTAGCGCCTTAAATAGTTTCGCGAGAGACTCCACTGCCCTCGTTGAATATTCCTCGATTCTTGCCACCGCCTGATCGTGTTCTGCGCCCGGACCGATGATGCCCATGGTAACCGGTTTCTCGTACTCATCGGAGAGGTCAACTATTTTCCTTACCGACTGGTTTATGACGAGGTCGTCGTGCTTTGTTTCTCCCTTGATCACGGCTCCCAGCAGTGCTACTCCGTCTATATTCCTCTTCTTCAGGAGCAGCTTAACCGCAAGCGGCATGTCGAAAACTCCCGGGACCCTTATGGCCTCGTGCTCAAACCCAAGGAGTTCGGACTGTTCCTCCGCCTTCTTGAGCATGAGAGATGTAATGTCGTAGTTGAAGTCTGAAACAACAAGACCTATTCTTGGCATATTAATCCTCACTCAGAATTTGACCTGCATTATTATATCCTTGCCTGAGCCCCTTACCGGCCATAGGTGATAGGGAGCTTCCTCCATCCCTCACTAGCTTGACCAGATTGACGGCGTGCTTTGTCGCCCTGTCCTTAGCAAGTGAGAGCAGCTGTGGTTCCTCCACTTCGTCTTCGTGAATGGTGACGTCCATGATATGTCTCTTTGCTAGAAGTTGAGCATGGATAAGACCAATGCTCGCGGCAAGGTAGCTGTACTTGTCCAGCTTAGTTTTGCCCACCCAGCCGAGTGTTATCACGCCTTCACAACCCATTTCAAAGAGCTTAGTGGCCCCTACCGGGAGGTCCTTTATCCCTGGAACTGTGTATCTCTCTATCTCTCCGTCCGGATCCTCTCTTCTGATTGTTTCGTATGCGTACTTTCCCATGTCCACTCTTGAAAACGTTGTGTCGACAATTCCGTACCTGGTCACTGTGTTCACGCTCTTATTATGTCTTTTCCTTCCAAAAAAGTCAGGTTGTTTCTGAGTGCATATTCCTCTGCATTCGCCCTCTTGAGGCTCTTCCCGTCTCCCAGCATTTCAGCGATCACCATGCTCCTGGGCAAACCCACAAGCTCGGCTATGTGTGAAACTAGTTCTGTATGCCCCTTCCTCTCCTTGAGCCCTCTCGAAGCCAGCACCGGGACGTGTCCAGGTGCATAGAAGTGTTTCATGAAGAACTGTTCCTTGTTCTCTACGTGATCCGTAAGCAGGTTGTGGAGCTCTCTGATAGTGTTCGCCCTGTCGACGTCTGATATCCCGGTAGAAACAGAGACATGGTTAACCCACATCGTGAATGACGGGTAGTCTCCGTAGGAGGGACGCTTTATGAGGTTCTGATAGACGGGATGTGTTTTCCATTCTTCAGTGAGGAAGTTCAGACCTAGATCCCTTGCCTCCTCTTGCCCGGTGACATAGCAGATGAGCCCTCCGGCATCCTTCCTGAGCTGGTTGATGGACTTCCACGTTACGGCGCCTGCGTAGAACACCATGTCAGTCTCCTCTTCCCTCCCGTCAAAATCATAGACTATAAGGGGCATCCCTTCAATGAGCCCTTTTTTAATATTCGAAAGCGATAGACTAGATAGATCGGACATAATCCAAAGAGTTCAGGACGGTATTTTAACGTTTCTCATTTTATGGGATTTACTCAAAATTTAGTAAACGAACAAAAGGAAAATTACTAGAGACGCAAGATAGAGTATGAAAATGTAGGCTGTACTCCTGAACCTGTAGACGAGCAGCCCTACGGCGATTGAGAATGATGACGTGAGGGCGATCGCTAGGACTCCGTTGAAGGTTATCACCCATCGACTTGCAAGTATTCCTAGTGCGGGGAAGAAAGTGGCAAAATACATCTCTTCTCCCGCCATGGCCCCTATTGCCAGACTTGTTTTGCCGCGATATGCCCATATTACAGCGTTCATGGTCTCGGGAACAATCGTGCCTATTGGAACGAGAAGTATGGTGATGAGCTCCTGGCTCACCCCCGTTGAAAGATACAGGCCGTTGATCCCTCTTACGAGGAGGGTAGAACCGGTCAGGAGAAACACAACTCCAACTCCAGTAATCAACCATAGCAGCGGCTTGTTTCGTATCCGAATAACGGTCGCTTCCTCTTCCAGGATTTCCCTTCCTCTGATTGACTTGAAGAAGACAAAGTATAGCAGTACCAGTGCGACGCTCACTGACACCCTTACGGGTATGGTATTGAAGTGCCATGGGATGAGCATGATCGGAAATATCAGTCCCAAGAACACGAGCGTTCTTGACAAGACTGGTTTCACGTCTTCGACCTTCCCCCTCTTTCTAGCGGCAAGGAGAACCAGCGCAACTGCGGGGAAACCGATCGCTGAGACCATGAACGGTTCTCCAATTATTGTACCTGCCGCTATCTCCGAACCCGATTCACTTCCTATTAAAAGCAGTGCCAGAATGATGACAACCAGCTCCGGTAACGCCGTAAATATCGGGCTTATCACCGCGCCTGTGAAACTCTCGCTGAACCTCCCCCTCTTTCCTATCTCTTCGATAGATAATGTGAGGAGGAGAGAAGAGACTATCAGCATCACTATTCCAGTTGCTATTTCAGCCATGGAAACGAGTGATGATGGCACTGTAACTCTATTGTTTCACAATTAAAAACTTCGCCTTTGGGGCTGCAGCCAAGTTGATTGGGATCTATTTACAATATGACGACCCC
>CAYMKC010000019.1:3314-19082 GCA_964391105.1 uncultured Thermoplasmatales archaeon
CGCCTTTGGGGCTGCAGCCAAGTTGATTGGGATCTATTTACAATATGACGACCCCAGATTAGGCTTTATACGATCCGCTTATCTACCCCTAGCACGATGAAGGCGATCTTGACTGCCGCCGGTCTTGGAAAAAGATCCGGCCTGAATGGGTTGATGCGGAAGGAGCTGCTAAACGTATATGACTACAGGGAAAACAACCTGATTTTGAGACCAATACTTGATGTCCTGATAACGAAACTGATCGGGATAGATATCACTGAAATTGCAGTTGTTCTTGATCCCTCGGACACAATTTCCAGGGACTACCTGAAGAGAACATTTCCCTCACTGAACATCTTCTACCAGAACGGAAAGAATGGGTTCGGTGACGCCGTACTCGCAGCGAAGGAGTTCGTAAGCGACGAAGGGTTCCTGTTGGCCGCGGGAGATGGCATGGTCCTCGATATCGAACGACTGGAGAATGATCTGAAGAGTTCAGAAAGGGAGAAAAAGTGGACCCTGTTTGTCATGGAAGTTGAGGATCCTAGAAGGTATGGAGTCGCTGTTGTGCGTAACGGCAACGACCTCTCTGAGGTAACAGGAGTGGTGGAGAAACCTGAAATCCCTCCCTCCAACCTGGCGCTGTGCGCACTGTATTACCTCCCTCCTGAGATATTCAATTTCATAAGCTACAGGGACGGAAAGGCAGAACTGACCGATGCTATAGCAGGTGCCATAAGGGCAGGGATTAGGTTCGGCGCCATCAAGATACCTAGAACTTCATGGGTGAGTGTTGGAGTAGCAGAAGAATACCGCTCAGTTCTGGAGGCCACGTACCATTATTCCTTGGAGAAAGTGGCTCCGAGGCGGACCTCAAAGACCTGAGCTCTTCTTCCACACGGTCTTCGGCATCACCACACTCTTCAGTTTCATGCAGTCGCTCCTGTGTTTCAGAAGGTCTTCGATGATCTTCCGGACGTCTTTTTTCAAGTCACCCGATGGATTGTAACCCAAATCATAGAGTTTGGAGTGGTCGGGATTGTAGTAGTGTTCCTCCGACTCCACTCTTGGATTAACGACGTGCTGAATGCGTGCCTCTTCCCCCGTCGCCTCTTTGAACGCTTCTCTCACGGTCTCCGCGAGATAGTTCACCGAATAATACTGCTCGAACTGGTTTAACACCCTGTACTCCCCCTTTTTCGGAGGATTTTCGAGGGCTATCGTGAGACAGGTTACGCTGTCCTCCAGGGAGAGGAATCCCCTCTTCTGGTTACCCTTACCGTAAGGTGTTATTGGGAGACCGGCAACCGCCTGTGCGGCGAATCTGTTCAGAGCAGTACCCCAAACCTCGTCTATGTCGAACCGGGTGTAGAGGTGGGATTTTTCTATCTCTTTTGTTGTCGTGCCATATACTACTCCCTGCATTACGTCTGTGATCTTCAGGCCCCATAGCCTGTTTGCGAACATCAGGTTGTTTGAGTCGTGGACCTTGGTCCAGTGGTACCACGAACCGGCATTCCTAGGGAATGGGAGGGTGTCCTTCCTTCCCCTGAATTCCACTTCCAAGAACCCCTCGGTTATGTCAATGTTGGGTGTTCCATATTCTCCCATCGTCCCTAGCTTTATGATGTGAATGCCTGGGACAAGATCGTTGGCGGCGTATACCAGGTTGATAGTACTGATCAAGTTTGATGTCATAGTCTCGCTGGCCTGTTTCAGGCCTATCATAGAGTAAGGTGCCGATCTCTGCTCCGCGAGGTGGTAGACGGCCCCCGGCTTTACTTCTTCAAATACCTGATACAGGAAACTCGAATCGGTCACATCCCCCCTGTAGAATTCCAGTTCTTTCCCATAGAAGACCTTGAATGCCTGCAGCCTCTTTCCGATTTGTGGAACCGGGAGCACCGACTTAGACCCGACCTCCTTTACCCTCTTCCTCGTGTAGAAGTTGTCCACTCCGAATACTTCATGACCCCTAGATACGAGCCTCTGTGCTAGCGCCCATCCTATGTATCCGTCCACCCCTAGTATCAGGACTCTCATAGTCATTGAAGTCTTGCAGACGATTTTAACTTTGGCTGCGTGTGTGAACATCGGAGCTGGCTCCAAACTTGCACTCTTTTCCTGCACTATGGTTATTAAGGAATCTGGTCTTACTGACTGCTTCACATGAACAGGATCTCGGTGATGTGTCCATACAGGATCAGTTTCAGCGGTGGAGGAACAGACGTATCCCCATTTCCAGAAATGTATGGAGGTTCTGTCATAAACGCAACGATTGACAGAGGTATCAGGCTCAACTATGTGGACGATGAACAACCCCTCGAGATCACTTCCAGGGACCTCCTAAAGAGCTGGAGCTTCTCCAAGAAAATACACAACAGTTTCCTCGAAGGCATAACCACCCTATTCAAAGAAAGGGGGATCGAAAGAGGAAGGTTGAGCATATCTGGTGACGTTCCTCCTGGAACTGGGCTTGGCACCTCCAGCGCGCTCGTGCTCGGGTTGCTTCAGATAGTGAAGATATTGAACGGTGAGAGCGAAGTCACGAAAGCAAAACTGGCTCAGGAGACGTACGACGTGGAGCGTAACTTCTTTGGTGCAATCCTCGGAAAACAGGACCCATATGCCATTTCGTTCGGCGGGATGAAGTATGTCGAGTTCTCGGGGGAGAGTTACAAGATGGAACAGTATGACGGCGACAGCCAGTTCGTGGCCCGGCTTGAGAGGTCTGCGCTGATGGTATATACCGGGTCCTCCCGCAACAGCACCGACCAACTTCAGGAGGAAGTGAGCAGGTTGAAGGAAGGCTCCAACTACCTCATCAGCAAGTTACTCGAGATCAAGAAGAACACCGAGGATGCTAGGGACTCGATTAGAGAGAACGACTTTGACAGATTCGTCCGGCTCGTAGATGCGGGCTGGGAGTTGAAGAAGGGTCTCGGTTCGAGCATAAGCAACCAGAAGGTCGATGGTCTGATAAGCAGAGCAAAGGTCAACGGTGCGAGAGCGGCTAGGTTGATGGGAGGGGGTTCTGCGGGATTCATATTATTGATAGCTGACCCACAGAAAATCTGGAAGTTACAACGGAAAATGATGGAATATTCGGACTTTGTTACCCGCATTTCGTTCGATCAAACTGGCGCGAGGTCAGTGACTTTCTGAAGACAAGGCGGCTGAAGTGTTGAGCAGAAGATTAAAAAACACTCAAACTGACTTATCTCGTCAACCACTTCGATTGTTGCCAGCAGGTCAAGAAGCCATAGATCGAAGTGAAGAAAACTATTACAAGTGCAAGTCCACCGTATGCAAGGGTCCTAAACCTTTCCCTCCTGACAGTCAGGGCTACAGTGGATCCGAAGATAATCGGACCAGGGAGACTCAGAAGAGTAAGTAACGGATGAATTAGCTCACTTCCCCTTCTCAGAGCGAATACTGCCATAACAGAATCCAATACCGTGTCAAGACTGTTTCCAGCAAATATCCCTATGATGTGCAAATCGATGTAGAATCTAAAGAAGCCGAGTCCGAGTGTCAGAATCGGCAGTGCAAACGTTGCAACCGCCTCGAATGTGTAGAAAGCGCCGGCCTTAAGTGCTGTCCCGTCGAATAGGTTCTTAAGGAAGTAGAAGTAGGAGCTCCTCGCCCACCTTATGCTCTGCTTAGCGAATTGCTTGAAGTCCTCTGGTGCCTCAGTTTCAACGCTGATGTCGAAACACTTGGTTGCCTTGTACCCCTTCCTTATCACGTATGCGGTTAGCTGCTGGTCGTCACCCATCGTTGCTACCTTTCCTGCTACCTTGTAGTTCCTGAACTCCTCTGAAAGTAGCAGGGGTTTTACCAAGGAGGTTCTGTACATGGCGCACTTCCCGTCTATCACCATAACACTCCCTCCCTTTGCTGACATTGCCTTCAGGATGACCTCCCTTGTCCTTTCTAGGAACTCAGCGCTGTAGAAGACGCCTTTCTCCGTTCTTCTGATGGATATATTAGCACCGACCCCGCCGACATTCGGCCTGAAGTGTTCTAGCATCTTCTCGACGGTATCTCTTGGCAGTGATGTGTCGCTATCGACCAAAAGAACGTACTTGGAATCCACGTACTTCATACCTTCAGAAATCGTAATCCTCTTACCGCTCCTTTCCGCAAGATGAACAAAGGCACCTCCGTTCTTGTGTACGATAGAACGGTAAGGTTCGTCGCTAGAGTCCCCGACGACCAGGAATCTGGTTCCCTGAGCCCTTATATTCTGAATAACCCTTTCAAAGACATCCGCTCTTTCGTTGTACACCGGGACCAGTATCGTTACGTCCCTGACGTTTGTCCCTTCGCTCTCGGAAGTTTCTGATCTGTGCTGCGTGAGATAGTAGGCATTTAAGACGTAATAAAGGAAGTATACTATAGTAGTTAGGAGCGAGATAAGTATAACGTATCTGTATATCAGCAGCACTAGCTGTCAAAGTACGTGAGAACTATTAAAGGTTCTTTTTGAACCTGGATGTTCTGGAACGGCGGGAGTTATACGTCAATGCGTCTTCTTGGGGTTGGGTAAATTGTCAGCCGTGACAGTGTTGTTCATCAGTCCGTGGAAGATGAACTTCATCAACTCTTCAAACATTTTGTCGTCCACTTCCTCGCCCCACATCACATACCTCATCCCCACAAAATCCGCGATACCCATCAAGGCGTAGGAGATCAGTTCGGAGTCGTTTCTCGAGAACTCTCCCGAGTGCATGGATTTCTTCAAGCCTCTCGAGTATCCTTCGGCAATCTTCCTGTAGTACCACTTGAAGAGTTCAGGGTCCACGTACTCTGCCTGCCTTATTATCCGGTAAAACTTCTTGTGTCGCTTCACGAAATCGAAAAACTCCCTGAAACCAACGCGCTCCACGTCCTCCCTTTTCTTCAACTCAGTTGTTGTGATGGATATGGACTTTCTAAGTTCGTGGTTGAGGTTCATTATCACATCCTTGAAGATCTCAACCTTGGAGTCATAATAGATGTAGAATGTACCAGACCCGATACCGGCCCGAGTAGTGATCTCTCCGATGCTCGCATCGAAGAACCCGTATTCACCAAACACGGTCTCGGCGGCTCTCAGCAGCCTTTGCCTCGTCTTCTCTCCTCTCTCCGTTTTAGGAAGTTTCATTAGTCTTCTCCTTTCCAAGGATTATCTCCCCTATCAATATCTCCGTTCCCGTGGAATTCAGCAATTTCATCGTGCAATAGTGAAGACTGTAGCTCCCCTTCTCCTTAACCGCATTCACCTTTATTATCGAAGTAATTGTGTCCCCGGGCCTGACTGGATTGAGGAACCTGATCTTGTCAAATCCATACAGGAAGTGTCCTTCTACGGTATCGCCTAGAAGTCCGAGGCCGATCGACAGTGAAAGCAGACCATGAGCTATCCTTCCCT
Source organism: uncultured Thermoplasmatales archaeon (assembly GCA_964391105.1). GTDB lineage: Archaea > Thermoplasmatota > Thermoplasmata > Thermoplasmatales. The sequence goes on from CAYMKC010000019.1 coordinate 8,710, forward strand.
TGAAGGTCGATTTCTGCGCGAAGATGTTATCGGTGTGCAGAGGATTAAAGTCCCCCGTCAGCCCAGCGAAGCCATATATGTGGTGATCGGTCACCGTAATGCTCCTTCCCTTGATCTCTAACCCTTCAGACAGGAATCTACTCATCAATTTCGCCTCTCAGTTTCAGGTAATCCTTCTTTCCATTTGATGTTCTTGGTATGCGATCAAGGAATCTGAAGTACTTTGGAATCTCATATCTTGCAAGATAGTTTGATGAATAATGTCTTAATTCTTCTTCGCTGATCTTTCTTCTTGCTACCAGGAAAGCCTTTCCGACTTCCCCCCACCTTGGGTCCTGAACGCCTATTACTGCCGCTTCGACAATGTCGGGGTGTCTCTCAAGCACTGCCTCGACTTCTCCTGGATACACGTTCTCCCCTCCAGATTTGTACATGAACTTGACTCTCCCTTTGAAGTAGTAGTTTCCATCTCCGTCCCTCTTCAGTATGTCACCAGTCCTGACGTAACCGTCCCTATCCGTTGCCTCTTCTGTTCCCTTCCCCACGTATCCTGAAAATGTGATGGGTCCTCTCACCATCAGCTCACCAGTTTCCCCTTCCTTACCGTCCTCTTCCACCAGCTTTAGGTCCACAAGCACCGACTTCTTGCCTACAGTGAGCTCCTTTTCGAGGTCCTCCTCCGACGAATAGAATATGTTCGGACCAACCTCAGTAAGACCATACCCCTGATAGAATTTTATTCCCTTCTCAATGTACCTAGATGCTGTGTTCTTTGGTGTCATACCTCCTCCAGACTTTATGAACTTGAGCGATGGGAACGTTGCATCCCTGAACTCTTCCGAGTTGGAGATGTCTGATAGAACGGAAGGAACGGATGAGAAGATCGTTCCTCTCGTTTCCGCTATGACTTTTACCAGCTGAGACGGTTTGAACTTTTCAATTAGAGTCACCCTCCCTCCAGTAAAGAGTAGTGGGAGCGTGAGAACATTCCAGCCTCCGGTGTGAAATAGAGGATAAACCAGAAGAGTCGAGTCGTCTGCAGTAAGTTTCCAGGAAACGATCGTGTTCAGGGCATTGAAGACGAGAAGTCTGATGGGAATTATCGCGCCCTTAGGTTCGCCGGTAGTCCCACCGGTGAACAATATGAGTGCGGGATTCTCGAGTTCTTGACCTTCCGACTCGAAGTTGGTCTCAAGTTCTGCATCCAGATCTTCAAGTTTGATTTTTTCTGCTTGAATCTCTTTGATCAGAAGTATAGTGCTGCTCTCGAGCTTGGAACTGAAGATGATTAGGCTCGGTTTGGAGATCTCGATCTCGTCCATAATCTCCTTTTCTGATAGCCTGAGGTTGTGCGGTACGAGTATCGCACCCAACTTTATGCAGGCAAATAGAAGGATCACCTCGAGCGCCTCGTTTGGCGAGAAGACCGATACTCTATCTCCCTTTTTCACGCCGTGTAGACTCAAGACCGTTGCCATGTTTCTTGCCACCCTGTCCACGTCAGAGTACGTATAGCTCCTACCGCCGTAGTCTGCCAGAGCTACTCTGTTTTTGAATGTCCCTGAAAGTAGCGTGGATAAGTCCATATGCACAGCTTCACCCCCACGAAATAACCGTGGAGCCCCAGACATACCCTGTTCCGGCTGCCGCCAGGACGACATTGCCCGTGAAACCGGGATCCCGCCTGACGACTTGATCCAGGGCGATAAGCTGGTCGGCGGCTTGGCTGTGCCCAAAATCACTCAGATAGAACGACCTGTCCTCTGATATCTCCAGCGACTTTAGAAGCATCCGTTGAAAAGAAGGCTTCATGTGGTTAGGAAGTACCATCTTAACATCCTCCTTTTTGAGGCCACTCTTCGAGACAGACGACTCTATAACCTTCCGGAAGTTCTTAAGGGAGATCTCTTCCAGTTTGACTTTCAACTCCTCCTTCGTTAACAGACTCTCCAGGTAGACCTTCTTCCTCTGGCAGTATTGGTCATTGAAACCCTGCTTAGCACCTCCCGTTATTTCTAGGGTCCCGTAGGACAGAGACCCATCCGTCATGAAGTCCGAGTCTAAAATGATATTTTCCTTCCAGTCACTGCTCACAACTGCCGCCACTCCCGCGTCCGCAAAGTCATCCATCCACGTGCTCTTTGGGTCCGTTGGATCGACAAGGTATGATTCCTTCGATGCTCCTACCAGCAGTATGGATTTCAGACCCTTGTTGGTCAAGAGCAAACTCTTGGCAATATACAGCCCCATTACCATCCCTGCACACATTGAAGACATGTCGAAAGAGAAAGCACTGGTCAGACCTAGCTTTTCCTGGAGGTATGTCGAGATGAGCCATATGTTGTAGTCCTTCCACTGTGAACCAACATACATCAGAGCCCCGATGTCCTCCAATCTCACCCCTTTTCTCTTCGCCTCCTCAAGCGCGACCTTTGCAGCCTTTATCCCCATTTCGCTCGGCATCTCATCATTCTCGCTCACGTGTTTTCGACTAATTCCCTGCTTCGTTTCCACTACGTTCAGCGGTAGGTCAAACTCGGCGGCAACATCCTTCGAAGATCTGACCTTCTCTGGTATGTAGATGCCATATGAAACTATACCTGCGCTAACCATTATATCACCTCTGTAACCATTTGTTCAAACGTTCGGTTCTCTACGCTACTGATAAAACTCGTAACGAGTTTGTTGAATTTACTGTCCTCCTCTATAAACAGCAAGTGATTCTGATTCTTGAAGAGTACGAGCGAAGAATTTTGGAACGATTTGTACAGGAGGACACTGTTTGTCCAAGGCAAGACTCTATCGTCCGTCCCGGCCACTATCAACGTCGGTTTCAGGAATGATGCGTTCGACGAACACGAGTCAAAGGTAGTCGTTGCAAGTACCTGGTTCATAAACTGTGTACCGTTCTGTACCCAATCGATTCTGCTATCGATTATTTTATCGAATTCTTGCTTCCTTCCATTTACAAAGTCCTTGGTGAATGCAATAGACATAGTTCTCTCCAGTCTTCCCCTCTGACTCTCTCCATCTACCGTTCTGACCATCTCACCATACGACTCTTTGGTCATAGGTAGTGACTTCTTCCCTCCACACGATGTCGAGACAAGGATCAGTCCCTCTATCTTTCCTGGAGCCATCCTTGCGACTTCCTGGGCGATGAATCCTCCCATCGACACGCCTAGCAAATACACACACGAGATGTCCAGGGAGTCGAGCACCGAGAGAACATCCTCAGCAAATCCCCTCATAGTGTAAGGAGTCTCTAGGGGAGTGCTCCGTCCCACACCTCTGTTATCAGGGATTATACACCTCAGTTCCTTCGAGAGAGCAGATAACTGATGATTCCACATCCAAGTGGAATAACCAAGCCCTTCAAGAAGAACTATAGGGACTCCTTTCCCGCTCTCCTCGAAGTAAATCTTGTGGTCTCCATTCTTCGCAAATGCCATTCAGACACCTCCGCCCGACACGTCACCAATGTAGGACTTCCTGACTTGCGGACTCTCGAGTATCTCCTTTGGAGTGCCAGACAAGATTATTCTCCCGGACTCCAATAGGTAGACACTTGAAGCGATCGGTACTATGTTCACCACATTCTGTTCTGTCAAGAGAATCGGCATGTTCTTCGAAATGGCTTCGATCTTTTCTATGAGCTCCTTCACGAGTTTGGGAAAGAGACCGGTTGTTGGTTCGTCCATGACAAGGAATTTCGGCTTGCTTGCCAGTGCCCTTGCAATTGCAAGCATCTGTTGCTGTCCTCCGCTGAGTGTACCCGCCCTCTCGTTCTGCTTCAGCTTCAGATCTGGAAAGAGGGAAAACACTTCGTCTAGAATCCCAGAAAAGTCGTCTCTTGTAGGACCGGACGACTCGTGACCGAATTTGATGTTCTCCAGAACACTCATCTCTGAGAATACTCTCCCCCTCTCTGGAACGGTCGAGATTCCGATGCTGGAGATTTGGTGACCCTTCATTCTTTCGATGTTGTTACCCTCGAATGTGATATGGCCAGTGACCGGTCTCAGCGTGCCTGTAACGGACTTGACTAGTGTTGACTTACCCGCTCCGTTTGGGCCAATCACCAACGTTATTCCCCCCTCACACTTGAGACAGATGTCCTGCAACACCTTTGATCCAAAGTACCCAGCGCTCAGACGCTCAACGTTCAACAATTCATCCACCGCCTAGGTAAGAATTCTTTACTCGCTCGTCTCTCAAGAAATCCGCAGTGCTGCCTTCGAAAATTTTTTGTCCTTTGTCAAGACTAACCATTGAATCGGCTATGCTGAGGAGCGATGATATCCTGTGCTCGATAATGATCATCTTCATCCCTTTTCCCTTCAGGTTCTTTAACAATTCAAGTGTCGAGGAGATGTCCTCCTGGCTCAGGCCACCGAAAGGTTCGTCTAGCAACATCAGTTTCGGATTCGAAGACAGGACCTTTCCTATCTCGAGCTTCTTCAGGAGCCCGTAAGGGAGAGCTCCTGCCTTGTTTCCAGCAACTTTCTTGAGACCGGTTACTTCCAGGACCCAATCGATATCGCTCCCATCCCTTATTCTGCTGAATATTTCCAGATTCTGTCTTACGGAGAGCGATCTGAACGGTCTCACCACTTGATACGTTTTTGAAATTCCGATCTTCACTCTCTTCCAGGATGAGAGAGATGTGACATCTTCCCCTGAGAAGAGAACGCTTCCAGATGTTGGTTGCACGTTCCCAGCAATAACGCTCAGGAGCGTAGTCTTGCCTGCACCGTTTGGGCCAACTATTCCGAGAATGTCTCTTTCCATTTCAAAGGTAACCCTGTCTACCGCTAGATTACCTCCCCATGTTTTTGTCAGATCGTGCGCTTCAAGCAACTTCATGATAAAACCTCGATACTCCCTTTGGCAAGAATAGAAAAATCAGCAGGGTGAGGACGACAAATATTATGAGCGTAAGTTGACCAACGTACAAGTTCAGGTACTGTGACAGTAGGATTATTATCAGTCCTGCAGGAACCGAACCTAGGATCGTTCCTCTCCCTCCTAGAATAGAAACGAGCATGGGATAGAGGAGGAACGACAGCCCGAACACGTCAACTCCTGCGTAGGTTATTAGGAGTGCATAGAAACCACCGGCGAGTCCAACGATCCCCATTGAAATTGAGAAAGCCAGGACCTTCACCGGAAACGTGTTAACTCCCTGTGAGAGCATTGCTTCTTCGTCATCCCCTATCCCTTTCAACAGCAATCCAAGGTGTGACCTCCTGAGAGTGTAGAGGACTATGACAACGGCCATGGTGGTGATCGATAGAGTGATCATGGACACGTCCAAGTTGGAGGAGATAAATGGGAGGCCATAATATCCCTGCGTAGGCATTTTCAGCACGATCCAGAACGAGACCACAAAGTCAAGACCTATAAGGGGAAGAAGAAGGGAGAGCAATGTGAAGAATGGGCCCCGAAGTCTGAGTGTGGGGATAGTGAAAAGAAACCCGCCTATGGTCCCAAAGACAAATGCCAAGACAAGAAGGAGCGGAACCGACAGGTGAAATGTATAGGAAAAGTAACCGGTCGTGAACGCACCTATCCCGAGAAAAAACGGTAGACCAAAATTCACGTAGTTGGTGGTGCCAGAAGAAAAATCCCAGCCCATTGCCATCAGAATGTAGATCAGTGCCAATGAAGTTGAAAGCGTCAGGTAGGGTTGGTTCAGCAGAACTCCAATCACCGCAATAAACGCAATTATTCCAAGCGTCAGGAGCATCTCTCTTGACCTAAAAATTGGCTTCAATTTAACCACGTTTTGCACCCCCGATTCCGTTCGGGAGAAATATGATGAACGCTATTACTAACAGAAATGAAACGAGGTCGGATACATTGTATGGTATAAGGTACTGGGCAGCGATCTCCGAAAAGGAGATTATGAATGCGGACGGAATTACCCACTTGAACTTCCCCAGTCCTCCAATTATTGAGACCGCGAACGCAATAACGAACGGGTTGATCCACATGGTTGGCGTTACCACCTCCGATGGTACTAGCAAGACCGCTGCGATTGAGATGAGAACGATGGATATGATCAAGATAGTTAGGTTGATCCTGAGCGTATTCACGCCGAAAAGTTCAGCAACTTCAGGGTCTTCTGATGTCGCCCTGATCTTCCTTCCTTGAGAGGACCTGTCTATCCAGACCCAAACAAAGACTATCAAGATCACCGAAATAATCGCAGATGCGATAAGCGAGATGTTGACAGAAACGCCTGCAAGACTTATCGATGAAGACGAAAAGACTCCAGGGATAAGCAACCCGACTTGTCCTCCAAAGGAATAGGAATAGAAGTACTGCAGCAGGAGAGCAAAGAGCAGCATTGATACCATGAACACCATGGGATCCACGACAAACCTCGCCAGGACAAGGAAGATGCTGATCCCAACCAATATAGTGATGAGAATTGAGATAAGAATAGAAACAATGAGGTTGATTCCCAAACTCACGGCAAAGAGGTAGATCATATATGACGTGGTCATGAAGAGAGCCCCATATGTCAAATTCAATATCTTGGAAACCCCAAAAACGAGCGTGAAACCCAGCGAAATTAGTGCGTAGGAAAGGCCAAACAAAATTCCATAAATTAAAAGAGAAAATAATAAAATAGAAAGAATCAAAGTAAACTACCCCTCAGACAGTCACATTGAATTCCGGTAGGACGGTGCCATTTGGGAGCTGAACGTTCCTGAACGTGAGAGGATCTAGCGATGTCCATACCAGATAAAGCTTCCCGTCGTTGTGCCATTGCATTGCTACCGCAGGTATAGAGGGAACAGGTTTCAGGTTTACCACAAGTCCGTGGTTGGATGAGAACTGTATGAATCCTGCAGGTCCCGAGTAACTGGTCTGCTCCAGGTATGGAATCACTGCATCGGCAGAGAGACTCTTCGCCTTTTCTATTGCCTGGACCAGGTAGTAGACTGATGAATAGACGAATCCATCTTCGAATATCGGGTTGTAATTGTACTTTGCAACGAAAGCGTTGTAGAAGGGTATAGATGAGTTGGTTATGTTAACCGGAAGCATTGGTCCCCAGCCAAACGAGAATTCACCACTGGACCCTCCATTTGTTGCGTTGTAATAGCTGTAGGTTGAGCCTTCCATTTCGGACATAACGTCTGCTCCCATTAGAAGTGGTTTCGCTCCATTCGTAGCTTTGTCTGCTGACCAGTCGAAAGTATTCCAGTCGTGAACGAACAACGGGGTCTCGGTTCCCGCGGCTAGAATGTACATCGATTGTGTTTGTTTCTGGGCTAGCTCAGAAAACAGGGAATCGTATGATCCCCCCGGCGGAGAGAGCGGGAAATAATTGATGTACGTTACATTGAAACCCACAGCTTCAAAGGGACCGTAGAGCGGGGAGGCATTACCTCCCTTCCCAATGTCCGCTTCTGTCCATGCTGCCTGCTCACCCAATACCGCTATGTTTGTAATGTTCTGTGGGAACAGATGCTCCTTGTATGCGAGAAGCATGTATACTGGCAGTGCTCCGTACTGGGCTCCCTGGTTGGTTGAGTTGACAAACCCGTTGAAGATGTATTTGTTGGCAGAGTAGTCCTGTCCAACAAAGGTTGAGATCTCGGGATCCGCACCGAATGTTATGTAGATTGTCTTGTACTGAGCTACCGTAGCAAGTTCTGCATCAACCACGTCACTCCTGTATCCGCCTATCAGGAAATTCACCTTGTCCTGGGTGATGAGCGCTGTCACCGCACTCACTCCAATAGACGTTGGAATCGACGGGTCCGCTTCTTCGGTATCGTAAGTAATTATCTTCAGGTCATACTTTGTTCCGTTTACGTTTACACCACCATTTGCATTGATCTGGTTCACTGCCAGCTGTGCAGAATCGTTCATGTTCTGACCTATCGGAGAGTTCAGCGGAAGAGGCATTCCGACGACTATGTCAGGCGTTTTTTTCGGCGGATTTGCTAGAAAATAGGCGGCTGTTCCTGCAGCTATGACCACAACAACTACCACGATCACAACGGCGATTTTTGCTGTCTTAGAAAGTGGCATATGAATCACCTTTCATATATTCAACGAGTGCTCATATTAATACTTAGCTAACCGATAGGGACATGCCAGAAAGGATAACAAGACATCGCTTTAGTTGTATCGTAGTAATTTTATTTGACCAGAGGCTACTTTTCTCTATTGGCTGGTACAGATGAGCAACTGCTGCTCCTTGCAGGCATCATTCTGCCGGTTCGTTGGGAGACCGCGTTCAAGAAGTAGAGAATCCCAGACATGCTACTCCTGCCGTTAATGAAAATAATAATCCATTATGCTGCGATTATCCCTGACATCTACCTCTCACTGATGAGGGACTTCCGGGGATTCATAGGGACGGTAGCACTGATATTCATTGTATTCGGAGAAGTTTCAAAGATCGATCTGCTGAAGTTTGGCAATTCGGTATCTATCGTAACCACTGTTTGCACTAAACTTAAAGCCAATCAGAGATTAACCTTCGTGCCAAAGTACTCTGAACTTCTAAGGGACGACCTGATAGAGTTCAGAGAATATCAATACGACATCGCAATGAAGGCTGTCGAAAATAACACCCTGATTGTGATACCGACAGCTCTTGGAAAGACCATCATCGCCATTATTGCGATCTCGGTCCTAATTCGGGATGGTGGGAAGTGCATATTCATGGCGCCCACCAGGCCGCTAGTTCACCAGCACGCAGCCAGCATAAGGAGATTCCTAAAACTCTCGGATGAAGAGATAGTCGAGGTGACCGGGGAGAGGAAGAAGTCTGAAAGGAGAGAGTTGTACAAAATCGCGAGAGTGATCGTATCTACTCCCCAGGTAATTAACAATGATTCCTCGCTGTTTTATGACATCAAGAATGACGTAAAGACGGTTATATTTGACGAGGCACACAGAGCGATTGGGAACTATTCCTACGTTGAAGTGGCAAATTTCTTTTCGGAATCAAGAATCATCGCGACTACGGCTTCACCTGGAGGGGACAGAGATAAGATTGACCAGATAATCAAGAATCTCAAGATAGTAGGACTAGAGATAAGGGACGAGAATTCTCCAGACGTCATTTCCTACATCAAGGGTATTGACATCGAGCAGGTCAAGATCCCCCTCCCCCCTGGGTCTGCAGAGATAGTCGAAGGACTCAAGGAGATGCTGGGAGAGATGATCAAGAAGCTAGAGTCCTTTTCTCTTAAGATACAGGGAAGATCACGTAAGGAGCTGATCAGCCTTGGTGACTACATCTTCATGGAAATAAAGAGAGGGAACAAGTACATGTATTCGGCAGCCCGGATCAGGACGTATGCCATTCTGATTGACTATCTCCTGGAGTTCGCGGAAACACAGGGGGTCCTTCCATTCTATGCCTATCTTCAGGACATGAAAAGAGAGAACACCAAGGCAAAGAAGGTGGTAACTGACAGTCGGATGATAGCGATAGAGGGCAAGGCAGAGAAGCTCTCGGTTGAACCACTCAATCTACACACACCGAAGATATCGAAAATTATGGAAATATTGAAGGAGAGAAATCACGAAAAGGCGATAGTTTTCTGCCACTACAGGATTACAGCAAACATACTCTCCGAAATCCTCAGGAAGGAGGGGTACTCCTGCGAAAAGTTCATAGGGCAGAGTTCGAGGAAGGACGGAAAGGGGATGAGCCAGAAGGAACAAAGCTCCGTCCTTCAACTATTCAGGGAGGGGTTGATTAAGGTCCTTGTTGCGACCCAGGTGGGTGAGGAGGGCCTAGACGTACCGGCGGCCGATACCGTCATATTCTATGAACCAGTCGCCAGTGAGGTCAGATCTATCCAGAGGAGAGGCAGAACGGGACGGTTTGGTAGAGGAAAGGTCTACGTTCTAACAATGGAGAACACGAGGGACTTCTCATACTACTACTCTGCGGGGAGGAAGGAGAAGAAGATGAAGAACATATTACGTGACGGAAGGAAGAACGTCCAGACCACCTTTGATAGTTTCTCGAAAGGCTCTTGAGGGAGATTCTAACTGCAGTATGATCATAGTTGAAGTTCCTTAGGGAAAATTAGATTAGTTTTTCAAGTATCTCCGAAGCGATACCGGCAACGGAGAAACCGCAAATGTTTGACGAGATAACAGAAGCGATAGAGGAAAAGGGTGGATTGACCAAGATGTTCCTTGACTATGATGGAACTCTTGTTGACCTGGTCTCCCAACCAGAATTAGCCGTACCAGGCAAGAAACTCCTGGACCTATTGAACGATCTGAAGGTAGAGATCCCGCTCTACCTGATTACTGGGAGAGACTTGAGTGGCATAGTCTCGTTCGTCGGATATGGTTTCAATATTGTTGCCATGCACGGTTCA
>CAYMKC010000020.1:0-18098 GCA_964391105.1 uncultured Thermoplasmatales archaeon
TTTATCAGGCATCCTCTACCTCATTGTTATTCGTTAAAAAATTCTTTCCCCTCATTCATCTCTTGAAATGTTAATTTGTGCATTCCACAATAATTAATAATTCTCTTACAATAAGAAGTAGATGACCTCGAATATCAATATCGAAGGAAAGGAATACAATTATTTTCCGCTGAAGGAACTGGAGGCAAGGGGATACAACGTTGCAAATCTTCCATACTCTACAAAGATTCTTCTCGAAAATCTTCTGAGGAAATTGGATGGGAAAGTTGTGAAGGAGGAACACATTGTGAAGGTCTTGGAGAGAAGAAGAGAAGAGATACCGTTCTTCCCTTCAAGGGTGATACTGCAGGACTATACGGGAGTTCCCCTGATAGTTGATCTCATAGCTATGAGGAATGCAGCAGTGAAGATGGGAAAGGACCCGCAGAAAATAAATCCAGTTATACCGGTGCAACTGGTTGCAGACCACTCGGTGCAGGTCGATAAATTCGGCACCAGCTATGCAATACTGCAGAACCTTGCACTGGAATACAAGAGGAACGGAGAGAGGTATGCTGCACTGAAGTGGGCCCAGAACAACTTCAGAAATCTCAAGATCGTACCCCCGGGAAATGGCATAGTCCACCAAGTGAACATAGAGTTTCTAGCGGAGGTAGTCGCAGAGAGAGATGGAACATTGATACCTGATACCCTCATCGGTACAGATTCGCACACTACGATGGTCAACGGAATTTCCGTCCTTGGATGGGGAGTAGGGGGTTTAGAGGCTGAGGCAGTAATGGTGGGTGAGCCTTCTTATATAATCGTGCCTGAGGTGGTAGGTGTAAAGCTGAAGGGCAGACCAAGGGAGGGAGTGACTGCAACTGACATCGTACTGTCAGTAACAGAGTTCCTAAGGAAGGCAAACGTTGTTGGAAAATTCGTCGAATTTTATGGTGATGGAATTAAGTATCTCAGCACGCAAGACAAAACAACAATATCGAACATGTCGCCAGAATATGGTGCTACGGTAGGATATTTCCCATACTCCAGAAACACCACAAGATACCTGGGCCTCACTGGAAGAGGAGCAGGGCACATCAAAATGGTTGAGTCTTACCTAAAAGAACAGGGCCTCTACTACGATGGTAAGAGAAAGGAATACGACCAGCATCTTGAGTTTGATCTGTCTGCCGTGGTAGCATCCATTGCTGGACCCACAAACCCAGAAGATCGGATTTCCATATCAGAAGTCCCGTTGATCAAGAAGATTATTGGAGACAATCTGTCAAAGAATTTGAACCTGAATGAACAAAGAATTTTTGAGATAAAAGTTGGTGATAGAGAGACGCAGCTAAAGGACGGAAGCGTGGTGATAGCAGCAATCACAAGTTGCACTAACACTTCGAATCCAGACGTTCTAATAGGTGCAGGTTTGATTGCAAAAAAGGCTGTAGAAATGGGACTTGCCAGGAAACCGTTTGTGAAGACGAGTTTTGCTCCTGGCAGCCCGGTCGTTGAAGAGTATATGAGAAAGGCGAATCTGCAGCCCTATCTAGATGCGCTCGGATTTCATATCGTTGGATATGGTTGCACAACTTGCATTGGTAACTCTGGTCCACTGATCACAGAGGTGGAAGATGCAATCAAGAAAGACAAAATCTACACTATTGCAGTACTCAGCGGAAACAGGAATTTCGAGGGCAGAATCAACCCACTGGTTTCTGGAGCTTTCCTTGCTTCTCCAATGCTCGTCGTTGCTTACTCACTGGCGGGGAGGATAGATATAGATTTTGCAAACGAACCCATTTCAACCGATCCTAACGGCAACCCGGTATACTTGAAGGATATCTGGCCGGAGGATTCCCTAATTAAACGTTATGAAGAGGAATTTTTGAGCAAGAAGCACTATGTGGAGAGAAAGGAGAAGATATTCGAAGGCGTGGAGGAGTGGAAAAGGCTTGAGATCCCATCGGGTGTGGAATACGTTTTTGACCCGAATTCAACTTACGTAAGAGAACCTCCCTGGTTCAGCGTTTCCGACACACTCGTTTCCATCTCTAATGCGCGTATACTTGCAATATTCGGTGACAGGATAACCACGGACCACATCTCACCTGCCGGCAGCATTGTCCAAGACATGGAAAAGTACAGAACGATCTGGGACGAATTGGGGAGGGGAGAGAGATCCGGACTGAATCAGGCAGAATCACCAGCAGCCAAATATCTGATGGAAAGTGGAGTATCTCCCAACGATTTCAATTCGTTCGGAGCAAGAAGAGGAAACCACGAAGTGATGATGAGGGGAGGCTTCTCGAATCCTAAGATCAGGAACAAGATGATGGAGGGTCCGGGCGGGTTCACCATTCATTACCCTGGCGGGGAAAGGATGTCTTTCTTTGACGCAGCCGAAGTATACAAGAAGGAAGGAGTACCACTAGTCATCTTCGCTGGAAAGATGTACGGTGCAGGCAGCAGCAGAGACTGGGCGGCCAAGGCAACGTACCTGCTAAACGTGAAGACTGTCATTTCGGAGAGCTTCGAGAGGATCCATAGGTCCAACCTAACGAACATGGGAGTCGTTCCGATAGAGGCAGATACCTCCCAGCTTAATCTCAAGGGAGACGAACTCATTTCTATCGATCTTAAGGACGTAAAGGAAGGACAGAGTGTCGAGATAAGAATCAAGGGAAGTACGGAGAGATCGATAACTGGAAAGGTGAGACTCGACACAGAGGCAGAGATCGAGTACTGCAAGAGCGGAAACATACTGAACTACACTCTAGCCAAGATGTAGTACGTAGTTCGAGTGATGCCGTACAAAAGCTTTAACTAAACACTATACATCAGCCGGAATGCTAGGCTTGGCAACATCGGCCACTACTGTGCCCACCATAACCTCCATTCCGTTCGCCTCCGGCCAGGAACTTGAAATTTTCGTCGGGGTAATCGTTATTCTCGGGATCGTGAGGGGGCTCGCGGGAAGAAAGTACAGTGCAGCGAGGGTGCTCAGGACGCCTGCCATCTACATTCTATTGACTACATTTGCGATTTTCTTCACGACTCTGCCAAACCTATACGCAAAGGCGATGATCCTGCTGATCCCCATCGGTATACCTCTTGGATTCAGGTTTGGCAGGGATGTCAAGTTCTTCCAGAAGGGGGAAGTTCTATACTACAGGAGATCTCCTTACATCCTGTTGCTCTGGGCGGTAGCTCTAATGGCTAGAGTGTATCTTGAACTGTCCTCGTACTCATCCCTACTGCTGGCCATAATCCTATTCAACGGTATCCTTTCGCTCATAACCGGAATGTTGCTAGGAGAGGCGATTCATATACTGCGGACTCACGGACACGTCAAGAAAGACCTACGGAACACGACTGCAGATTGAAACATCGACTATTGCTCCTATAGGTCTAGTCGGTAGAACTCGCTGTAATATCCCATAGACCTCTCAATCCTGTCTTTATCTACCCCTTCCTGGATCAGCATGGCTACTCTCTTGGGAACAGAATCTGCGGGCAGGACAAAATTTGGGTTGTTCTCATCTCCGGCAAAATCCGTCTCGAGGAAGAATCCTCCTTCTCCCCATGGTGCAGCTCGTGCGTTCTTTCTTCCCGCAGGGACAGAGGGAACGATACCGCAATTCTCGGTGAAAATTGGCGAGCTGAAGTGTTTGACAACGAGAGAGTTCTTTCCATTTTTCTTCGCCATTTCCCTGACGTCGCACATCCCCTTTGAGTCAAGTGATTCAGTGTGTAGTATGACCGGGATGTTCTTGTCGGCCGTGGTCTGGAATATGTACTCCATTATGCTATTGCTATCTTCGATTATGCCAAACTCAGTTTCAAAATGAGGTCTTCCAACTTCTCCAATTGCGTTAGCTTCGCCTTTTTCGATATGTAATATTGCCACATCTACTGCTTTCTTGTAGACCTCCATGCTCTCACGCCTTCCAATTTTTTGTTTCATTTCAACATAGTTGACTGGATAGGGACCGATGCTGACCGCGACATCCAACCCCTTTGCCCGTAGTATCCTTGATATGACAATTGTCTCTCGATACTTCATTTCAAAATCTTGCAGGGAATAACAATTTTCGGTCAGATTCACGAGATTTATAGAAGTGCCCCCTGCACTAGTGAAGGTCTTGATGAAGAAGTCGATAGAAGAGTGTGTCAAATGTACGTGATTGTCGAATATCTTCACTGACAGAAATTGAATGGACGTTTAAAACAGTATGTGACTTCGATGGTGATTGTATCTGAAAAATGAATGATTTACCTACTCTCCTCTAATGGAAAGAGCCATTTCACGAAATACTGTCCCAGTACAATCCTTGCATTCTACGACTTCCTCAGATTTCAACGTAAATCTGACAATCTTAAACAGACGAAAAAGATATATTTTGGTGCTTGCCGCCAATTCTACAAAATTCATCACGAGATAGGCAAGGCTTCACTATCAATTCTCGTAACGAGCCAAGTTAGCTTGGATTAGGCTTGCCTGGAACTTCCTGATCATAGCCTGTTCCAGGTTTTTGAGAGATCCGTTTTCGACTAAAAGCTTGATATAATCTTTTTGCATAACCGATAAATGTTAGAGGGAAGATTTGGAGCCCTCGGAAATTTCATAAAAAAAAGGTATAAGATCATTATCATTGTGTGGATAGCCGTCCTTATAGTCTTTCTACCATTTGCTGCAGAATCGACTAGTCTGGTCAACTACAACGTTACGAACGTAGAATTCGCCGGCAGCAACCAAACGATGTCGGCAGACGCCCAGCACCTGCTAGATAGCCAGTTCAATTCAAGCAATTCCTCTTCCAATGGTACCACAGTAGTACTCTACGTAGATTCTCCATTTTACTCGAGCACTTCATACAGCCTTTGGCAAAAATTGAACTCCACCTACAAGATTGATCTCGCTAGCTTGGGAGCATCTGGAATAATTTCCCCCTACTCTATTGCCAATCAAGTCGTTGATGGCGTCTCGAATTCGACATTCAGAGTGTATGGTGATGTTTCAAACGCTGCTAATGGCACCATATCCGGATTTAACAAGTTCAACTCCTCCATAGGTTCCGTAGAAAACTTCACAACGGAGCTGAAGACCATTGATGTATATTTTAACTCTACGTACCACAACATTTCTTTTGCGGTAACAGGTTACGCTTCAATCTTTTCGAATTACGAGATAGTGATAAACGGCGTTTCTGGGCTGATATACGGAGTTCCCTTGGCCTATTTTGAAGTTTATAACAACATTTCAGCTGCTTATCCGACCTACCCTACTTCTGCAAAAGATCAACAGGCAGCACAGGAGCTTCTCAACAGTACAGGAAACTTCGGAAACAATTCAGAATCCCTTGGCTATTTCGACGCATTTTACGGTTCTTGGAACAATAGTTCCAACCCTTACTATAACGGTTCTGTGAGCGAAAGACTCAATCTTTCAATTGAACAGGCGTTTGGCGGACTCAATTCGACTCTGAATCAGACTCAGAAGATGCTCTACGATCCCATCTATTCTGCCTTCAACACTAGTTCGTATTCGTCCAATGCGACCAGAGAAAATATCACCCTCAGACTTGACTATTCCTTCGCGTCGCCTTATGGCACTGGAGATATGCAGATTTTCAATGCAACTTACCAGAACTTTGTGTCAGGAGGAAGCGTTACCCTTCTGTCTGAAAACCTCACTGGATCGGTTCTCAGTGCAAGCGATCCAGCAATTTCTGTGTTTACGAATCAAACCTTCGGAATGTCTCCAGAACAGTTTTCCAGTTTCTTTGAATCACCGAACTCCCTCAACGACACGTTCTATGAAATGCAGCTCAACCAGTCACTCCTTTCAGCTTCCTTAGTGGAACTCTATCAATCAATAGACATCCCAAGTAATATTTTCT
Source organism: uncultured Thermoplasmatales archaeon (assembly GCA_964391105.1). Taxonomy (GTDB): domain Archaea; phylum Thermoplasmatota; class Thermoplasmata; order Thermoplasmatales. Next base: position 5,889 of record CAYMKC010000020.1, read on the forward strand.
ATTCGGCCTTGTTGAACAATAATACGGCGATCTTCAAACAGTATTTCATTAACTATACTGCACCTCAACTGGAGGCTCTTGCCGCACCTCTTGGCGTTGACTCCCGTACGGTAGTTTCGGATTTCCTTTCAGAGGGCTCGAGGAATTCTTCACTAAATCTCACCGAATCTTTCCTCAGAAATGGTTTCAGCGGTTATCCCTACTTCTCTTTTAACAACCCCGAAAAGTTTGTAACAATGTCCGTCGGAGTAAGTGGAAATCTGGCAAATACCGTAAACGGGAACTATACCGAGGCGGGAATATCACTCAGTCCGGCGCTTTTTCAATCTCTTGTACCCTCAGATTTTACGGGATTCATGATAGTACTCAATTTCAATCAGTCCAGTCTGAACGGTACCCAACTCAATACGCTAACAAATTACATTTCTGGAATACAGAATGAATTTGATCCCGTCAAGATATACTCAACGAGCGGCGATCAGATTTCCAGTGGGATCGAAAGCACAGCATACTCTGGGTTGATCTATTCCCTGGTCGCTGGAATAATTCTTTCTGTAATTATAGTGGGCATATATTTCAGATCAGTACTTCTTGCATTTGTTCCCCTCCTGTTTTTCGGAGTTAGTATGGCCATAGTCATCGGTCTGTCGTATATCATCTACGGCATATTCCTGAAGACTTCAATTTCTTTCATAGTTACTACCCTAAGTGCGATGCTGATTCTTGGTCTGAGTACTGACTATTCGGTTTACATGTTGAACAGGTATGCAAAGGAGAAATCTGACGACAAACTGGGAACCACCGTTAAGTGGGCTGGTCACGCGGTGTTCACTTCGGGGTTGACAGTCATTCTTGCGTATGTAGTTCTTGGAATATTCAATGTTCCAATAATAGGGGCAGGCGGATTCGTCAATGCGCTGGGGATTACGATTTCCCTTGCGGTTGCTCTGACTCTTCTGCCTTCATTCATGATCGTCTTCAGGAAGAGAATCAGATCGAGGAAGGTTATAGTTAATTTTGATAGGGTCGCACGAGTCAGCAGAGACCACAAAAAGGTTCTGGTTGCTGTGCTCATCGTAATCTTCGTTTCGACACTGGTAGTCTACGAAGCAACCCCAACATCTTTTTCACTTTTCTCGCTGATACCCAACAACGCCGGCAAAACGGGCTACACTGAAATGACCGTGGCCTTCCAGGGAGATACCCTTTCACCTAGTTATATCCTGCTTACCTTCCCAAGCCAAGTCTATTACGACGGCCAGTTCAACGTAACGGACATAGGCATACTCGATAATGTGACAACCGACCTGTTGAATGACCAAGGGATATCACACATAACAACAGTCACATATCCATTTGGGGATTATGTGGACGTTTCAAACATCTCGGGGAGCTCTTTGGCAAGGAACACCACTTTGAACCAGTCCTTGACCTTCATCGGTAAGGACGGCAAAACGGTGCTCCTCAACTTCACCACAAAGTCTGTATCCTACGTTGCGAGCGGAATCGACTCAATTTCACGCGTCGATAAGATAATGAAGCAAGACGTTCCAGCTGGTGTCACGTATGAAGTGGGTGGAACAGCTCAGTCTCTCCTGGATAGCTCCAATGCGATAAACCTCTCAACCGAAGAGATAGTTTTGATTCTTGCGGTGATGATTTTCGCCGTTCTTGCCTTCCAGCTCTCTTCAATCTTCACCCCGCTGAGACTTCTGTTCAACGTGGGAACTTCCGCACTTCTTGGCGTCTCTCTGTTCTATCTCGTCTATCATTACATTATGAATCTTCCTCTAATAGTATTCGGCCCCCTTTTCGTAATAGTCACTCTATTCGGAGTTGGCCTGGATTATGACATATTCCTTGTCACTAAGGCGCGAGAAGCAGTCATGAGAGGTAAGACCGACGAAGAAGCTATTGCGGAGGCCATAGATGAAAATGGAAGCGTCATACTGGTCCTCGGTCTAATCCTGGCGGGTGTCTTTGGATCTCTCATCTTCAGCCCCATCGGGATAATAAGTGAGATCGGATTCGCAGTAACTGCGGGAGTGCTCATAGACACAGTAGTGTCCTGGCTCTTCCTGATTCCGGCACTGATGCTCGTTCTTAAGAAATACAACTGGTGGCCATCCCACATCAGACAGAACTAGGAAAGGTGGCAGTTTAGAATAGAACTACTTTCAGATTTCCTATTTTGTTTGCTCTTGGGGCATCTGGATTACTCTAGAATTATACGTACACTGCAAGGTGAAAGTTATTTATGAGAAGAACAGGGGTCCAGGTCTCTTGAGTGTACTAATGATGATGAAAGTCAAAAATGATGGAAGCGTAGTGAAAGGAATCAGGGATGTCGACATAAGTTAACTTGAGACTGACCGTTCGAAAACTTCCCTGATGTCGAATATCGAAAGATGAAGGGAATTATAATAACCCGCTCCTGTGTGTTTATTCTTAATCGCGCCTTAATCTTGGAGACTGCGGCAGCCAAAAGTATTTTAGGGAAACGAACATAAATTCCTGATGTCATCAATTGATTTGATTAGGGACGTGGTAAAATCTCTGGACGGACTGCCTGACCTAAAGAAGGAGATTATATCGATCAACAAGACTTTCCAGTTCAATGTATCGGATGGAAATCCTTTCTTTGTTCACGCGGGAAATGGTGAAGTTACAGTTAGCGAAGGAACAGGTCAGCAGGTTTCGGCAACCATCATTGCCACAGAACAGGTACTCACAGACTTGTTCAGCGGCAAGCTTGATGGAGTGCAGGCCTTCATGCAGGGGAAGCTCAAAATAAGCGGAGACATATTCTCAGTTCAAAAACTGTCTTCCAGCATTCTCAAAGCAAGGAAGTGACCTAATGAAGGTGGCTGTTATAGGCTCCGGGGAGATGGGAAGAGGAATAGCTCTTGTTTTTGCGCAGTATGGGCACGAAGTGAGATTGGAAGATTCATTCCCTCAGGCACACGAGAAGGCAAGGAAGTACATCGATGAAAACCTATCTAAGATGGTGGAAAAGGGAGTAATTAAGAAGGGAGAGGATCAGACCATCAGGTCGAGAATAAATTACTTCAGCACTCTTGAGGAGAGTGTCACGGATACGGATCTGGTGGTTGAAGCTGTTCCTGAAATTGTCGAGCTTAAACAGGAGATATTTGCCAACCTAGACAAGTTGTGCAGAAAGGATGCAATACTGGCAACCAACACATCCAACATCAAGATTTCTGAAATTTCCAAGAATGTCAAGAACAAGGAGAGAGTCCTGGGAATGCACTTCTTCAATCCAGCGAACAGGATGAAACTTGTGGAGATAATTAAGTCGGAATATACCAGCGACGACTACTTCGAAAGAGCTTTCAGGATTGGAGAAGAGATCGGTAAAACAGCGGTCAAGGTTCTAAAGGATTCGCCTGGTTTTATCGTCAACAGGATAAATGCACCTGATATGCTTTTCTTCTGTAGCGTTCTGGACAGGGGAGTCGAACGACCGGAAGAAATGGACCTCTATGCAAGGGGACAGGGACTCCCAATGGGTCCATACGAGTTGATGGACTTCGTGGGAATAGATACCGTAGTCCATTCCCTTGACTACTATGCCAAGACCCTGTCTGAAGAATACAACAGGTGCAAGACGTTCAGAGATGTGGTCAAGGAAGGAAGACTGGGAAAGAAAACGGGAAAGGGATTCTACGATTGGTCTTCGGGAAGGGCCGCAATTCCACAGACAGAAGCTTCTGAAAAGGTCACAATCATGGACATTTTTGCTATAGAAATCAACGAGGCGGTTAAGCTCATAGAAGAGAGAGTGGCCCTTCCTGATGAGATAGAGACTGCAGTAAAACTGGGTCTCAACCGACCCTTCGGGCCCATATCCGTCGCTAAGAGTTTGACCAATGCGGAAGTGAAAAAGAAGCTTGAAGAGCTGAGTCGCTTCTACGGATTCAAAACGTTTGAACCAGCTGAATCGATCAAGCAGGGAAAACTGAAGGACCTTATCTCCATAAAAGCGTTCCCAGATTCGGGAAAGAAGAGCAAGGTCGAGATTCAGGAGACTCCAGCTAAGGTGGAAGAAAAGAGGTATTCCACTCTGATTCTTGAGAAGAGAGAGAACCACGTCACTAGAATCCTTCTCAACAGACCAAAACACAACCTGATAAACTCTGAATTGTTGAACGATCTCGAAAGAGTTGTCGGAGAAGTCTGGGCAGACAAGGACACCAGAGTACTCATCGTGACGGGTTCTGGAGAGACGTTCACCGCCGGAGCTGAACTATCCCAGTTTATTCCAAGCGCATTCGACTTTGTCGAATACGCAAGGAGAGGGGAGAGGCTGTTCAAGCTGCTTCAGGAGATACCAAAGGTGGTAATTGCCGAAATCAAAGGATTCGCACTTGGCGGAGGGTTCGAACTCTCCCTATCGTGCGATATACGTGTTTCGACTTCAGAAGCGCAGATGGGCCTACCCGAAGTTACTCTTGGTCTGATACCGGCCTGGTCTGGAAGTCAGAGATTGGCCAAGCTCATCGGCAACTCCAGGGCAATGTATCTGATTTTGACTGGGAAGAGAATTACAGGCCAACAAGCAATGGACTTTGGAATCGTTTCCGAGTTGTATCCAAAGGACTCGATCGATTCTGAGACCATCAAACTCGCGGAGACTATCTCGATTGGGGATTCCCCAATAGCTGCAAGTTTGGCAAAGAGGTTGATCAACAAGGGAACGGACGTTTCCTACGATTCCGGTCTGGAGATGGAGGCAATGGCTGCCGGAATTCTTTACGGAACAGAAGACATGAAGGAAGGCATCTCCGCTCTGCTCCAGAAGAGGAAACCCAGCTATCAGGGAAAGTGATTTGAGGCTCTAGGTCGTACTGCTATTCCGTATTGCAGACCTCAAAGCTGAAGCGCATTGACCAGAGCTGGCACAATCTGGAAAAGGTCCCCCACAATCCCGTAGTCCGCTTCTTCAAAGATGGGAGCTGCTTTGTCCCTGTTTATGGCAATCACCGATTTTGAACCCCTCATTCCTGCAATGTGTTGAATCTGCCCGGATATTCCAAGCGCAATGTACAGCTTTGGCTTCACTTTTCTGCCCGACAGACCAACCTGTCTGTCCTCGCTCAGCCACTGATAGTCAAGGCAGACTGGTCTGGAACCAGCAAGCTCACCCTTGACCGCTTTAACTAGAGGCATAATGAGATCTATGGATTCTTTCTTGCCGATTCCTCTGCCTACTGAAACAATTATGGCCGCATGTTCAAGGTCGACTGTTGTAGTTGATTTTGGAATTGCTTGAACGAGAGAAACTCGGGAGTCGCTCAGCTTGACCTGAACTTCCTCTGCCCTTTCCCGTGTTTTAGTCGCTTCTATCATTCCTGGCATTACCGTGAAGACCCTGCAGTCAGATTCCTCTTCCGTTACCGTCTTCCCACCCCAGGCAAATCTCTTGGTCCTGACCTTGGTGTCAGAAAGATTGAAGTCGAAAATTTCCGCAATGATCTCCTTACCCATCTTGTCAGATAGTATACCGGCAACTTCCCTTCCCAGGGCCGTAGAAGTGATGAGAATGAAATCGTAATTCTCCTTTTGGACAATGCCGATCAACGCTTCCGAAACGTTGTCCGGAAATCCAACTCCCTGAAGAACGAAGAGCCTCTTTGCACCATACTCGGCAGCTGAGCCGGTATTCTCGGCATAAATTGCTCCATCCACCTCCATCTTCTGACGGAAAAAGGTCAGTCCCTGGACTAGTATATCCTCTTTATCAGAAAAGACGATTCCCCTCATAGCATTGCCTCCTTGATGGCCCTTACCAAGGCAGGAATACCCTTCTCCATGTCTTCATATACCTCCTTCTTCCTTTCGCTCTTTGGAGCTTTGTCAGAAAGGACAACTATGGAAGAAGACTCCACGATAGAAGCAGTTTCTGTTTTTATCTCTCTCTTCCCGGCTCTGATAATCTGCAGGACCGCAGGAAGCCTGGGTTCATTTATTTCCTGAGATACCGAAATGATGACGGGGAAAGGACTTTTTAACACTGCATTGTGATCCTCTAGTACACGAGTCACCTTAACTTCCTTGTCCTCTGGATCGATTGACACAGCATTTCCGAGCAGAGGAACGTTGAGAAGGCTGGAGATTTTTCCCGGTAGCAGGCCAGTATAGGTGTCCGCCGACTGATTCCCCAGTATTATCATGTCATACGGCAGTGTCTTGATCTTCTCTGAAAGGACCTTTGCAGTTATCGACGGATTCTTGCCCTTGTACCCCTTGATCACTATACCGTCGTCCACGCCTATGGCATATGCCTCTTTCATTGCGCTGCTCGATTGTTCGCCTCCAAAAATTATGCCCGTTATCTTACCACCAAATTTATCTTTGATTCTAACAGCTGCCTCGATGGCATTCTTGCTTAGATTTTCGACCCTCATCGGTACTCCTTCGGTTATTGGTTCTCCGGTGGTCGAGTTCGTCTTCATCTGATCTATGTCCAGTATCTGTTTTATGAGAACAATTATGTTGTAAGGCAAATAAGTCACCTGCAGACCGTTAGTGATACATTTGCCTTATATTTTTTCTCGGGAATAATGCTTCAGTTTTCCAGACTTTCAGCTATCAGTTCGGATATGTCCTTTATCTCAATCTTGTTCTGGACATCCATGCTCCTGGAGGCATCGTCCATCATAGCATTGCAGAACGGGCAGGCGACTGCAAGCTTTCCAGCATTTGTATCAAGAGCCTGTTGCATCCTAAGGTGCGATATGCTATCCTGGCTCTTCACCTTGTACCAGTAGTTCCCTCCTCCAGCACCGCAGCACATGCTGTTTTGCTTGGATTTTTCCATTTCTGTCAGATTACCGAATGAGTTGACAATAAACCTGGTGTTGTCGTATTCGCCATTGATCCTTCCGAGATAGCAGGGGTCGTGTAGCGTAACCTTGTCTTCCTTTTTCTTCACCCTCAGTTTTCCGTTATCCACAAGGTCGGCCAGGAACTTGGAGTGGTGTTCGACCTCAACGTCCAACCCAAACTTTGGATATTCATTCTTGAACGTGTTGTAGCAGTGAGGGCACGCCGTTATGATTTTCTTCACGTTGTATTTCTTGAAAGTTTCTATGTTCTGTAGGACTAATTCCTGGAACCTTCCTTCTTCACCCATTCTCCTCGCAGTCTCGCCATTACACCTTTCCTCAGAACCCAGTATCCCAAAATTGACACCTGCCTTCTTTAGAAGGCCCATCACCGTTTCTGCAACCTTCTTTCCTCTTGGGTCAAATGCTCCCATGCATCCAGCCCAGTAAAGCACCTCCCTACCGGAATCGTACTTCGGCCCGAACCTGAGAAGATCGTCCCTGTCGGAGGGGGAGTTTCCGTACGGGTTTTGAGTGTTTGTAAGGTTGTTGAAATATTGTCCCATCTCCTTGGTCAGCTTGTTTTCCATGACCAGATTTCTTCTAGACTCCAAGACGAAAGCGTGGGGATCTATCAGTACCGGACATTCTTCAACGCAGGCCTGACAAGTTGTGCAAGACCACGCTGCGTTTTCAGTCAGTATTCCGGGTACCATCTCGACCTTTCCGTTGTAAACGACGGTCTTGACATTCTGGACTACCATTCTTGGATTAAGATCGGAACCAGCCAAGACTGCAGGGCATGCCCTCTCACACCTGCCGCAGTTGGTACAGGCCATCGAATCTATCTTGAGAGTGGTCGAAAGATTTGCGACCTCTTTGGCACCAACCGAGAAGTCTATATTTCCAGTTTCCAGAGCCTCAGAAAGAAGGAATGGAGTAGTTAGCTCCCCCCTAGGACGTATTTTCTTGATTGTGACGTTTGTCCACGACAGTGCAATGTGAGAGAACTTTGAGAATGGAAGATAAATCGCGAGAACGAAGGCAGTGAGAATGTGACCCAGCCACAACTCCCTATATATCTGGATACCAGTATTCCCGCTCATTCCCGATGGAAAGGCGTAAGATAGATACCACTCAATATAACGGTAAATGTCGAACCAGTTTCGAAACAGCGCTATCTTGAGTGCGCCAAGAAAGAACCCTTCTATCGATAGAATCAGAATACCTGTTATGAGTATGTAATCGTCAAAGACGGATTCGAGTTTTATTTTCTTTGCCAGTCTCCTGTAGACCGCCATAAAGAGACCGGCCATGAGCATTACTCCGCCCGTGTTTGCCCAGACTTCAAAGTTCAGATAGAACGTTCCAACCAAAATCCCGAAATGAAATAGAGGCTTCAGCACGTCGTGCGACAGTGCAATCAGTGAAGTGCTGATGAACAGTATCAACATCCCGTAAAATATCAGGAGATGCATCACACCTGCGTATGCATTCTTTACCGTCTTCTTGTGAAATGCACCGTAGGACAGGCCCTGTTTGATCATTGATTTCCAGTTCTTCTTTATGTACTGGAGAACTGTTGTAACACTAATCCCGAGACGGTGGTACGATCTGTACCACCAATAGAATACAAATATCGCCGCTGAAAACGAAGTTACGTAGAGAATTATGAGTTCTAGTTCAGGGACAAAGACCAGGGTCGGGCTGACAACTCCTAAAGTCATTATAGGTCTGTTTCAAAAATCCCTTCATCATAATAACTCTTTTCTGTTCTTGTTCACTATGAATTTGCATAGGTGTGCTTCCATTTGAGAATTTCTTTTTATGTGAATTGTAATACTGAGTGCGAACACAATGGAACCGGTTAGGATTCCTATCACCAACGAACTTCACAAGAACAGGAAGAGGATTGTAGCCGTTTCATTGGCTGTGATTATTGTTACAGTTTCGGTATTCCTGGGCCTATCACTAAACTCTGTTTCAACCATAAACGTGATGGGGATACGGGTGCAATTTGTTACCCTGGGCTCCCAATCGGGAGAGTTTCAGGAAGTGACAACGCACAACTATACCTGGAATTTTAAATCACTTAACCCGCAACAAGATTTTCGATTTTCACTTCGAATTCCAGTCAGCGGTTACTTTGTCAACACATCAGGAGAGTCCGTCAAAGTTGAAACTTCAGGATTTGAACTTGTCGCTTTGGCGAGTTCTCCAATGCCGCTGTCAATTGGACCATATTCTAACCAATTGATAACAATGACCATCCAGGCGCCGTCACACGATTTTGCTGGTGAAGTGGAGATATTGGTTCTATTAACTCCATTCAATAGTTTTTGATATGGTAAAATCTGGCAAACCGTACTTTGTTAAATATTCGAAAAGTATGATTGATTGATTTCGATGCAGGGCAAAGATAACGACGCTTATCTTGTATATTATAAGAGAACAGCTTTTTCCAAATCTAAACCAAGTGACCCGTCCAAAGACGTGTTCAACAACATAAGGATGGACGAGGCTCTTGCCGAGTTAATGAAGGACTCGGTCAGGCAAACAGGGGTAAAGCCAAAGGAAGTGAATGATGTCATACTGGGGTCCGCACTACAGGTAGGAGAGAACTGGATGTACGGTGGTAGGCAACCTCTACTGCTAGCTGGTTTTCCTGTGGAAGTTCCAACTATGGCAATTGACCGGGCATGTTCTTCCTCACTGAATGCGATTACCATAGGGACGATGGAGATAAACACAGGTAATTCGGACGTAGTTCTTGCAGGCGGAATGGAACACATGACTCACGTTCCGCTCGGAGACAACCCGATGGTCACCCCCAACCTCAAGCTGTTGCTAAGGCCGGAGTACTTGAAGTATGACATGAAGACGGGATTCTACATGGGACTGACCGCTGAGAAACTTGCGAAATTAAAGGGAATTCCAAGGGACGAGATGGATCAGTTTGCATATGAAAGTCAATCTTACGCTTCAAAAGCCCAAGATAGCGGCTTCTTCAAGGACGAGATACTCCCCTTGGAGGTGGAGATAGAGGGAGAAACAAAGGTCATAGATAAGGACCAGAGCATAAGAAAGGATATTTCACTGGAGCAAATGAAAAAACTTCCCCCCGCCTTCAAAGAGGGAGGGACCATTACAGCGGGGAATTCGTCTCCCTTGAATGCGGGCGCTTCACTGGTGATGCTTGTCTCAGAAAAAAAGGTAAAGGAGTATGGCATGAAACCACTCGCAAAGGTGAGTGCATTCGGATGGGCGGCTGTCGATCCTTCCATAATGGGAGAAGGACCGGTTCCGGCATCAAAGAGGGCTCTTGCAAATGCGGGTTTAAAGGCGGATGATATAGATCTATGGGAGATAAACGAGGCATTCGCAGTGGTCGCCTTAAACGCGATGAATGAGTTGCACATCCCAAGAAACAAGGTCAACGTCAGAGGTGGTGCGATTGCCATCGGCCATCCCCTAGGAGCTTCAGGAGCAAGACTCGCTGGGACGTTGTCACGACAGCTAAAGCTGGACGGAAAGGAGAGGGGCTTAGCCACGCTTTGTGTGGGCGGAGGGCAAGGCTACTCCGCAATATTGGAGAGGGTGTGAAAAATGGATTTCGAGCTGAGCGATGAAGCAAAAGAGGCAATTGTAAGAGCGAAGGACTTTGCAAACAAGTATTTCACCGAAGAGGTTGCAGAGAGATCTGACAAAGAGGAACAGTTCCCAACAGACATAGTCACAATATCGAAAAAAGAGAAGATACTCGACTTTTCCAACCCTTGGAAGGTCCTCGTTACAATCGAAGAGCTTGTTAGGAAGGATCCAGGATTGGGCATATCTGTGACCATCTCTGCCTTTGGAGCGGAGATTTTCATGTTCTTCGGCAACGATGCACAGAAGGAGAAGTACATGAACCCTGTGTTTGCCGGACTCAAGACGCTCGGTCTTGGAGTGACGGAACCCGGGGGAGGATCGGACGTTGCCAGCGTCAAGACGGAAGCGAAACTAAACGGAGACTCATACGTGCTCAATGGAGGAAAGATGTTCATCAGCAACGGTCAGATTGCGGACAATTTCTTGGTTCTGGCCAGGACTTCACCGCCTCCATCACCGGAGAAGAAACACAGGGGGATGAGCGTATTCGTGGTCGATTCAAAGAGTCCCGGATTTTCCGTTAACAAGTTGCACGGGAAACTTGGGGTTAGGGCCACAAACACTGCTGAACTTATATTCAACAACGTGAGAGTTCCGAAGGAGAATTTGGTCGGTGAGGAAGGAAAGGGATTCTACTACATCATGACGTTCTTCAACATCAGTAGGATCTACGTAGCAGCACAGGGACTTGGAATAGCGCATGGAGCTCTGGACAGACTGGTTGAATATTCAAAAAAGTACGGCGAGCTTTCTGAAACGGGAGAACTGAAGGAGAGCATTCAGCTGGCAATAGCAGAGATAGCAACCAGGGTCGAGGCAACGAGGAACCTCACATATAAGGCCGCTTCTTACTTGTTCAAATTCACTCCGAATCCAATAGTGACTAGCATGGCAAAGTACTACGCTGCGGAGACTGCAGTATTCTCTACGAGAAGAGCCATGGAACTGATGTCCCTTCATGGACTTACTTCTGACCTGGAGAGATTCTTCAGGGACGCAAAAATCCTTGACATCTGGGAAGGTACGACCGAAGTAGAGAAACTTATAATCACGAGGATGATGCTGAAGGAAGAGGGAGCGTGACAAGGATGGAAGAAGAGTACGAAATTCTAGAAAACACGGTAAAGGACTTCAACAATAAATATGTCGAAAACAATTCATTGAAGCTGGAAAATGATGTAATGGGCAAAGAATTCGTCAAGTTGCTCGCAGACCAAGGATTCTTTTCCATGATTGGTCAGGTAGGAGGAACGTCGAGTTCTGAAGTCAAGACGCTCTCCGTTGTTTTAGAAAATCTTGCCAAGTCGGCGCCCGCAGTTGCGGTCAAGACACTTCTTGCAAATTCTTTTTCAAGCGTTGTGAAAGAACAGACGATCCTGGATTCTGTCGCAAACGGATCTAAATCGGGCACCGTCACTTTCTCGGATTTACTTGTGCCCAAGGGGCAGAACGGGTCCCTGTCTATTGAGAACGGGGCAGCAAAAGGTGAAAAGGAATTCGTCTTTGGAAGTGACTCTGATTTCATCGTTACTATGCTCGACACGGGAGAACTCGTGTTACTGAAGTCGGGATTCACCGTTAGCAAGAAACACAAGAGACTGGGATTTAGGAGCATAGGATTCTCGAGCGTAAGGGTTGATTCAAAAGACTACACAGTTATAGAAAAAGATGGAAGAAAGTTGCTGCAGCAATTGTACGATGATCTTTCAAT
>CAYMKC010000021.1:0-18016 GCA_964391105.1 uncultured Thermoplasmatales archaeon
GAGGATATATTCATAAGTGTTTTAGCTGACAAGAATGCCGCGAGCCGGGATCGAACCGGCGACTTCAAGCTCTTCAGGCTTGCACTCTCCCAGCTGAGTTATCGCGGCCTGATTACTCCAGAGAATGAGCATCCCTTAGAAATACTTTAACTATGTCCCGGGCCCCTGGATTTCCACTGGAGCGTCAATGTTAATACGCCCCCGAAGATAACGGGATGATGAGAACCCCCCTCTACAATGAAATTGCTAAAATGAATGCAAAAATGGTAGATTTCCACGGCTGGGACATGCCGATTCAGTTTTCTGGAATCATAGAAGAACACAATCACGTCAGAACCAAAGTTGGTCTCTTTGATGTTTCCCACATGGGTGACATAACTATAGGGGGAAGGGATGCACGGGAATTCATGACCTACCTCTTTCCAACAGATATTTCGAAGGAACCTGTAGGGAAGGCGATCTATTCTGCATACCTAGATCAAGAAGCAAACATGATTGACGATACGATAATATACAAAGAGGCCGAGGACAGGTATCTGGTTGTTCCCAATGCGGCAACAATAGAGAAGGTGCACGATTGGATAATTTCCAACAGAAAGTCCTACGACGTTCGAATCACGAATCTTTCGGACAGAATGTCATGTCTTGCCCTCCAGGGCCCGATGGCTCCCGAGGTAATGAAGGACCTATTCCCCGATGCGTTGAAACTCGGACATTTTACTTTCGTGAGCGCAGCGGACAAGTATCCTGAAAAAGGACTCGAAAATGCAACGGTGGTTGGTAGGACGGGGTACACGGGCGAGGATGGTTTTGAGTTCGTAGTTCCAAACAAGTATGCAGTCGGTCTGTGGAGAGATATCTTAAAGAACTCACTGGTAAAACCCATTGGCCTTGGAGCGAGGGATACACTTCGTATGGAAAAGGGATTTCTACTGTCTGGGCAGGATTTCAAAGAAGACAGGAACCCTATAGAAGCGGGGGTCTCCTGGATCGTAGGCTGGGATCACGATTTCATCGGCAAGAAGAAATTATTTGAAAAGAAGGCTGACACAAGGGAAAGGTTCAGGGGGATTGTGGCAACGGATAGAATAATTCCACGCAGCGGTTCGGTTTTGAAGAAGGGCGATGAGGTCATCGGGACCTTGACGTCGGGTTCGTTTTCCCCGACTCTCTCGAGAGGAATAGGCCTGGGCTACGTCAACCAGTCCATTGAAGTCGAATCAGAGGTCACGGTTCAAACGAGAAATACAGAAGGGAAGGCGACACTGAAGAAGCCCAGGATGGTTTAGCCAATCGAAGAAAACCGATCTCAGAGCATGTCTATGAAATATTTGTGAATCCTGGCATCCCCGTATATTTCCGGGTGGAAAGACAAACCCAGGTTCTTTCTTTCGGAGACCATCACTGCCCTGTCGTCATAGCTGGCAAGAACTCTCGCAATACCCACTTGAGTAATCAGCGGAGCTCGGATGAAGACCCCCCTGAACTTGCCAACACCCAGAATCTCAAGATCGGTTTCGAAACTCTCCCTCTGGCTTCCGTAACCGTTCCTCCTTATCTCGACATCCAAGAGGGGGATCAGTCCCTCCTTACCCTCAACGTTCCTTGACATCAGGATAAGTCCTGCACACGTGCCCATTACTGGGAGACCGGAATCCATTATGTCCTTTGAAATACCCCTTTGGCTCATGATGCTGCCAATGACAGTGCTCTCCCCCCCGGGGATTATGATTCCAGAGAGCCCTTCGAGATCGGCGACCCTCCTGACCTTCCTCGCCTTTACCCCGAGATTCTGGAGGATTGTGATGTGTTCAGTAACGTCTCCCTGAATGTCTAGGACTCCTATTTCCATTGCCTAGATATCCGCTCAAGATATCTATCTATTACCGTCAGAATATGATTATATTTCAAGAGATAATCAACGGTAAGCATGAGAATACTGATAGGAGACGTGAGAAATCACCTCGATTCGGACGTTGAAATATCTGGTTGGGCTCAGAACATAAGAGTCATGAGCTCGATACTGTTTGTCGAGTTAAGGGACGTTTCCGGAACTTTACAGGGTGTTTTGTTAAAGAAGGGAAACGAGGAGTTGTTCGATAATCTCAGGGGACTCCCTCGAGAAAGCGTAATGACTATTAGGGGTAAGGCTATCAAAAGCCAGGCAAAGATAGGCTACGAGGTACAGATCAAGGACCTCGAGATACTGAACAAGGCGGAAGCTCCGCTCCCCCTAGGGGTTGTCGATAAGATAGAATCGGACATAGAGACCAGACTGGAGAACAGATTTCTGGATCTAAGGAAACCGGAAATACTATCGATCTTCAAGGTACAGAGCACTATCTCCAACTCCATCAGGAATTACTTTGTACAGAAGGGGTTCATAGAAATACACTCTCCCAAGATAGTCGCGGCTGCAACCGAGGGAGGGACAGAGCTCTTCCCGGTAAAGTACTTCGAGAGGAACGCATACCTAAGCCAGAGTCCACAGCTATACAAAGAGATGATGATGTCTGCTGGATTCGACAAGGTTTTCGAAATAGCGCCTGCATTCAGGGCGGAGGAACACAACACGCCAAGGCACATCAACGAATTCACATCCATTGATATGGAGATGAGTTTTGCGAGCGACGATGCAGTGATGGACGTACTGGAGGATGTGATCAAAACGGCGTATCAATCCGTGGCTCTATCGAACGAAAGAGAGTTGGAGCTGCTTGGAATTGCGAAACCCAGCTTAAACTACAAATTCAAGAGAATTACCTACAGCGAGTTTGTCAAAATGGCAAACGAGAAGGGCATCCAGCTGAAGGATGGTGAAGACCTCTCAACTCCGGTCCTGAAATCCGTCGGTGGAGGAATAAACGAGTTCTTTTTCATAACGCGTTGGCCAAGGGAGCTCAAACCATTCTACGTACAGCCCTATGACGAGAAATATTCAAGAGGATTTGACCTGCAGTTCGGCGAATTGGAGATAACCAGCGGAGCGCAGAGAGTTCACTCTCCAGAGGTACTGGTCAATAACCTGAAGAGTAAGGGACTTAACCCGGAATCGTTTAGCTTCTACGTAAACACTTTCAGGTATGGAATGCCGCCACACGCTGGCTGGGCTATAGGACTCGAGCGTCTAACCATGGTGCTGTTGAACATTCCCAATATTAGGGAGACGACTCTCTTCCCGAGGGACAGGACGAGGGTTACCCCGTGAAGTTCCACTTGAAATTGAGGGGGGTGGGGATATGATAGGGCGATACATAAATGATGAATTCGTCAGGGTTGGCGAAAAGGTATCCCGGAAGCTGGAGGTCACCAATTTGGTCAAGAAGTTTGGAAAGAGACCCGTGTTTCTGGAGAACCTCGAGGGAAAGAAGGCCGTACTTAACCTGTGGGCGGACAGGGAAAGGGTCTACAGGGAACTGGGCATGACCAGGGAACAGTTCCTGCTCAACTACGAGTCCTCCTTATCCGGGACATCAAAGCTAGAGGAGGGGGAGAAGCTCTTTACTGAGAAGGCTGAGATCGGCGACGTACCAGTGTGTTGGCACTACCCGGGTGATGCGGGATATTATATCACATCCGGCATATTTGTTGCAGAGAAAAATGGAAAGAGGAACCTGTCCATCCACAGAATTTTCGTGGAGAGCGATCAGGGAGGTTACGTTCGACTAGTACCAAGGGACCTGCTCAGGATGTACAACGAGGCGGTTTCGCATGGAGAGGAGATGAGGGTGTCGATAGTAATAGGTTCGCCCCTCGAATACCTGCTGGCCTCTGCAACTTCTGTTCCGTTCGAACAGGACGAAACGATGGTCGCGGCCTCAATGTATGCTAGGTCGAAGGGTCGTGAAATGGAGTTTTCCAAGTCTAAGTTCGGTATGACCGTTCCCTCTGATTCGGACTATGTGATAAACGCCATCCTGACAGGCAAAACTAAAGAGGAAGGGCCATTCAAGGATGTGACTGGTACTTACGATATCCAGAAAGGTCAACCACAGATACTGTTCGATTCCGTAGAAACTGTCAAGGAACCGATCTACCACACGCTCGTACCGGCTACGATGGAACACTTCGTACTGATGGGTCTTCCAAAGGAGCCCACGATATTTAGCGAGATCCGAAAGGAAGGTGTAGACGCAAAGGATGTAAGGTTGAGCGAAGGCGGAGCGAGCTGGCTTCATGGAATTGTCAAAATTAGGAAAGCCAGTGACGAAGATTTCTCGAAGACCGTTGAAGCCTCATTCAGGGGGCACAAAAGCCTCAAGAGAGTAATCGTGGTGGACGAGGACATTGACATCTACGACAATGATGATGTTGAATGGGCACTGGCAACCAGGTTCCAGGCAGACAGGGGGACAATAATCAAGAAGGAAAGAGGTTCCTCCCTGGATCCGAGCAGCTACGAAGGGAATATCACTTCAAAAATGGGGATGGATGCAACCATGCCTATCGGCGGAGGAAGGAAGTTTGTGAGGGAAGTCAGTTGATTCTCCGCACCATTAGATCGGCCATAATTTTCAACTGGTTTCTCTGAGGGGTAGAATCAGTCAGTCCGTTTATGGACGAGATCGCTTCGCTGTAGTATCTGTTTGCCAGTTCCCTGGTTATCTCGAGTGCACCACAGCTCTCGATTATGTCCTTGACCCTCTGGAAATCGTTGCTAGATATTCCTTTCTTGCCCAGTCTCTCCTTAATGAAACCCACTTCCTCCCTCTTGGCCATTTCATATGTGTTGAGTATTAGGTGTGTCTTCTTGCCCTCTTCAAAATCACTCACTACAGACTTTCCCAGCTCCTTTTCGTTGCCGAACATACCAAGGATGTCGTCCTGAATCTGGAATGCGATTCCGAGCGGTATACCATACCCGTCTATCCTCTCGGGATTTTCGTATCCTGCGAGGATTGCACCCATCTTCATCGGACCGTTAACGGTGTACTGAGCGGTCTTGTACTTGTGTATCGCCGTCACGTCGTCGAGGGTGATATCGTCCCCTAGGGAGAGAGTAATGTCCATGAGTTGCCCAACCCCTGTCTCCTCCACGATTTCAGACATCAACTTCATTGCGCTGTTCAATCTCTCGGGCATGAAGTCCACCTCCAAGAGAGCTTCATGAGAGAAGGCGTCAGAAAGATCTGCGCACACAATGGATACCCCCTCGTTAACCCTCTCATCGTAACCGAACATCCTGTGGAAAGTGGGCCCCCCTCTCCTCACCTCGCTCCTGTCGATTATGTCGTCGTGTATTAGGAGATAGGACTGCATGAGTTCCAGCGACACTGAAGCGCTGACTATCTTGTCATCTATATCCGAATTGAGCCAGTAGCCAAGCATCATGAAGAGCGGCCTGATCCTCTTGCCTCCCCTCATAGTGAACTCTTTCAACTTTGATATCGCCTCCCTTTCAATCCCCTTTCTTCCAGTCATCTTCGCAACGAAGAACTTCTCAAGCGCTTGATCGACTTGACCCTTGTACCGGTAAACAAAATCCATATCTCTCAATGTTTTCTGTTTATATGAAATTCTCGGACAACTTCAACGGGTGCTTATGGATGCCACAAGACCGGGAGTTTGGTGATTTACCTCAATTGTATGCAGTCAACGAACAAAACAGTTTTTTGGTAATGCAATTCTAGTGTGCCATGGATGCTTTTTCCGCCCTCAACGTCTACGGTTCTGTCATCTTGACAATAATGATGATATTCTACCTCATAGAAGACAGATCGCCATACTATACGCTCCTGTTCGGAGTTATGTGCATAGGAACCTCCGCCTATGGTTTCTTGGCTGGAACGTGGCCTTTTGGCGTTATTGAAGTCGTATGGGCTGGAATAGCCGTGAGGAAGTACTTGAAGGTTCGATCTCAGGGGATCTCGATTTCTAACGCTCCCTGACAGTTATCGAATTCGATATCGTTATATAATCGCGACCGATTAGGGAACCACTAAAAATAAAGGTGTCGCCCATATGATAACCATTGATAATCTTACAAAAATCTATTCCGCAAAGGAAGGGGTTGCAGTAGACTCGTTCTCTCTTGAGATCAAGGATGGCGAGATACTCGGGTTTGTGGGCCTGAATGGTGCAGGCAAGTCTACCGCAATAAGAATTTCGGCAGGAGTTACTTTGCCCACATCTGGGGACGTACTGATAGACGGCAAGAGTATAACTGAGGAAAAGATCGCAGCATCAAGGCAAATCGGCTGGGTCCCGGAACTTCCAAATTTCGAGATGAATGCGAAACCGATCCCTCTCATGAGATATTTTGCAGGTTACTATGGGCTTGCCAAAAAAGAGGAACACATCAACGAACTCCTCAAACAGGTTGGTCTATGGGACCACAGGGAGAAGAAGCTGAGGTCTTACTCTCAGGGAATGAAGAAGCGGTTTTCGCTCGCAGAATCGCTGATAGGAGATCCAAACAACCTGATGTTTGATGAGACACTCAATGGGCTGGATCCGGAGGGGGTCCAATTTGTCAGGAACCTGATAATTGATCAGAAAAAGAAAGGAAAAGCGATTCTGCTATCGTCACATATACTGAGCGAGATAGAAGCCGTTTCTGACAGAATCGTGATGATCCATCACGGAAAGCTCGTTAAGACTCTGGAGAAGTCACAGTTGAACGATCTTGGTCGCGAGAAGATAACAATAGAAGTAGACAACTTCGACCAAAAAACTTCGAGCCTCTTATCGAAGTACGGTGAAGTGAAGGAGGGCAGAAACGGTATCGTTTTAACGTCACTCAAGACGGACAAGTCTGGCTACCCAGAAATCGTGAGCTCCCTAGTTCAGTCGGGGTACAAGGTGCGAAGGTTCGAGCCATCGGGTGAGTCTCTTGAGGAATTCTTCTTCAAGGCAATAGGTGAGAACTCATGAGACCCGTGTTCTACGAGATCAAGAGGTCCCTGACAAGCAGATTCTCGATCGTGATGATAGTCGTTATCATAGGACTCTCGGCACTGATATCGTACGAAATCGGCTCTCTATCAACGCTGAGAACGACTGGGACTTCAGGAGTGAATGAGGTATCGGGGTATTACACTAATGGGAATAATCTCACCGTGGTTACCTATTTTTATGACTCAAATGGAAATCCATCATCTCACATAAGCGCCAATGCATCGCTTAACGGTACCACGTATCCGGGTAGCGAAACTTCTCCCGGTGTGTATGATTTTCATATCACCAGTCATTCGCCCGTCTCCGAAGTCACAATCAATTACAGCTACCGCCAGTTTGGAACCAGAAACAACGCTGAAGCTTACGTGAAGGTCGACACGTCGAGACTGAACTTTTCAGGGTTACAGATAGTATCTGGGATCTTCAGCCCGACAAATTCCTCGAATCTGGGTTACCTGCTATTCTATGTAGGTGCTACCGGGAACCACACTGCCCCTCCGCTCACGGCAAACCTTGTTTCCATTACAACGAAGAATGGAAGTACGCAGTACAGTACCACAAACGTGTCTGAACAAACGTTCTCTGGATTCACATACAAGGTGGTATTCCCAGATCTGGGTAAGAGTGCGATCGGGAAAATCTACGCCCTTTCGGTTAGGGGAAATACCACCTCCTCGATGCCTATAGTGGGGTTCAAGGAACTGGGCCCTCTGTCTATGTATAGTGCTTTCAAAGCCAGCAGTATTGAATCACTCTTCTTCACGGGGGAAGGGAGTATCTTACTGCTATTCATCCCGCTTTTGTCCGTCTTCATGGCATATTTCACCTATGGAAAGGACAGGGTAACCGGAGTGCTGGAGTCTGTCATAAAGAGGCCCATCACGAAGGGAGAAGCGATCAGGTCGAGGTTCCTCGCTAATTCAGTTGTGGTGGCAGCTTCCATAGTTGCAGCAATATTCATAAGCGACATATTCTCGTACAGATATTACCACGTCTACATGCCTGCGACTTTCATACTGCAGGTCTCCTGGACTTACTCGATTATAGGTGTATCTTTCATTGCGATCTCCTACCTCTTTGCACACCTTCTAAAATCACAGGGAGCGCTTCTAGGAAGCCTGGTTGGAGTATTCATGGTCTTCTCACTGTTCTGGGGGGTAATATTCGATGTCATAGTGTCCGTCTTTGCAATTCCAACGGGAACTTCTTCGTACATTTCAGCACAAATCGCATTTGACTATGCAAGCCCTTCTGGATACGGGTCACTCGTCCAGCTCTACATAACTCACGCCCTAGGTGGGTTCAGTAGCCTTGGAGGAGGCTCTCAGAGCATCAACCCAGATGCGTACGGAGTGACGCCGGTCTTCCTCCTGATCTCTTCCATTCTGTGGGTGGCTGTTCCATTCATACTCGCCCATCAAATCGCGGTCAAGAGGGACTAGATGCGTCAACCTCGCGGAATATAGCTCATGGAGTCTCGAATGAAGGTATTTAAGTGAAGAGGGCATAAAGGGGAAGTCTATGAACAAAATCAAGGTCGTTAATGACGTAGGTGATCTAGTAACTATTTTCACGATTTCAAATGACAAGACCAAGAGTGAGTTATTGAAGCTCCTTAACCAGACCTGGATGACGGAGGATGATGTCAAACAGAAACTGGGTGCAAAAGCAGTGGAATATCTGAGGTACATGGAGAAAATAAAATTCGTAGAATCTCAGTGGTCTAACACGCCAGGAGGACCGAAGAAGGTTTTTCACAATTATTACACGAGCATACAGATCAACATACTATTGCCGACAGAGGAGGCAGGAGACATAATCTACGTAGCCTCGCTCGAGGACTCCGAAGTCGAAACATACTGCAACAAGATAACAAAAATGATCGACGACGGTATTCAGTACATAGCGGAGATCCAGGAGAAATTGAAGCAGTCTCCGACATACGTGCGGGCGATCATCAAGAGGAGCAAGCACCTCACCATAAAGGGAATGAAGGTGGAGAAAGTAGCTTGATTACCGTCCTCAGGATAGGACACAGACCTGATAGGGATAAGAGGATAACAACGCACGTTGCGCTGGTGTCAAGGGCCTTTGGAGCTGACAAGATAATTGTAGATAAGGTCGACGAAAAGCTCAAGAAAACTATCAACAATGTGACGAAGAAATTCGGTGGGAGTTTTGAGATAGACTTTGGAAACTATATGGAACAGATAAGAAGGTTCAAGGGGGCCAAGGTGCATCTGACCATGTACGGGATTCCGCTCGAGAGAAAGATTGGTGAAATTAGGAAATTCGAAAACATCATGGTCATAGTAGGCTCGGAAAAAGTCCCGCGTCCTGTCTATGAGATGGCGGATTTCAATGTAGCAGTGAAGAGCCAACCGCACTCAGAGGTATCAGCCCTTTCGATCTTTCTTGATAGATTGGGGAGGGGTAAAGAACTGAGAGGAGAGCTGGAGATTGTGCCAGTTGAGAGGGGCAAGAGAGTGCTCAGGATACCCGATAGGAAGGAATGCCTCGCACTACTCGAAAAGTACGGAGCAAATGACAGATTGAAAGGGCACTCGATAATGTGCAGCAGGGTAGCACTCGCAATCGGGAAAGGATGCGGGTCTGACGAACGCTTACTGGAGGCAGGGGCACTGCTCCACGACATAGGGAGAACAGTTACCAACAGCATATTCCACGGGGTAGAGGGTTACAAAATACTGAAGCGTGAAGGAATGGATGAGGCTATAGCAAGATTCTGTAGCACCCACGTAGGGGCTGGTTTGTTAAGGAGAACTGCTCGGAAACTCAAACTTCCTGACCAGGATTACATCCCGAGGACGATCGAAGAAAAGATCGTGTGCAACTCCGACACGCTTCTAAGGGGCGACAAAGTGGTGTCAATCGATGAAATCGCAGAGGACTACAGGCAGAAAGGTCTCGAATCGGAGATTCCCAGACTGAAGAGGCTCAACTCTTATCTAGAAAAGAGATGCAAGTTCGAGATTGAAGACCTGATGGAACTGAACAATCAGCACCTTTTTTAAGCCTGACGAAATTGAGTTCAGTGAAGATAGTTTCTGCGGGCAACTCGGAGGGGTTATCGTCAAAAATTTCATCAATTCTCGGTATCCCCCTGGCTAGGGTCAATCGGAGGAGATTTGCCGACACAGAACTCTACGTCAAGATTGAAGAACAGTTAGATGAGGGAATAGTTGTGGGGAGTACTTATCCAGATTCTGGAATAATGGACATACTGCTCACGGTCGATGCAGCACGAAATGCGGGTGCTAAGAGGACTATTCTCCTGATTCCATATTTCGGGTATGCAAGACAGGACGCAATGTTCCAGCAGTATGAAGCCATAAGTGCGAGGGTGCTTTCAGAAATCTTCTGTGAGAGATTCGAGAAGATCTTTGTGGTGAATATGCACTCTCCGGAAGGCTTGGCATTTCTTGGAAGTAAGGGAGAGGAAATAAGGGCAGAACCTGTCATAGGCAAGCAGGTAAAGGAGGATGGGAATGAATTGGTTATTTCACCCGACGATGGATTCAAGGACGAGAGCAAGAACATTTCAAAGGTGGCGGGACTCGAATCCGTCTATCTTAACAAGAGAAGAGTATCCGACACGAAGGTAGAGATCAAGATACCGGAAGGAGTCTCCGTAAAGGACAGGACAGTGGCACTCACAGACGACATGATCTCAACGGGCGGAACTATACTTGAATCATCAAAGGTACTGAAGCAGAATGGCGCCAAGAGGATAAATGTGTATTGCGTCCACGGTCTTTTTGTATCAGGTACTTCCCGTTATGCCGGATTTGTCGATAGTATCTCAACTACGGACACTGTAGAGGGTCCATTTTCCAAGATAACAGTCTCGGAATTGGTGGCCGATAGTCTGAGGAGATATCTGGAGTCCTAGAGTCCTTAATGCGTCGGCAGGATCCTCTGGAACTTCTTTAACTACCGATACGATTCTATTTCGCTGTTGCTCCGAAAAGCTTCCCCAGTCTCTTTACCCCTTCCACTATGTTTTCGTTGGAACTGAAAGTAAAATTCAGCCTCATTGACTCGTGATTGTCCTCGTCTGGATAGAATGCAGATCCTACAACGTAGAGGACCTTATGTCTCACTGCTTCTTCGAACATCTTGTCGGTGTTTGCTCCCTTCCTCGTGACCCATAGGAACATTCCACCATTCGGTCTGGTGTATTCAACGTCCTTGGGGAAATAGTTCTCGAAAGACTCAATCATAAGGTCCTTCTTCTGCCGGTACAGGTCGATGATCTTTGGTATCTGCTTGTCCATATATCCAGCCGAAACATATGCCTGTGCTATGTAAGTCGATACTGAACTCGTTGCCAGGTCTACCGCCTGTTTCGCGATGTTGAGTTTTTCGACAACATCTTGTGGTGCGACAACGTATCCCAATCTGATTCCTGGTGACAGGACCTTGGAGAATGTGCCAAGATAAACGACGTTGCTGTCCATGGACTTCAGGGAAGGAACGTGCGGTCCTGTGAACCTCAGAGCCCCGTAAGGGTCATCCTCCAAAACCGTAATCCCCCTCTCGCTGGCAATTTCCAGAAGTTCCTTCCTTCTCTCCAGGCTCATCGTAATTCCGCTGGGGTTCTGGAAGTTTGGTATAACGTAGATGAATCTCGGATTCGGATATTTCTTGAGAGTTTCCCTCAGAACATCGAGTTTCATTCCGTAGTGGTCCATTTCGACCCCTACCATCCTTATACCATTTGCCCTCATTGCAGATATCGTGCCCACATAGGTAGGCGCTTCTGTTATGACATATTCTCCCGGATTTGCGAAAATTTTTCCCAGCATGTACAGCGCTTCCTGTGAACCTGCCGTCTGAATAATATTGGTAGGTTCCGAACTGACACCTTCCTTTTCTTTCAGTCTCTTGGAAAGGGCAATGTTAAGAGAGTCCAAACCTTCCGTTGCTCCATACTGCAACATTTTCTTCCCGTTCTTGGCAAGCTGTTCATCGAAGATCCTCTTGATGTCTTCTATTGGAAAAGACTCCGGGTTTGGAAGGCCCCCTCCGAACGATATGATGTCTGGTTGGCTTGCGACCTTAAGAAGCAGTCTGATAGCCGAGGGCTTCATCGTGTTTGCAATTGCTGAGAACTCTCTCTTAACCGGTACGTTCATCGACATATCCAGAAAGTGGTTTGGGACGTAAAAAGCTTTTCAAATTCCTAGAGCTAATTTGGCCCAGAAAATTAGGTAGGTATACCATTTAAACGGTTCCTAACTAGATAACCATTTCCTCCTCTTCCACTCTGCGCTTGTGAATTCCAAGGTCACCCGTTTTGATAGTAAGATTTCCAAAGAGCTCGGTCCTTTCCTTGCCGGCCTGAAGGGAGGCAACGACCCGGCCAACCGCATCCGCTTTCATTATCCCGCTACCGCTAGAGCCCGTCGCAACGATCACGTTCTTGTCCCTGAATACGTAGTGTGTCTTGTCGATGGTGTTATATGCATAATGACCTGCCCACATAGAACTTACCTTTGAGTCCTTGAGCTGTGGAAAGTAGGCCGTCAAAACAGGAAACAGGCTCTTTTCATAAAAATCTGGTTCGGGTTGGGGGTCCTCAGGGATCGAGAAGTCTCGATTATAGTCGTCAGCAATCGTGACCCAGATGGAACGACTATCGGGATCCGGTCTCAGGACTATTTCGTGTGAAGGCAGTATTGTAAGCGGCATCACACTCTGTCCCTCGACGAGCGATGCCTCCAGTATCTTCTGTACTTCAGGACCAGAAATCTGGAACACCTGCCTCTTTTTCCCCCTGGTGTGTCCATCTATTCCCATATCATCGAGCAAGTTGTTTGTCCACACGTCTGTGCAGAAAATAAAATCAACTGCGCTAAATTCTCCCCTGTTTGTCTCCACAGTATTCAGCGATGTTTTCTGCCACACGAACGGTTCTCCCGGGTAGTTGAGGGGAGTTACGGGTTGAAGCTTTGGCGGTCTTACTTCAGTT
Organism: uncultured Thermoplasmatales archaeon; assembly: GCA_964391105.1. Taxonomy (GTDB): domain Archaea; phylum Thermoplasmatota; class Thermoplasmata; order Thermoplasmatales. Next base: position 12,893 of record CAYMKC010000021.1, read on the forward strand.
CCAAGAAAGAACTCAACACCCATCTCAGCAAGCTCGTTTCCGTAGAACTCACATATTTTCTCAGGAGCAAGAATTCCACAGCTAGTCCCCAATACTCCTCCGTCTATGTTGGACAGGTTCATTACTTCTTTCTCTTCCTCAGACAGCCTGGTCCTCATACCGTTGTCGTTCAGTGTGGATTCACTGACGTATCTTGCGATTCCCTCATCGACAAATTCTCTGAACGTAGGGTTATCTATGAACTTCTGCTCGCCAAGGAAGAGGTATCCGTTGAAGTGCATTCCTAGGTCGATTCCGAGATCGTTCTGGACATGCCTGTAGAATTCTATCGTCGACTGAGTGATCTTTCTGTTCACTTCTGACGAAAACATGTTTCTGAATGCCGCTGCACTTTTTGCGGTGTTACCCTGACAGAATGCGCCTTTCTTGTCCAGCACTGCAACCTTAAGCGACCCATTCATTTTTTTGATGTGGTATGCAGATGCAAGTCCCGTGATACCCGCTCCCACGACAATCACATCGTATCTATACATTACAGTCTCCTCTAGCAACCATTGTTTTTCAGGGCCAGGTCATGGTTCCGAGCAATCTCTTAACTGCTCTCTTAGCTGAGCCCACATTCGATCTTGTTCCTTCCTCTATCGCCTCTCCTACAAGGTCCATGTCCTTAGGCTTCAACCCCCTCATCGTTATCTCATTGGTTCCAACTCGTCCAACACTATCGACGAGTATGTTAGATATTTCCAGTCTCTTGGAAATTTCGGCAGCATTCTCGTATCCGAGAAGAAACATTGCACTCTCAGATATCTCAGGTCCATTCGCAAGCTTGATCCCACGCTCTTTGAGAGAGGAAACTAACTGCTTCCTGTTTTCCAAGCAATTCTTTCCATAATTGCTCTTTGAGATGTACTCAAGGGACATCCCGAGTGCCGCGATTCTGGACAGATGGAAGTTGTCGTAGTAATTCCATATTGGATTCTCCTTGACTGTCTTCTCAACGTCTTTCTTACCAACGATTATGCCACCCTGTGGTCCCGGAAAATTCTTGTGAGTACTCCCGTAGATCACATCTGCATCGTTGAAGTCCTTCTGGAAAACCCCTGTAGCGAGCAGGCCAAGGACGTGAGATGCATCATAGAAGATAAGTGAACTCGGAAACTCCTCTCTGACTCTCCTGATGTCATACGGGTGAAGGAACAGGCTAGCTCCCAGGATGACTGCCTTGTAGTCCCCTTTGATCTTGGAGAGTTTCTCGTAGTCTATCTTCCATCCCCTCATCGGGATTTCCCTCCCTTCCAGTCCGAGAAGGGTGGGAAGGAATGGAGGAGTATACCCGTCATAACCCCCTTTCCCAATTGGAATGTAGAGGAATTTTTCGCCCCTCTTCAGGAGACTTCCCATTACCTGCATTGCTGCCAGGTGACCAGCGATGGGTCTAACGTCAGCGAAATCCGATCGGAACGCCTTCCTTGCCAGCTTTTCCACTTGTTCCACCAGGATCTCGGAGTGCTTGGTACCAGCGTATGCGTTGTGGACCTTTTGGTCCCTGAAGCTCGAATCGATCACGAGAGAGTACCTCTGCTCGAAGTCTGAGGAAAGCGCCTTCAGGGCTCTCCTCGGAATTGTATTTTCAGAGGGTTGTAGCGCAAGTACCTGTTTCCTGAAATTCTCTTGCTTTGCTATGATCTGAGAAACCGCTGCCATGATTTGGAATGATTACGGATATTAGTTCTTTTTTACGTGCAGGTCCAAAACTACGTGGTCGAGAGAAGGCGAGTAGCTCTTCACTCTTCTTATCTCCAATGCGTCCACGTAGTCATAGCTTCCGAACTTTTCCCTCACCTTTCCAGTCTCCCCTCTCTTCACCAACTGATGGAGGTGGATGTCACCCTCGTCCTTCAAGTAACCAAGGGCCGATTTGAGATATCTGGAAGATTCAAAGTGACCCATGATAATTCTGTCAGCAAACCCCCTTAAGGGTATTCTCGAAGAATCGCCCAGCATGGGTACCAAATTCCGTACCCTGTTAAGCCTCACATTCATAAGAAGGTAGTGAAACGAATCCGGGTTGATGTCACAGGAGTAAATCCTCTTGACATCAAAAGAAAGCGGAATTGAGAAATATCCGATACCCGCAAACATGTCCAATACGGTTTCTTCGTGACGAACTATTTGCCTCAGATAGTGTCTCTCTCTCTTGTTTCCCTTTGAAAACATGACTTTCGCGGGGTCCATCGCATACAACACTCCGTCTTCTCTCTGCACTACATCGGTGTGGATCCCCGAGATCAACTCGATCGCAGGTATCCTTTTTGCGTTCTCTATGCCAGTATATTTGTAAACGGACCAGAGTTTGAAGGATGACCTCATCAAGCGTCCGAACCGTACGTGATATTCGTCGAAGGAATCCTCCTCCCTAATGATCATTGCCCTTCCAATGGTCTCATAATTCTGATGGAAAGCTTCCTTGGATACTCCCAGTTTCCTGCTCAGGATGCTTATTGCGTCATTTCTCATGGGGTTCCCACCTCGACATATACAGCCAGGTAACCAGTCCCATGATCGGGACAGATACGGTAAGCAGGAACATGTCAGACACTCCGTAATTGCTTATCAGTACTGCAACGACGAACGGGGCTGCTATACCCCCAATGTTCCCCCAAAAGTTCATCCACCCACCAACAAAGGATGAACTATTCTCTCCACCCAGTCTGGTGGCTTGTCGCCAAGAGGCAAGAAATGGTGGACCCAGGAAGAACAGCGAAACAATTACGAACGAAAGGAACACGAGCGGACTCCTAGAAAGGGCCATTCCAATCAGGGCGATGGCAATGACTGCGTACGATATTTCAGAAACTAGGGCGTCCCTGTTGATCCTGTCCATGTAGATTCCAAAAAGTATTCCAGCTACGGCACTAAACATCCAGGGAACCGTGCCATAGAGGAAGTTGTTGGATTCTATGGCAAACCTTGCCTTGAGGAAGTACGGATACCACGTAAATATCACATAAAAGAAATAATCGTATATCAGGAATGAGATACCAAACAAGACGTATCTTTTCCCGAGTAGGGAAGACCATCTCGCCTTTTCGGTTTGGTAAGTGTACTGGAATCTCACGAGTAGCATCACGAATCCAGAGGCCATTCCAACTCCACCCATCACTATGAAGGGAAGACTGATTCCGATGTGTGTGTAATACAGTCCAAATGCTACGAATGGTATTACTGCCGGAGAAACGTCAACTACTCCGGACAGTATGCCAGAGGCCCTTGCATACTGTGAATCTTTGTAGTACAGCCTCAATAGGAATATTATGGAGGGGAAAACGGGTCCCTGGGCCAGGCCCATAAGGAAGGCTATTCCAATTGCGCCGCCAAAGTATTTCGTCAAAGGGAGTGTCAGGAACAGGAAAGACCACGATATGAGCGATATCCCCATCACTCTGGATGGTCCATACTTCTGTGCGATCCATCCTCCCGGAAGCTGGAAAACAGTGTAGCCGATATAAAATGCAGAGAAGAGGATGGAAAAGACCACCTTCGAGGTGAGGTGATAGTTCACCATCAGCTGGTTGTAGAGCGTCGAGATGACGTATCTGTCTCCCAGGGCCAGGAATCCAGCTAGCGAACCGAATGCTAGTGCAGTGACCTTGCCGTTCATACTATTCCATTTTCTTTGAGTTTCTCTGGGAGATACGTATCCGTGACGAAATCCAGACCGTATTTCGCCAACGCCTGCTGCTCTGCTTTCTTACCAAGCTTGAGCATCGTCTCGATCTCTCCCTTCCAGAATGGTATGTTAAATCTGGGGTCTGCAAGCTCTGCGTGAAGTGCTTCCACGTCCTTGTCAGTGAGCTTGTCTGTCGGTAGATCGTATCTCAGGATATCGCTCGCTGTGATGCCAATGAATTCCGAGGTTGGCGTTGCAAGGATGTCGGAAATATGTGCAGTCTTTATTGCACCATATGCGACCGATGCAAAGATCCTGAAGCTCCAGGGATCTCCATCAGTGAAGACGACTATCGGGAGATGAAGTTCTTTGTTGAGCCTGTTCAGCAACCTCTTGGTGGACCTCGATGGCTGCCCTTTCATGTGGACCAAGAGAGATCTCATATCTTCGTCGAACCTATTCTCGACCAGCCTGTCGAACATTCCTCCGGTTTCGATCGCAAGGACAAAGTCCACGTCGCTCGAAACGAGGTCGATCTTCTCCTTCTCTACGTTGTACGGAATCGTATACCCCCCGTCTCCAACGTCATCCCTGCAGTTCAACTTCTTCTTCTCCCCCTTCCTGTTCATTTCTGTCAGGGTGAGGTTACCTATGACAGATGCGCCGCTCTCTTCCGGCCTGAGTCTCATCTCTTCCCTGAGGTAGTTTGTCATCACTTCGAGGTCTTCTACCATCAGGTCCGATTCATCCTGGCTCTCGAACTTGCCTAGGTTCCATCCCTCTGAGATGTAGTACATCTCCCTCAGGGTAGAGGTCTTCATACTCGCTGTCATCTCATCGACAAAGTCGACAATGTAGAGCATTTTCAGAATGCCCTTCGCTGAGCTTGCCTTGGAGGCATACCTTTTCACCGTGTTGTCTCCATACTTCCAGACAGAAGTCTTTGGGTCGAAGAGTATGTTCTCCTTGTTCCTCGACTTAAGCTCCACCTTCGGGATCTGGCCCTTCTTCATCTCCTGGTAGATCTGTTTGACTATGGTTTCCAACTTTTCATTCATCGCTAAACACCTTCGGGAGGGAATATGCTCCAAGGAGAACTGGCTCTGGCAGGTCCACGTATATTTCGGTCGAGCTTATGACCTCCTTGGAAAAACTAAGTTTGACCTTCTGGAACGGTTTCAGGTTCTTGACGCTCTCGGTGAACTGTCCTTCCCCCTTAAGCACCACCTTGAAGCTCTGTACCCTCTCGGTGTAGTTCTCTGCGAACAGTTCACCGTCAATCTCTCGGAAGGCAACGACGCCCATGACCTTCGAAATTATGGGGGCGATGTCCGGAGGTTCGAGGTTTAGAATCTTGGCGCTCTTCTGAGATATCTGGGGGAGTATCTGTTCTATGAGTGCAAACTTCTCTTCCACTTGTCCCTTGTGGGCCTCCTTCTTCCTCATGGTCTTGA
>CAYMKC010000022.1:0-17136 GCA_964391105.1 uncultured Thermoplasmatales archaeon
GGTAAATCAACGTCCCGATGCAATTCAGTGTTAGAATTCCACTGGGTTTCTCTCTACTGAGTATTGAAAATAAAAGAAAAACTGAAGACATCTACTTTGCATGATATTCTGATTCGAACCTTTTTCTTTCCGTGTCGGTCACCGATCTCCTTCCCAGTACCTCTTTCCCGAAGTAAACGGTTATGATAGATGCCGCAAAAGTAGATGCTGCTATGATAAATGCATAGTAGAACGCGAGATGTGAAGGAAGGTTCTTGGTTATGGGATGACCTCCAACATACGCTACGGTGTAGGATGCAGTGAAAGTGGATAGTAATGAGCCTGCAGTTGGTGCACCTATTGCACTCCCCACACTTCTAAATGTTCCGTTCATTCCAGTGGCAAGACCCATATCCTTCGGATTGACTGTCAGGATCAAGAAGTTGATTACGGATGCATTGATCATTGAAAGTCCAGCTCCCGTTACGAATTCCAGCACCATGGTTATTGTGTAGGAGGGGATTAGTGCCTGGAATAGGAACCCGACGGCAGAAACAACGCTTCCGAGAACCGCGAGTGGCTTCACTCCAACCCTTGAAACCAGCTGACCCGTTATTGGTGCAAAGACAATCATACCAATGGCGAACGGAACCAGAGAGATTCCGGTGTAGAGGATCGATTTTCCGAGTCCGTCAGGAGTCGGCAGTTCGAACCTATAGGTCAAGGCTTGCATCGCAAGAAACATTCCCATTCCGGAGACAGTTACCGCAAGGTTAGTTACCATAACGTTGCGTTGGGCTAGAAGTCTGAAATCTAGGAGGGATTCTCCTCCCTTACTCTTATAGCGTGACTCATACATTACCAACGGGGCTATCAGTATCACAGAAACCCCAAGCATTCCAAGCACCTTCGTAGAAGTCCACCCCCACACTGGCCCCTGAGACAGAGCAAAAACGAACAATCCCAACACCGATGCAAGCAGTACTGCTCCAACGAAATCAATCTTCACCTGTGGTCTCTTGTATTTAGACTCCTTTATTATCAGCAGAGCTATGATAGTCGATACTATAACGAAGGGCACTGCAGAATGATATGTCCACCTCCATCCGTAGTCGTTAGAAACAAAAGATCCCAGAGGAAGACTCACTGCAAACCCTGCACCAAACATTGCGCTAATTAGAGCTTGTGCCTTGGGAATCATTTCTTTTGGGAATTCCTCTCGTATGAGACTCATGCCGAGTGGAAGAATCGTTAGTCCTATTCCCTGAATGGCCCTGGAAACAACCATGAAAGTAAAATTTGGAGAGAACCCCGTAACAGAAACGAATATTGCATAGAGTATGAGGGATATAGAAAGAATCTTCTTTTTACCATAAATGTCTCCGAGCTTTCCCACTATAGGGGTTAGAGCTACTCCCCCAACAAGATAGCTCGAAAGCACCAGACTAACTTGGGACACGCTCACTTTGAATCCAGAAGCGATACTTGGCAGCGAAGGGGTCAACATTCCCTCTACGTACATCACTATCATAACGATAAATGCAAGAAGTGCCAGCACTCTGTTCGTGTAGTGCTTATCGTATCCTTCAATTCCGTTTACATTTTCATACATCTCAGTTACCTTTCAATTCTGCGTTGAAATATATCCCAGTTTTTCTCCGACAGCAATAATCAAGGAATTGAGAGTCCTAACTTCCTCGATCGTGAAGTCTCTCGTTGCATCGTAGAAGACTTTCTCTAGCCGCTTGTTCAAGACGCCCAGTCTCTCTCTCCCCAGGTCTGTAAGGTGGACGTAGTAACTCCTCCTGTCCTCTCCTTCCTTCATCCTCCTGACCAATCCATCGTCTTCAAGATTATCGACGATCTTCGTAACTGTGGGCTTCGAAACTCCAAGAATCGTTGAACAATCAGTCAGTTTCAATGGACCTTTATTACTCACAAAGTACATTACGAAAAGACCAGGTCTGGTCAGTCCCTCGTTCCTTAGCATCTTGTGCCTCCATATCATAACGTCGTCGGTTATTTTCTTGAAGTTGTTCACTAGCTCTAATCTTTCTGGAACCTCAGTTATGGTATGTTTAAAATTTTTCATCCACCTTAATTTATTCGAGCTATATAATAGTTCGTAGATGCTAACAATTGGATACCCTGAACCAATTTCAATAAAAATTGGTTATCTACCTTACTGGCAGAACCATCGGGACCAGACGTCAAAAGTCATTTGTTTTAAACGAGCTCTGGATCCCTAGAAGATACTTAGTTTCAGGAAAATGCAGTGCGAAAGCAGTAAAAAGGCTAGCAAAGTGCATTCACACTTTCTGAGTGTTAAAAAAGATCAAAGGAAATATAGAAATTGAAAATTTATGACGGCAAACTCGTGGTCAGTGAGTATCGTACTTCTTTCCCGTGCTCTTCCACTTCAACTACTCTAGAAGGCCATATAACTGTTGTCACAACGGTATGGGGACTCTGAAATTCTGCTGCCAAAATGCGTAAAACTAAAGTCGTTCCTTTCACTGATTTGTTGATCAATTTTTCAGCTCTTTTCTATCCAGTACCTCTCTAGAAGAAATATAGCCAAAAGTAGTGCTAGAAGGGCGAGAATAGACGATGCGGAAAGAGCAAAGAAATGAAAATGGATGAGACTATTTGAGTTGCCATGGAGAGATGTTCGGGATCTAGGAGAGAAAGGTGTGACGTATGACAAATTCTAGAGGTTAAACTACCCTAGAAGAGACACTGAATGCGATAGAATCCTGGGTCTTATGACCTGCCGTATGGTTTGTAGTTACCGCTTGATCTTTGTCTATCATTTGGGCGTCGTCTGAATCTGTCGTTTTGACCGCGTCTCCTCCTGTTTTCACTGGATCTACCGCGATCGAGCCTGTTCTCGGTTGGGTTCTTTCGTCTATCCGATCTTACAAATTTAAAATCGGCAATCTCGAGCGACACCCTCTGGTTGATCTGACTGTCGAGTTCTATATATTTCATTCTTATCTTTACTGAACGTTCTATCTCACGAATAAGCGCCACATCTGAAGGATTGACAATGGAGAAGGCAGCACCTTCAGCGCCCATTCTGGCTGACCTCCCCACTCGGTGAACGTACACGTAAGGGTCTGAAGGAGTATCATAATTTATTACATTCGAGATGCCAGTTATATCAAGCCCTCTCGCAGCAACGTTCGTTGCAACGAGGAATTGCGCACCTCTCCTGAAATCCACCAGAGCTTTCTCCCTTTGCGATTGTTTTTGATCACCGTGCATCACTGTCGCTTTGTAACCCTGCCTGATCAATGCACTGTAAAGATAATCTGCATTATGCTTGGTGTCTGAGAAAATTATAGACTTTTTTGGCTTGAACTCGCTGATGTATGTGAACAGGGTCGCGAGTTTTGCAGAGGGCTTTGACATGGCGTATTTGTGGGATATCAATGTGACAGTCAGTTCTTTGTCTTGACCGATGTTTATGTATCTAGGATTATTCATGTACCTTTCAGAAAGTTTGGTTATCCGCTCCGCCATTGTTGCTGAGAAGAGCATAACCTGCTTCTGCTTCGGCATGATGGACATTATGTACTCCACATCCTCCAAGAATCCCATATCAAGCATTACGTCAGCCTCGTCTAGAACCAGGATCTTTGTGCGATTCAGCTTCAGATATCCACGTTTCATGAGATCAATGATCCTTCCGGGAGTTCCTACAATTATGTTCGGAGACTGTCTGAGGGAATCTATCTGGGCACCGATTGATGTTCCGCCATAAACAAGTGCCCCCCTAATCTTTGAGCCAGTTGCCAGTTTCTGAACCATACTGAAAACCTGTATAGCTAGCTCTCTTGTAGGTACTACCACAATAGCACCCATTGCATCCTTGGCATCTAGCGTCTGGATCACTGGTACAAGAAACGCCGCCGTTTTACCGGTTCCAGACTTGGATTTCACCACTAGGTCCTTCCCGCCAAGTGCAAGGGGTATAGATTTCTCTTGTACCTCAGTTGGCTTGATGAAGTTGATACCGTTAAGCTTCTCCAAAAGTTCCCTCTTCAAGTTGAATTCTTCGAATGTTGTCATTTCAATACACATTTCAATAAAAATCAGTATACTCTTAGTAACCCTGCTTTTATCTTGCCACCAATAGTGTGTACGACTATTTAACCAATCTTTAACTAATCACGTTACACTGAAGGTGGAGTTTATACATCTAAATATATTTCGACTGTTAATCTGAACGATCATTTCTTATCCACTTCATTCTTAGAATTTCATCTTTCAATCGATATCACGACTGAGTGGTAATGTTTACAAACTGTCGGCCATTCTGTACTCCCGTTAGTCGGAATCAATAGCTGTAGGTTTGATAGTTTCCCAGCGTGGGGCGGAGCCCCTTTGCTGAGTGGGCGACCAAATTCTCTTTCGGGAGAGTGGAGAAAGGGCTTGTCGGAATTCGAGGCAGAGTTTGCCAGGGTCTCTTACATCATAAAGAGCCAGCTTCAATACCCCAAGCCATCCCATTTCGACCTCAGTTTACCCCCTACCCTCGCCCAAGACTCGATAGCAGCGGCTTCTTGATGCATGAGAAACTCTGGTGCGGCATGAATTCTGGATTCAGACCAAATGGGTCGAGAGGGTCTTTAAACCGAGTTCATGGACTTCGTCAGGGATCTTGAGGAGAAGTGGAAAGCTGGGTCCTTTATAGCAAGATTCAAGAAGGTGCTCAAATCCTGGACAAAGTTCAACGACGTCGTAACGAACTTAAAGGTCAACATAAATGCGGAGGGAGGGAACACTTCAATAGAGAATGGGAGAGTTGCTTCAAAGGATGAGCTGAGAAAGTGGATAAGGGATTCTCCTCCCGGAGCAAGAATATCTATATCGCCTATGGGCTTCTCCTGGCTGAGACCCGAATCACTGGGAAGCTTTGAAGGTAATGACGGTTGAGGGTCGGAGCTCTCAAGGAGATAAGAATACATAGTGACCAAGTGGAATTTGAAGGCGAGAAAGTGCCTAGCTTGGTGTTGGTGAGATTTAATCTGAGCAAGGCTAAGCAACAGTAATTTTCACTCATTGGGAGGGTGGGTGAGATTACTTAGAGGAATACTTGAACGGCAGAATGAAACGGGAGGGCGGGAGGATGCCACTTTTGGCCGCTTCGACGTTTCGCATGTTATTTGAATTCCTCATACTTACCAGAGCCTATGAATCTTCTAGAGGCTCTGATTTCGCTTTCAGTTTCTCGACGATCTTGTCTTCCAAGACTATTGGCTCCATATTCGCATTAACGGATACTACCACAATGCTGCACTTTGCGCTTAGTTTACCTGCAGTTTGATTGAAGATGGAGTACACAAAAGTGATGTGTCTCTTGCCGATTTCCTTGATGGAAACCTCGACTCGGGCCTTGTGCCTGAACCTGAGAGGGTAGGTATAGTCGCAAGTCGCATTCACCCTTGGAAGGAAAATCCCCTCCCCCTTGAGGTCCTTGGACCCAAGAAAATACTGTTCAGCCCTCTCACAAAGTCTGAAGTAGTTAGAGAAGTGCATTATCCCCATCGCATCGGTATCAACCCACGCGACTTCGTATTCATACTCGAATGGATCTTTCGCATCTTTTGGAGCCATTGGAAGCGTAGCATTCCAAATTATATACATGTTACGGCACACTCTATGAGAATTCCAGTAATGGTAAAAGGCAACGGGTTTCGTCTCTGGGTCACGTCCTTTCGGGAATGTTAAATAAGTTATCGTTTATCACTACCGGTTGACGAATTCTGGCCAAGATGGAACAAGGGGTCCAGCACACAGATTCCCAAATATGCCGAAGTACTATTTGTTGGGATTAATCGTTATGCTAGTTGGTTTGGTACTAACGATCTACCGATATACTCTCTACGGTCTCGTATTTATTATAATCGGATTTGGCCTGGGTATAGTAGGTAGAATCTTCAGAAAGGTCCCTCAACCGAACAGGAATGCACCTAATCCGGTGGAGAGGGCTGAGGAGCCATTTGCCAAACCTTCGGTAAACGAAGCAACTCGAGGTCCTGCAGTTATGATAAGGTGCACGCACTGCGGAACCTTGTTCGATGAGACCAGCATTAAGTGTCCGAACTGCGGGGCGGGTCACAGCTGAAATTGAAAACTTGTGCTGATAAGATATGTCCTGAACTCTACTCTACAAGGTCATTGCGCTTTGAGGGAGAGATGCGCCGATTATTGCTAAAAATAGAAACCGATGGATAGCAAGACTGTATCTTGGTAGAAATAACACAGATTGTTAGCATGGTAGCCGCTTAACTCTCGCGTTTAATCTCTGATGTTTGATCCAAGAAGGAGTCGAGTTAGACAACGGGCTTGTCGGGATTTGAACCCGAATTAGAAGCTCCGGAGGCTCCTGTGCTATCCAGGTTACACTACAAGCCCTTGCCCATGTCAGCGTAAAAACCTTTACATTTAAAAGGATAGGGTAAGGATGTCTATGGATCTAAAGAAACTCAGAAGCGAAATTATGATCGATTTGAATTTGAGTTCGATCAATTCTGGTGTTTACGCAGAGGATTGGGTAAAGAAGCCCTCTGGCAAGAAAGTAGAGGCAATAAGCCCGATAGACGGGAAGGGTATAGCGAGCGTTCTCACGGGGTCTAAGGTTGACTACGAATTTGTCGTCAGGAAGTCAGAAAAGACGCTAGAAAGTTGGCTGAAACTGACTCCTCCTCAACGCGGTGAACTTATAAGGCTCATAGGGAACGAACTCAGGAAAGAGAAGGCGAACCTGGGGAAGATAGTCTCCCTTGAGACTGGGAAGACCACCATAGAAGGAGAAGGGGAAATACAGGAGATGATTGACATTGCGGATTTTGCTGTCGGCCTTTCAAGGCAATTGCACGGATTACAGATGGCCAGCGAGAGGTACGAGCACAGGATGTACGAACAGTACCTTCCGCTCGGTGTTATAGGAGTGATAACTTCATTCAATTTCCCGTCGTCCGTCTGGTCATGGAACTCATTCATAGCAGCAGTGGTTGGGGATGTGGTGATATGGAAACCGTCGTCTAAGGCGATGCTAACCGCCGTTTCGATCATGAAAATAGTCGCTAGGGTGATCAGAGACAACTCATATCCCGAGATTTTCACGCTTATAACTGGAGGGGGCAGCGAGATTGGCAACCTAATGTCCTCGGATCCAAGAATCAAGCTCGTATCCTTTACCGGCTCTGTGAAGTCGGGTAGAGTCGTTTCTGAAATGGTGGCAAGACGATTTGGGAAGACCATCCTGGAGCTAGGTGGCAACAACGGTTCCATAGTATCGTCCAAGGCCAACCTCTCCCTGTCCCTCAAAGGAGTCGCATTCGGGGCGATGGCAACAGCTGGTCAGAGATGCACTACGACCAGGAGGATAATTGTTGAAGATAAGATATACGAGGAATTCGTTACCAGATTAAAGGACGTATACACCAAGGCCAAGGTTGGGAATCCGAGGGAAAGTGGAATCCTGGTAGGTCCCCTGATAGACGGTGAGGCTGTAAAGAACTTCAGTTCGGCAATAACGAGGGCTGAAAAAGAGGGAGGGAAGGTCCTTGTAGGTGGCAGACCAGCAGTGGTAAAAGGACTGGAGAAGGGTTTCTACGTCCAACCAACGATCATAGAGATGCCAAAGGTTACTCCAATAACGTGCGAAGAGACGTTCGCCCCCATCCTCTATGTCTTCAAGTACAAGACTCTGGACGAGGCTATCAGAATCCACAATTCCGTTCCGCAGGGTCTTTCGTCGAGCATCTATACCACGGACCTGAACGAGGAGGAGAGGTTCCTCTCTGCACTCGGGAGCGATTGTGGACTCGCAAATGTTAACACCGCAACTGCGGGTGCCGAGATCGGAGGTGCCTTTGGAGGAGAGAAGGATACAGGCGGTGGAAGGGAGAGCGGCAGCGATGCCTGGAAGAACTATGCCAGGAGGCAGACCGTCACGATCAACTGGGGAAAAGACATACCGCTCGCCCAGGGAGTCAAATTTGACGTTTGACCTCTCGATCCGGTGCTTACGACATCCTCAAAAAGGTTGAATATCGAATGTTAAATCTGAAATGGTGAAAGGGACCATACAGACTGATCCTGTCGATCCATCGACTCTACTTGCCACAAACAACCTGGAGATTGGCGCCACTGTTGTCTTTCAAGGTGTGGTGAGGAAAACGGAATCATCGAAGGAGCTTTTACACTTATTCTACGAGTGTGAAGAAAGAATGGCGGAAGAGGAGCTGAACAGAATATTGGCCGAAGCTCAGGAGAAGTTTAGGGTGATCGATGCAATTGCAGTTCACCGCATAGGCATAGTTAAACCGGGGGAGGTTTCGCTCTATGTCGCCGTCCACTCCTCCCATCGGGGCGACGGATTCGATGCGTGCAGGTACATCGTGGAGGCCGTGAAACAGCGATTGCCCATCTGGAAGAAGGATCACTTTGCAGACGGATCGGAGTCCTGGCACTGATGCGCATTTTGTTCGTCAAGCGTCACAAAGTTTTTGATTCTCGCTTTCAATCGTGACGACGGTGCTCTACGACACATACGGGAGACAATTGAACAGTCTGAGAATTCAGGTCAATGCCTCCTGCAACTTTAGGTGCTTCTTCTGTCACATGGAAGGCACGGACGAGAACGCTTCTACGCTGTCGGCGGAGGAGATAGAAGGAGTCGTGGCTATGGCAGCGAGCAACGGAGTGAACAGGGTGAAGTTCACTGGAGGAGAACCCCTCCTCAGGAGGGACCTGGATGAAATCATACGGAGGACTAGGAAGCACGTTGCCGGGGATATCTCGCTCACAACCAATGCCTTCTTCCTGAAGGACAGGGCCAGAGGCTTGAAGGAAGCCGGTCTCAACAGGATCAACATATCCATGCATTCCATAGAGAGGAACCATTTCGTTGAGATAACCAAGGTAGACGCTCTGGAGGTGGTAGAGGAGGGAATTGATGCAGCCTTTTCAGCAGGTCTTTCCCCCATCAAGGTAAACTTTGTCGTACTTAAGGGAGTGAACGTTCACCAGATAGATAGGATGTTGGAATTCACCTCAAGAAAGGGTGCCATCCTGCAGCTCATTGAGTACGAGACGGACAGGAGGGGAGAAAGTGATGCAAACTATCGGAAGTACCACTACGACATAAGGGTGATTGAGGACAAATTGTTGGAGACCGCTTCGGGGGTCGAGTACAACTCACTCCACAACAGACGCAGGGTTCACGTCCCTATGTCCGATGGCAGAGATGGCGTGGTGGAGTTCGTAAGACCCCAGAGGAATGCAGATTTCTGCAAGCACTGCACAAGGATGCGCATCACATCAAAGGGTGAGTTCCAGACATGCCTGAACAGGCACGATCAGCTATTCAGTTTCAAGGGAAAGAATGATGGGGAGGTCTTCGAAATATTCAAGAGGGCTGTAAGTTCCAGAATTCCGTACTGGAGGGAAGCGGATGAGGATACATATCAGGTACTACGCGAAGTATCGTGACTCCACCGGAAAGAAGGAGGAAGACATGGATGTGGGGGAGATTACGATTAAGGAACTCCTTGCACTTCTCAGGGGAAAGTACCCAGGGATGAGGTACGACAGCACTTCGCTTGTGGCTCTGAACAATACGTTCCTCGGAGAGGAATCTAAATTGTCTGAGGGAGATGCCGTTTCGGTGTTCCCGCCAGTCAGCGGAGGATAACTTATTACCGACCCCTCCATAACAAGGCATGGCGATGGAAAGGTATCTCAGCCAGATTTCTGTCAGAGAGATATTTCCAGCTGGTCAGAAACTGATCGAGTCGTCGTCAGTGGTTGTTGTTGGTATGGGTGGAACCGGTTCTGCAATCGCAGAGATTCTGGTTAGGATGGGAGTGCGAAGCGTCACCATAGTGGACGATGATATTGTGGAGAATAGCAACCTAAACAGACAGGCGATGTACAAAGAGAGTGACATAGGGCTAAAGAAAGTGGATGTAGCAAAGGCTGAACTGCTTAGAATCAACGGGGAGGTCAGCGTAAACCCCATAGATCAGAGGCTGACCTTTCAAAATGCCGAGCCCATACTATCTCAGGGGGACATCATAATGGATGGAACCGACAACTACGATGCTCGGAACGTAATCAACGTGGTGTCGTTTAAACTGAAGAAACCGTGGATTTTTTCTGCAGCAGAAGGCACCTACGGGTACGTAAAGGCTGTCATTCCAGGGAGCACCTCCTGTCTCTCCTGTTTCGGGTATCCGAACGAGGGAAGCGGTGTGGCGTGCACCGCTCAGGGTGTAATCCCAAGTGCGGTCAGGGCTATAGCATCGATGGCCGTTACAACAGCACTCAAAGTAATCCTGAAGAAGGAGGTGGCAGGTGAGTTGCTCTATATTGATGTTTGGAAACCATCCATGGACGTAATGAACATCCCCAGGAACGAAGATTGCAAGGTCTGCGGTAGAAACAGCACTGGCTGAGGAACCTTGCCTCTGTCCGATGATCAATGAAGCTTAACGACTTGATTTCATTTGTGACTTCGACGTTTTAGCTATAATTTAATATTCCATCTCACAATTCGGATGCAATGGTTGATTTAAACCTTGGACCGTATGTACAGGACCAGATGAAGCAGGCAGAGACCTTGCAGAAACAGCTAGAAACCCTTCTGGCACAACAGTACCAGTACGACGTCAAATCGAGGGAAGACAAGAAGACACTGGAATACCTGAAAAAGTCAAACGAGAACGATGAAATATACAGGGGTGTAGGGACTATATTGGTCAAGGTCAAGGACGTGGAGTCTTTCAAGAAGGAGATCGAAGAGGACGTCGAGATATCGGAAATGAGACTCAAGTCGATCAAGGAACAGGTCAATCAAATGAATGCCAAATTGAAGACGATAACAGAAGAGATCAACAAGCTTTACCAGAAGGGAAACGCAAAGAACTAGCGATCCCTGTCAATCAGCATCGCATCCCCCAGACTGTAAAAATAGTATTTTTGTTCGATCGCTTCTCTGTAAGCAATTTTGATCCTCTCCTCTCCACCGAATGAATAAACCAGAGAGAGCAATGAACTTCTTGGAATGTGAAAATTGGTAACAAGGTGTGTCACTCGCGAGTTGAATTTCCACCCCGGATATATGAATATCCTTGTGAGACCCTTGTAAGGACTCATTCTTCCCGGGTACGAAGCCGTCTCCAGGGCTCTCATCACCGTCGTGCCAACGGCCACAACCTTACCCTCAGCACCCTCAAT
Source organism: uncultured Thermoplasmatales archaeon (assembly GCA_964391105.1). Taxonomy (GTDB): domain Archaea; phylum Thermoplasmatota; class Thermoplasmata; order Thermoplasmatales. The sequence goes on from CAYMKC010000022.1 coordinate 11,233, forward strand.
ATCTGCGATCGTTTCCCTCTGAACTTCTATCTCCTCTTCGTCGACTATGTGCTTTCTTATGCAATCGTCTCTAATTTCCTTGTATGTCCCGTAACCAACTTCCAGCAAAACATATCTAACCCTGACACCCTTCTTTCTCAATTGATCCAGCATTTCCCTGCTAAAGTGCAAACTTGCAGTTGGTGCTGCTACCGACCCAATTTCTGAGCCTATCTCGTTCTGATAGTAAGGATAGTCCTCCCTCTGTTTGATGTAGGGCGGAAGTGGTAGGTGTCCGATCCTTTCGATGTAGTTCCAGTCTATGTCTCCAGAAATTGTCCTGAACCCCTCTCGGTTGGAACCTACTCGCACGATCCTGCTTCCCAACTCCAGATTCTCTCCGTCCCTGACTCTGCCCTTAATGAGTGCAGCAAACCCCTCCGGATCCTTTTTCAAGAAATTTATCTGTACTCTCCCTCCCGTGATTTTCTTTCCCTCCACAAGTGACTTTCTCACTTTCGTCTTGTTAAAGACAATTACGTCACCTTTTTCCAAGACATCGATGATTTCCTTGAACCTTGAATTGATGAGTTCATTCCCCCTGACAATCATCAATCTGCTCTCTGTCCTGTCGTCAGGTGGTGTTTGCCTGATAAGGTCTTTTGGCAGTTCGAAAGAGTAATTTGACAAGGAGTAGTCGGTCAATCCCCCCTTATTGATTTGTTAAATAAAGAACATTTTGCAATTGCTCTGTGATTTTGCGTTCCAGTTAACACGGGAGTTGTGGTTCTATAGATCGATCCGGTAAGTGAAGCAAAAGTAATAATGGACAAGAAAATTAACCACGGGGCTCGTGGTCTAGTGGTTATGACATCGCTCTCACACAGCGAAGGCCGCCGGTTCAAATCCGGCCGGGCCCATGCCTCATTATTTGAGGTTTTACAAGATTCGGCAATTCCTAGATTCCTAAGTGCAGAATGTACCATGGGGACGTCTGGACCCTGAAGTGGATTTGCCTCCGTCCATATATATTACTCCCATTGAATGGTATTTCTCTTGAATAGGACCCATATTTTCAACTGCTCTTCTGGGTCTACTAGTAGATAATTGTACCAAACAGGTTTTATACGAATTATCATGAAAAGGAGTATGGGAAGACCACTAGGTGTAGCAATACTGGCTCTCGTAGCCTTCCTGATAGGTTTGGTAGAGATACTGCGGGCGTTCCTGACATTCTCGTCCCCTGTGCTGGCTTTCCAGTCAGGGCTGCTAAGACTACCTTCGGATGCAGTCGCTTTCCCGGTTTACCTAGTGCTCGGCATGATCTGGCTTTTCGTAGCATATTCGTTCTGGAAAGGGGCCGAGATAGGATGGGTACTGGGGATGATAATGGCGGTAGTTATAGCGGTCCTGGATTATCCGAGCGGGACCGTGTTAGGTGCGCTGGTGATACTGTATCTCCTAGTTCCGAAAGGAGTGAGAAGCTGGTTTACAAAAACTGGAATAAGAAAGTGGATCGGAACCTGAACCACTTTCACCTACTTTTTTTCTACGATTCTATCTGAGCAGAGCATTGCATAACTCATTTTCTGTGAGCGAAGAGGTAGACAGCAACTCCGAATACGATAAACAGTGGGATCAACCAGAGATCCAGGAGCCTGACAACTGCCTCGCCGAACCAGAATGCGGAGAATGCTAGAAGTAACGCAGATACCACGACCTTCATGTTCGCCTGCTTAATCTTCCGTACCTGTGACTTCAAGACAATAGTTCCCACGACGACTATCAAAAGTCCTAAGCTCATTCCATACAGTGTGGAGTCGAAATTATTTGGTATCAGGGCAACCAGAACTATTGCAGCCTCAAATGCCTCAACCAATCCCACGGAGAATGCAGTATAGAAAATTCCCTTCTCAATGTTTTGCTCCTTAGCCGAGACAAACTGCCTAGATCTGACTACCGCCCTTCTTGCGCTCCTGGCAAGCCTGAGACCGAAGTACAGCAGCAGGACCCCGGCAACTAACCTTACGATAAGAATCGGCAATCTTGCTATCTGCTGACCTGCCGCAAATGTGATGATGAATACTATCAATACACCCAGAGCTACGTACAGGAACGCCTTATTTCCTCCTTCTGCAGAAATGGCAAGTCCGACAGCAGATGCCTCCGATATCTCGAGAAAAGTGATTCCCGTAGCCGCAAGAAATATTCCGGGATCTAGAAACACCATCGAAGTGCAGTGTTTAACAATATTTATTTTTTTATCGTACCTCGCTATTCTGTAAAGACAATGAAAGTGAGGAATGGGACACTAGGATACGTTGAACTGGTTGTGACATCGATCATCTGGGGAGTTACATACGTTCTCATGAAATACTCACTCTCCTTCCTCGATCCACAACAGATCGCGTTCTCAAGGTTCCTGATAGCTGCGGTTATGTTTGTGCCGGTACTGTTACTTACCAAGGAAAAGTACACGAAAGAGGAGATTGTTAAAATTTTTATTTTAGCATTAACAGGTGTTTTGCTCTATCAACTGCTCTTTATATGGGGGGAGGATGGTCTTACAGCAGGTAATGCCAGTTTCATAGTCTCGTTCGAGCCCATCTTCATAGCCATTTTAGGTATTTCTCTCAGGAGAGATCGTCTCCATTTGCCCGTCATTCTCGGACTCATGGTTTCAACACTCGGAATGGCCATTCTGCTAAAACCTACCAGTCTTTCCCACTCCGAGCTGTTTTCTGCACTTCTGGTGCTTCTAAGCGCCCTGTCCTGGGCAATTTTCACCATCGTTGGGAAGGACCTGCTAGTCAAACACAATCCACTGAATGTAACGGGGTATGTTTCCGTTGTAGGGATGATCATGCTGCTACCGTTTGTGAGTTCCGGCATAGTTCCCTTATTTTTCCTTAGGAATGTTTACCTGATTATTTCACTCTTGTTCATAGGTGTCCTTGCAACCTTCGCAGGTTACCTGTTGTGGTTTGACGGTCTCAAGAGGGTAAAACCCGTTACCGCTGGTACCACTCTTTATATCACTCCATTTGTGACGGTGATTTTTGCATCGATTTTGATTTCCGAACCAATCAGTCTGACCACCGTCTTAGGAGGTACAGTCATTTTGGCGGGATTGGGAATTACGGGAATAAAGAGGTAACAAATTGCAAACTGCCATTCTGGGGACTCAATTCTGGCAAGTATACCGCAATGGTATCTTTTGAAACATCAAGGAGTCTTAAGACCATTCCCAGTCAAGACCAAGACGTTCTCCCCGTCATAATGGCCCTTATTCAGTGCCGCCAGTACCGTTGCAGAGCTATATTCGACATAAATGCCCCTACTCGCAAGACTCGATCTGGCGGTAACTGTCTCTTCATCTGTTACCGTCACACACCTTCCATATTTCTTCAAAACTGCGACCATCGGAGACAGCAGAACTGGTTCCCTCGAGACAAGTGCATCAGCTACGGATTTCTTCTTGTTGTCTTTATCGTACACGAAGCCGTTGACAGAGGCACAAACGGGACATACAGCTTCAGTCTGGACTCCCACGATTTCCGGTACTCTTGGAACCTCACCAGACTCCACCAGGTGCTCGAATCCAGATACGAGGCCTAACAAGAGCGTTCCTGCAGATACTGGTACAAAGACCCTACCAGGGACTCTGTGATCTAACTGCTGAAAAAGCTCATAACTGAGCTGTCTCATTCCATCCCTAAACTCGGGATTCAAGACGTGACTAGCATAATAACCCGAATGATTGGCCGCAGCATCTGCTACATCTTTTCTCGAACCAGCTACCAGATGTATGTTTGCCCCATATGCCTTTATCTGATTGATCTTACCCGGCTTGGTGTCCTCTGGAACAAATATGTTCACCTTGAAACCAGCAACTTTGCCATAAGCACTTATGGAGGCACCGGCATTACCAGATGAGTCCTCGTTGATCTCCGAGCCCTCCGGAAGGTGAGAGAGAAGGCTCGAAATCAGAGCTTTGGTCCCTCTATCCTTGTAGGAAAAAGTTGGCAAGAAATAGTCAAGCTTCAGTTTCATTTTACCCACATCCATAAGCGGCGTCACCATCTCTCCCAAATCTATTACTCGATCTAAGTAAGGAAAATTCGTCGAGTATTCCCCCTCCCTGTATTTGAAGCCAATTTTAGGGATCAGTATTCCTCCACACTCACAGATAGGTTTGCCCGTAAACTCTGATCTCTCTTCACCACAATCTGTGCAGACAGCTTTCAACATCCGAACCTCATAAAGTCTCTTGTAATAAAAAGAATATCTTCATCGGCGAGACTCCTTGATCTGTCTCAAAGCATCTCGTTTCTACTTGCATCGGCCTTTTCTCGAGATTTTTGCAATTCCTTTGTTGAATAACTTCGTTCTTGAGACGCATATTACGGATTCGTGAAAATCGGCAATCGGGGGATTTCCCTAGCACTTTCTATGTTTCAGTGGAGATATCGATGGGAAGAGAGAAGGGGGCGATCTTTCGAATGCCGGAAGGGAGATAGAGAGTATCGAGACTACAGACAGCAATACAAAAGGCGTTATCCACTTCCCATTCTACGGACGGTTCTTCAATATCTACTCTCTCCTCTCCCCATCCTGCAGATACAGGGGGATCACTCACACTTTGAGCAGCAGGAGCGAGAAGTTGGAGAAAGGTGAGTTCGTGGAATTCCTAGGATTCAAGTCTCAGCAATATAGAGGCACGATCATATATCTGGTTGCAAGTGGACTTAAGTTACTCCCAGAATGTTAAAGAGACCCAGATTTTACGACCTTACGGATCTTCTTTGTCAAATCACTTACATCAGATAGATCTTTTGCTTGCTCATACACCTCGGAATCATACGAAAAATCTGAATAGGCGTGGATTATTCTGTTTCTCAGGGATCTCCTTATTCTAATCTTGCCTGCTAAATCTTTACCTATTACTTCTTCGATACTATCCAATAAACTATTTTCCTCTCCCGCGAGAGACGATTCCTTCCACTTATAGATTATCAAGGAGACTTCAAGCTCCAGATCACTTATTAGCTGAAGGTGTCTTTCCACTGCTGCCTTCATTTCGAAGTTTCCCTTGGAATAGTTAGTGCTTGACTTGGGGACGATTTTGGATAACCTTGACGAATACCGTTCAATGGCCAGTAACCTCTTCTCTAGTCTACTTTTGTCTAACATTCATTCACCAATCACGGATTCAAGAAGGGGTCGAAAATCTGAGTATTCCCAAATTATCTTAGATGTAAGTTCGAATAATTCCTTACGGTCTCTTTCAAATAAGATTACTCCTTCGGATAGAATTCTAGATCTCATTCCCAAATCAAGATTATTAAAGAGATTGACGTCAATGCTGAGCCCTTCTGGTATCACTCTTTCAAAATCAGAAATCGTGTTTAGGTACCCTGTTATAGGGAATCTCTCATTAACAATCACTGCGACATCAACATCTCTGTAAATTTCCTTTCTGGCATAACTTCCAAAAACCAATATTGCTATAATATTGGCATTCCCCCTAGCTATCTCTACGAATCTGGAGAAAGTATTCTTAATTCTTTGCGCGTTATTTGTCCAAAATACAAGTGCCTCTTCAGCTGCTTTGCTAATGGAACCCCTTCCATACCCAAAACGTTCCATTGCCAATTTTTTCCATTTTCCACCAATTTCGTCCGGAATGTATATTTTTGTTTCCATATTATATCTAAAGGGATAAAGATATTAATATCTTTTTATTGTTACAATCACAGGAGAAACACAACACCCAAAACTTTCTTGGCGATCACAAGAAAGTGCCTTAAAATTAAACTTCTTAGTCTTTTGGGCTTTGTAGGAGAAAACCCCCGCCGTAGGGAAATCGCAACGGGCCCGCCGGGATTTGAACCCGGGTCGTCGGCTCCGAAGGCCAAAAGGATG
>CAYMKC010000023.1:0-16085 GCA_964391105.1 uncultured Thermoplasmatales archaeon
GTCAATCCACTCCAATCAATTAGGGGGCCAGACCAATTGGGTACGTGACACCAAGCCTATCTTCGCCCTCTTGTACTACTACAACGTTCACCGAGTGAGTAATACTGAGGATTTGATGAAAAACGAGTGTAGTAGTAATGCAACCACGAAAAAAGAACCAATACGTTTCAATAAACCCATATCCAACAAGGTGTTACGAGACCCGTAGTAGTACATTAGGTCAAACATGGGACCAAGGGAGGTGTATGAAGAATGGAGAGAAAGTCTAATAGAAGAGAGATGATTGCTAAGAAGCCAATCTTCTCCCACAATAGGGTGCCAAACCACATGAAGACGAAAAAGAGACTAATAGGGATAGCAGTAATTGCGGTAGTTATCATTTCGCTTACTGCATTCTCCATTTCACAGGCAATAACACACCCAACCGATTTGTCCATCATAAAACAGGGAAATCAAAATGATTATCTGGTAAATGGGACACCATATGTTACCACGAATTTAACTTTGAATAATGCCAATCTGACGCTTTACCTGCAACTGATAACACCTGGCGGCAACGTGCCCAATGATACACCATTCCTTATAGAAGTCAATGCATTTATAACGTCCAATGATAGTACATCAAATCACATTATGATCAATCTCACGATCAACGGCGCCCATCTAGATCAAACATCGATTCCAATCGGAGACAGTAGTCATTCAGTCTTAAATGGAACAATCCTTCAATCTGTTTACCATTCGGTGTCGACTAATGAGCCAATAACTAATTCAACTCAGTTTTCTGCTAATGTTTCAGTGCAATTCTTTGAGAGTCTTGGTCCATACTATTATTCTGTCCATACTGTCAACCTGCTCATTTAGAAATCAACTGTAAGATGGTGCACTTCAAAGTCCTTAAAATAGTTAAAGAGGTGGCCGGTGTGTTCCTTGAAGGTATAAAATGACTTCAATTTGACAGTTGTAATATACCCCAACTACTCAATCCATCTTTTTCAGAAAGATTCTTCCTTCGTATTTCCTCTTTCCGAATGGGGGGACAACAAGTATATCATGTTTCCACCCTAGGTAGGAGCCTAGCACGGAGGACGGCACCACCAATTCCCTACCCCCTCTAAACTTTATCCCGCCATTTCCCGGCGTCACCCTCCCCCTTCTAGAAGTCCGTCTCCCCTCCAGCAGGCAAAGCGGAACAATCGAACGGGACCGTTTTTTTTTTTTGAAATGAATCTGTGTGCGCAAAGCTGAAGTACCCAGTTCAATAACATCATGCATATTGGAAGGAACGTAAGTAGGAGTACATTCCAAAACAACTTTGAAACTGACGAGAATGCAAATATCCGCGATTACGTCCGGACAGGATTTGCCAGTTTGCTACCCTGAAGAAGGTCGCTTTGACTCTCGACGAACCCCTCCGCACCATGATCCTCAGCCAGCCGGATGAGATGCCCGCCGAAGAGTATTAAGAGAAGGCTGTTGAATGGTTCAAGCTTGCACAGCTCATCTACAGAAAAAAACAAACGTGAACCTCTCCTGCTGGTTCACCCCTGTCCCCTTTAGCATGTCCATCAACACGTCTTCGAGTATGCCTTGTGGCGTCGTCCCGGATAGGTTTGTATGATAGGGAGCGCATTAAACCTTTTTTGGTATGCGGAGGGGGAGATTTGAACTCCCGGATCCCTACGGAGCCAGACCCTCAATCTGGCACCTTTGACCTAGCTCGGCAACCTCCGCTGAACGAGTATAATCCGTTGGATTTAACTCCTTCTGTTAAGGTTTCTTGTTTACCGGCTCCGACCAGAACGCCTAAAATGTGATAGAAAATTAGAGAGGGAAGGCTTATGTGCAATAATCCCGATTTTTAGAATCTGATTCTCTTGTGATTCCTGGTAAGTCTATATGTAGAATTCTCTACATTACCTGTGGTAGAGAGGATACTTCTTACGCTAGGAAACTGATCTTGATTGCGATGATTCTTCAGAGTTTCCTTTCCTTCGTGGTTCTCTTTGTTGAATACTAACGTTTGTTCCTCTTGATAAGCGCCCACTAAACGCTCCTTACACCAAAAATGTTCCACTTGCTAGCGTTCGCTCGCTTTTTTCTAGGTTCCCAATCACCACAGTTTCAACGTTGTGGGGAGTTGGGCCCTTTGGGCATTCCTAGACTATTTCCTCATCTACTGGAGACTTTCCCAAAATAGAATCAAAAGAACTCAAATCCCCGCTCCAGTTTTAGGAATACTGTAGCTCTTGTGTGGAGGTTTGAAGTAAGATAAGTTTGTCATTTCTTGGTTCTCTGTTGACAAAGACGAATTAAAGGCAAAATTTTTGTTGAAGGAAGATATCTATAGAAAAATCTATACAGATAAAGACATATAGAATGATTGTGACACACAAGACTATTATGATCGATGCCAACACCTATTACAGGTTGTCCCTCGCAAAAGAGGCCCTGCAAGATAAGATCGGTATTAAACTCAGTTATGGTGAAATCCTTATAGATTTGATGAACAGAAGAATAGATCTTCTCTCCTTGGACGTTCGGGTGAAGGATCTAATAATGAAGTTCTCTAGTATGTGCATCAAGTCGGGCCTGGTTACCGGAATTTTGCTCTATGGTTCGCTGGCAAAGGGGACATTTGACAGATACAGCGATATCGATATTTTGGTTACCGTCGATGATGATAAGGGAAAAACACTCGAAGCTATTCTCTCTATCACGAAATCATTGGACAGTGACAGGGATGTGTTAATGAAAGAGGGACTTCCTTCCTTGATCAGTCCAGTAGTTCTAAACTTGGAGGATATCAAAGGTTTCAGACCATTTTATTATGAATTTGCTGACTTTGGAATAATAATTTATGAAGAGTCTTCCACCCTGAGTGATTTTCTTTACCGTCTGAGATACATGAAGCATGAGCGTAAAGTCATTAACAACACAGAGGTGTTAACTTGGTGAAAACGGCAATAGAAACGGCATATGATTGGTTAGAAACGGCCAAGATCACTCTAAAGGCCAAGAGGTATGAGCAATCTATCTACTCTCTTGAAATGTCCGTAGAGATAGCTTTAAAAGCAGTCTTGATCGAGTTAGGAGTGGAGGTGCCAAAGGTTCACGACATTAGGTACGTTGCAGGTTCTACATTAAGGGGCAATTCAAGAGTCCCAAAGCAGTTTCTGAAGGACCTTAACGGATTTCTCTCCGATTTCGATACTCTACTCAGGTTGCGTTCTGCAACGGGATATGGATTTGAAACTGGATTTGATTCCCCTAGACTCGAGAAAATCGCGAGGGAACTATTTTCAAAAGGGGAAAGAACAGTTGAGGCGTGTGAGGAATCGATAAAATTCATCAAAAAGAAGTGAACTTTAATACTTCTACGTCTCCCTAACTACATTTGGAATCTCTTTGGAGGATTTCGAATAACCCCTATTCTGACCACATCTGATAACAATTACATTTATTCATGAAACAGCCATGTTACTGTATGAGCAGTCTTCTTGACGAGGCACTTAAGGAAAAATACAGGATGAACTCCATCAACGATCCGCTCGCATATATGAGAGATGCAATAGACTGGTCCGTCTTCTCCGAACTCCTGAAGGGTCTGTATCTTAACAACACGTATCAGGGTGGAAGGCCGAATATACCCATCACAACGATGGTCAAGGTACTCTTCCTGCAGAGCACGTACAATCTCGTGGATGAGCAGGCTGAGAAGGAGATAAAGGATCGGATATCGTTCATGAATTTTCTTGGTTTTCCTGAACATCTGCCCGATTCCACGACTATCTGGCTGTTCCGGGAGCGTTTATCCAAGACAGGCAGGGATAGGATCGTATGGAACGAGCTGCAGAGGCAGATCGAGTCAAAGGGCATTAAGGTGAAGAAGGGTACAGCTCAGGATGCAACTTTCATCATATCAGATCAGGGACATGGGAAGCATTATGAAACGAGGGAGTTGGGTGAGACAAGGAGATCGAGGGACGGAACGTTCACGAAGAAGAATTCAAAGACATACTTTGGGTACAAGGCACACATACTGACTGATCTCAATTCAGTTCCAATCATAAGATCATATGAAGTCACGACAGCGAGCGTTCACGACTCAAAGATAGATCTCTCAATAAAGGGTATCCCTGTATACAGGGATAAAGGATACTCTGGAGTGAAACCGAAGGGGCACGGTGCAACGATGACAAGAGCTATGAGGAATTTCAGATTGAGCGTATTGAGCGAGAGAAGAAACAAGAGAATATCCAGGAAGAGAGCTCTAGTGGAATACCCATTCGCAACAATCAAGAGGGTGTTCCACTTCTCACACACATTAGTCACCCTATCCAGGAGGGTGAGGGTGAAGTTCATGTTCTCCTGCTTCTCTTACAATCTGTTTGCACTGAACATTCTCAAAGGATAGCGTTAGCTATCCAAATTACTGAAAAAATACCGTGAAATAAGTGTAGAAAGGGGTAGTTTGTCCTCAATTTACAGCAAGATTTCCCCCCATAACGCAATCTCAAAGAGAGTAGGGAAATCTACAGGGTTATTAGGAATCCTCTTTGGATACTTACCAGGTTCTAAGCGAGATACGTGTTGTACAAAACCATAACCGCTGTCAGACGATTCTTTCGAATATGTTTTTATGGAGTTCGGAAGTCTCATACAGCATATTGCCAGGCAGTTCAGGTATCGGAGGTTCCTCCAGATACTTGCTTCTCAAATCACTAAGTTTCTGACAGCATCCAGTCTTCGTGTAATACTGTCGCACAAATTTTTAATACTCTCAACAAGGATAACACTTCTTGTGAATCCCTCCCTTTCCTAGAGCCAATCTTCGTCCTTCACTCTTAAGGTATCAGCAGGGCCTTAATTCTAGCATTATCTAATACAAATTTCCTCTTCTCGTCCGAAAAAATTGATCCTAGGAAAGGCTTCATCGTTGATTCTTCCATCTTCTTCCAGCTATCTCTTAAATGTAATCAACTGTTCCAGGTCGTTTACTCTGAAAAAATCCGAAGTATCAAAAAAGTTGACTGGAAGAAGCTCCATAGACATTGTTCTTCTTCCGTAAAGTGGCATTTTGAAGTTTAGCAACGCAGACTTTATTAGAGAAACTGAGGAACCACAGACTATGATCTTGATTTTAGGCTTGGCAAGTGAATTATCAATTACTCTTTGAAACAAATTGAGTACAAGAGGATCTTGTTCTATCAGTGTCTGGAATTCATCAATCACGACGACATCCGCCTTATCTTTCAAGAAATCTAATGACATCTCCCAATCCAACTTGAGTTTAGATCCCTCTGGCACAATTTTTGTTGCTTCATTTACAAAAAACTCTAAATCTGCTCTTCCAACTGCTAAATAATAGACTCTCTTAAGCCTTTGTGCAGTCTTCAAAATAAGTTCGGTTTTGCCTACTCTTTTCCTTCCATAGATTATAATGAATTCAAACTTATTGGAATCTGACGCTCTATTAAGAGTTGATTGTTCCATCGATCTGTCTTTAAATTGTATAATATCCATTATACTAATACGTATAGTCTTACAAGAATACAAAAACTACCTTGTGGATTACCAGTTCTCCCCCGTAATTCTCTCGTAAAGGCCTCTATAGAGTTTCGAAGTTTCAGTCAGTATATCGGCTGGGAGTGCGGGAATTGGAGGTTCTTCCCTATTCGAAGATCTTGCCTCGCTCAATTCTTGATAGTATCCAATCTTTCGGTAATACTGCCTAACAAACTCCTTGCTTCTTTCGACAAGTGTTCCATTGTTCTCATAATCCTCCTTTTCCCAGAATCTATCTTCATCTGCGGTTCCAAATGTATCTACGAGAACAGGTTGTCTCTCTTGGTCCAGCGCAAACTCTTTCTTTCCGTCAGCGTGGATCAGACCACGAGAGAGCGCTTTCCTGTTGATTTCACTGTCCATCTTTAGGATGTTTTCCCTGATGTTGTTGACGTCGTCTTCCTCTAATCCACCTATCAGTTTTGCCTCATTTCTATCTAGTAACCTGTCAGTTTTCTCGAATTTAGTTGTCATTTCAAAGAGAGGTTCAGGTATCTTTTCTCCGTGTTTCGGGGTGTTCCTGAACCCTAAATCCTGGAATCTCGTCTTTCCTTTCTCTATCCTATCCAGCAGCGATCCGGCGACATAGTACCGCATTATGAACTCGAGCGGGATAAGATAGTCTTTCTCTGCAGTTGATGCTCTTCCTTCGATGATCTTGAACTTCTTGACGACCATCTCCTTCTTGTTCTTGAATTCCAGCAGATGATTGGGAATCTTCAGCCTATCTGCCTGTCCAAACCAGTAAGCGGACGTCCTGGCGAGTGACTCTCCCTTGTCGGGCACCAACGAAGGAATGACCTTGTCAAAAACTGATATCTGGTCAGTGAAGACAAACAAGAGATTTTCCCCGACGTCATAGACCTCTTTCACCTTGCCCTTCCTAATGAGTTTCACGATTCATTATCTTGAGAGGAGCATTAATTTTTCGTAAATTGTCAACACTACTATTTTAGCTCGTGAAAATTGGAAATGTATATTTTGAAGATTGTAATTTGTACCTTATGGCAACTGAAATCAAGGTTAAGTATGGTACCGATTTATTGAAGAAGGGTTTTGCCAAGATGACCAAGGGAGGGGTCATTATGGACGTTACCAATGCAGATCAAGCCAGGATAGGGGAGGCAGCAGGGGCAATTTCAGTTATGGCGCTTGAGAGGGTGCCTGCAGACATAAGGGCGGAAGGAGGGGTAGCCCGAATGGCAGATCCTCTGAAGATAAAGGAGATCGTGGAGGCCGTTACGATTCCGGTGATGGCTAAGGTAAGGATAGGTCACCTAGCCGAGGCTAAGGCACTAGAAGAACTCGGGGTAGACATGATAGACGAATCGGAGGTTCTAACGCCAGCTGATCCGTTCTTCCACGTCAACAAGAAGGAGATCACGATTCCCTTCGTTTGCGGCGCACGGAACCTAGGCGAGGCAGTTAGAAGGATCTGGGAAGGGGCCGCGATGATAAGAACGAAGGGCGAGGCAGGGACTGGGGATATTATAGAAGCTGTCAGACACGTAAGGCAGGTGAACCAGGGAATCCAGGAAGTAGTCCTGGCAGATGAGAACGAACTCTGGGAAATGACGCTGAACATCTCCAAGAGCTATGAAAGACTGATCAAAGAGGTGAGGGGGGCGTTATATGGAAGAGAAATGGTATCCGACAAGGATGTCATTTTTGGCAGCTTCACTTACGGGGATATCAAATCTGGAATCCACGAAGTGCTCAGGGAAGTGAAGAAGGCGAAGAGACTTCCAGTTGTCAATTTCGCGGCCGGTGGAGTGGCCTCTCCCGCAGATGCCGTGTTGATGATGGAGCACGGAGTCGACGGAGTTTTCGTGGGAAGCGGAATTTTCAAGAGCTCCAAACCAGATCAGATGGCTGCAGCTATAGTTCAGGCTACTGCAGCGTGGGACGACCCGTCCGTTCTGTTGGAGACGAGCAAGGGACTTCCGGGAATGAAGGGAAGGGACGTGGGAAAGATGGAAGCGTCCGAAAAGATACAGGGACGCGGTTGGTAGCTTTTTTAGATGTCCTTCCTGACCATAGTTGGACACATTAACGTAGACATTATATTCGATTTAAAACAGCTCCCTACCTTTGGCAGCGAGGAGATAAGGAGGCTAGAGACAAAGCTAGGCGGTACTGGTGCGAACATTGCGAGATTCGCAGCAGCTCTCGGGACGCCGGTGAACCTGATTTCTAGAATCTCCAAACGGTTTCCCGAAGACCTACTATCGCAGCTACGCAACGACAGGATAAATCTCGTTCTCGAAACTACCAGCGATGAGGGCCCCATCTGTTACATTGCGGATGCCAAGGACAACCAGATCGCTTTCATGTATCAGGGACCAATGAGCAAACCTGGTAGTGACTATGAGATTGACAGCGAGTACTGTCATTTCGCCACTTCAAACCCCGACTGGATTCTGAAGCTGATGAGGAGCACCAGTAGCATAAAGGTATTCGATCCTGGCCAGGAAATTAAGTACAGATGGAGCAAAGATAAGTTGACCGAAGGGCTGAGGATGGCGGATCTTGTCATACTGAACGAATCAGAATTCAACTATCTCACATCGTTCACGCAAATCGCGGCGGACAAGATTATAGTCACACTCGGTGGGAGGGGGGCGATCTTCAATAATGAACACATTCCGACCGAGCATCTGAAGAATGCTCCATCGCTGGGGGCAGGGGATATGTTCAGGGCCGGATTTTATTCTGCCCTGAATCGAGGCAAGGAGATAAAAGAAGCCATTTCCTGGGCAAACAAGATCACGAGTTTCTACCTCAAGAACGGGATGAATACTTCGATTAGTTTCGACTGGGAAAGCGACCGCTAACTTTGTTTGTTTAAAGCGAGCAAAATACGAAGCATCACCTCTAAATCCCTCTAAATCAAATAGAAATAATCGTATGACATACCAGTCGAATGACTCCCTCCCAGGGAAAAGACAGATGGTTCCTGTCCTATTTCCCAATGAACACGTCTGCGGGCATTTCGAGCCCTTTGGCACCGCTTTTCATTACTGAGGTTCTTGCAGGGGGAATCATAGACTATTCTGTCTACGTTATAGCGTCATCCATTGCGACGATACTCGGTCTGTTGGTGTGGGGGGGCCTCTCGGACAGGATGGGCAAGAGGCGCATATTTGTTCTAATAGGTTTCATATCGCTTGCGGTGACATCGGTGCTATTCGCGATCTCTTTCAGTACCGCATACTTCATCACCATCTCTTTCCTGTCTGGATTCTTCGGCAGCGCCGCCACTCCCGTCTCTTCCATCCTGATTATGGAACTTACGGAGAGAAAAGACTGGTCCATGAAGATCTCAAAATTCTCGATGTACAACAGTTATGGTAACATAGCGGGGGTCGTGTTCGCCTCAGTGTTTTCCGGAATCTTTCCAAACGTCTTTCTGCTGAGATACCTCTATCTGTTCTCCTTTGCATTTTATGTCGTGTCAGCAGTCATGGGATATATGTACATCCCCGAGAGTACCAGGAAGATAAACAGGGATGAGGTACCCATCAGGGCATTCAGGGTCATAGACAGGGTAAGGTACCTACCATCCCTGATAATCCACTTCAATTTTCACTTCAGGGAACTAGCGAGCGATCTGAAATATATATTGGCTGGGTTCTTGATAATGATGACTGGATTCCAGCTTTTCATGGTCGCCTTTCCTATCCTACTGCGTTCGCTGCAGATTTCGTCCTCTGTCTTCTTCATCATCTACCTGGGTAACTACATATTTGGGGCAATAACGTTCGGCTTCTCCGGCCAGACTTGCCTCAAGTACGGGAACAGGAGAGTTGCAACAACAGCGATTATTGCGAGGATATTCATATTCCCGAGCACGATAGGACTCGTTGCACTCTTCCTGACGCACCGTCCCCTGCTGTTCGTTGGCCTGCTGCTCATCTACTCTGTCCTTGGAGCACTCTGGTCTTTCATATCGGTGGGCACGGGTACAATGGTCTCCAACCTCTCCAAGCCGGAGGAGAGAGGTAGAGTTAGCGGGACCTACAACGCGGTCCAGAGTTTTGGAGCGGTGATAGGCTCGGCACTTACTGGAGTCATAGTAACTGGGATTGGTTACTCTCCGGACTTCCTGATAGCGTCTGCAGTGGTTGCCGTAGGGCTGCTCATTTTCCTCAGGGAAAAATCGAAATGACTACTGCAACTTGACTATCCTGCCGTCCTTGAATATTGGAAGTACATCGGTGATGTCCTGCTGCAGACAGAATGCCAGGTCAGCGTCGAACTTGTGGTCCCGAAGCATCTTTGCTCCATTCCCGTTCCTTGCCCTTGTGATGTTGACCTCAATGTTCGATCCAGGTTCGAGAACTTTCTTTGTGAGCGCATATGCAAATTCGTTGTCCTCGGTCGACACCCCGTTCTTCAGGTTGGCAGGAAATATGTGAACTTCCTTGTTTCTGAGATGCCTCGATAGTGCCGTTATGTTCAGGAAGGAGCCCACGAGGGTACCTTCTCCTGCCTTGAGTATGGTACCAGAACCGTTGGTGGTCTTCAGAACTATCTTTGCACCCTCCAGGTCGAGACCCATAGTCTCGGTGGGGGAGTTTCCATGTTCAAACCCCTCGATAGGGGCGAGCATGTTCTCACCGAAGAGCAAGTATCCGTCCTTTTTCAGGGCTAGAGCCGCGCTGATCTCGCTCACTGGTACGATCTCGCTAGCACCCTTCATAATCATGGCCACAATGTTTGTTGTAGCCCTGAATATATCCGCAACGACTGGGATCCCGTATATATGCCTGATGTACCGTCCATCGGTGATTCTTATCATTGGATCATTTCCACCTTTATCTCCACTCCTTCGTTGTTGAAGGACCTCCAGGAATACTGGTTGAATGGATACCCCACTATGATGTGAAAATTCCCAAATTTGGAATACAGGTTCCTGTCGTCATCGCTTGGAAATATTATTCCTGACGGGTGAGAATGGATCGTGCCTACGTACCCCAGGTCTATCGGGCGGTTCCATAGTTGCATTATCGCGCTCCTTTCTCCGGATATCGTACCCGGAACCAGCGCTATCTCGTATATTATTTCGTTCTTAGCCTTGAGGAAGGCAGCGAACTCGTTCGGAAGGGAGTCCTTACTACTCTCCATGACCAGCTCGATAACCCCCCTCCTTATCTTCATGACATTTTCTCCCTGGTGTTCTTGTAAAAGTCAGAATCGAATCTTATGAATCTCGCAGGGTGTTCGCTCTCGGTGAAAGTTATCTCGTCATGGAATCCCACCTCCATCCCCTCCTGCCCGTCGAGGGTAAGCATTATGCTCCTCCCCTTGTCGAGGGCAACCACACGGATTGTCGACTGTGACGGGACGACCGTGCTCCTTGCGCTGAGGCTGAATGGCGCCATGTAGGAGATGATGAACCCCTTCACCTTTGGGTCCAGTATGGGCCCCCCTACGCTCAACGAATAGGATGTGGAACCGGTTGGGGTGGCTATGATTATGCCATCCGCCCTGATATTGTGGATGAAATCGTCGTCTAGGTACACTCCAAACCATCTTATCTTCGACATGATCATCGATTTCAACACCGCTTCGTTCAGGGAGTCGGGAAGCCTCCTTGAATTCACTGTTGTTTTGATCCTGGCCCTTTCCTCTATCTTGAATTCTCCCCTTATGAGCTTGTTTATTCCATCGAGTGCGGTAGAGGAGTCCAGTTCTGAAAGGAATGCCAGACTGCTAACGTTCACGGGCAATACGGGAATCTTTGTCTTTTGAAGACTCCACAGGGCTGCGCCGTCTCCTCCCACCGTCACCAGTGCGTCCGCCCGCATCTTCTCCAACTTCTCCCCTTCCATCTTCATCTCCCTTGCAGTACCAGACTCCAGAACGAAGTCGTATCCGCGTTCCCTGATGAAATTAGCCAGGAACCTGATGAGCTCCTGGCACCTGGGGCACTCGGGTTTTGAGACAAAACCTATTTTCATAGTCGGTACCCCCAGTCTCTATTAGAAGCGACTTTAAGGAAGCTTATCATTGTTGGCTGTGCATAACTTACGAATATTTAAGACTGAAGAGTGACATTTTCTCCACACAATGGGAGAAGCGAAAATTGTTGATCTCCGTTGGCCCTACCTCTCTGAACTCCTTTCCGCACTGGAGGCATTCACCAACAGACAATCCAGGTATGGTGTTGCTCACAGATCGTCTTTGACTGCGCCATATTTTTCGACACTCTCTAGCAACAGTCCCTCTACCTTCTCCATCTTTTCAAAGAATCTGATTAGGAATGCTTGGGTGAGAAAGGTAGGGACCAACACAATAGAGCTTGCCCTTCCATCGCTGTGGCCCTCAAAGAACCCTACCAAGGGTATTTGGTCCCGCAGGATAGCCTTGAGCAGCGGAGCTGGCGGAGAATCTGAAATGTCCAGACGACCAACGCTCCCCTCTCCCTTCAGCCCATAAATGACGGCGCCCGTTGGATCCGAAATTCCTCTCCATTCGGATAAGAATTTCTTCTTGCCCTTTTCTCTGTAACTGAACCTGATGGCGGTGAGCGGCGCTCTCTTGTCAATTCCGTCCAGTACAGTTTTCAGTCCACTCGACTTGCCCAGTCTCGTTATGGTGGCATCGGTGTCAAGAGATACGATAAATTTCACAAGTTCCTCAACCTTGTCCAAATCGGAGTTGTGAAATCTGAAGTCTACGGCCATGTGCTCTCTTCGGCGGTATAGTCCTCCCATCACCATTGTGGGGATTGCTGAAATCTTCTTCTTGATTGTTTTCAATTCCGGAGTGTCTACGCTCTGGCTTAGCATCATCCAGTTTCCCAGTTTGATGGGATTGTAGTCCCTGTAGATTTCGTACAGTTCGTTTGGGACCCTCTCGACGAAATAATTGAAGAACATCTTGTCCTCGTAAAAGTGGATATCCATCGGGATGTTTTCTTCGTAGTTCAAGAATGGCACCTCATAACCGCCAATTGGAATCAATCCAAAGAGAGACATATCCAGCCTGCCATTCAGGGAGTCTAGCATTGAGAGAGTCATTTCTTGGGCATATATAACCCATATTATTGCTAGATTCAGCGGGCCAACAGGTAGAACTACTCACAGAATCGACAGCAAAAAATAGATGTTTCCAGTACAATTAGGGTTGTCATATGAAAATTGGGAGGAGGGACATCGCAATCGTGTCGGCGATAATTGTAGCGGGCGTCGCCATCAGGCTCCTCCCCAACATCCTGAATTACGCCTGGGGGAATGACTATGGTATATACTACTACCTCAGCGAGGCATTCCTGAGCGGTAAGGCGCTTGCCTATCCCCCAAATTCTCCCTGGGGCACGGACGGATATCAGTATTTCCCTGTTACCTATCTGATAGTCGATCTGGTCCACTACGCAACGGGTGTTCCCATATCTACCGCACTCGACTACTCCATTCCCTTCCTCGGGGGATTGACACCGTTCTTGATCTATTTGATCTCGCGTGAGGTTGGATTTGACAAAATCACTTCTGCACTCGCAGGATTCCTATTGGTCGTTAGCCCGATACAGATGTACCAGACATCCCAACCCAACTACCTGACAACTGGTCACTTCTTTCTCCTCCTCTCCCTGTACTTTTTCCTCGCATACCACAGGAAGAGAGTGTACGCCATACCTATGTCTGTATCGATAGTACTGTTGGTGCTTTCACACCAACTGTCCACCTACTTCTTCATTGTCTCCCTCATCGGGATGGTATTTTCTGTCAACCTTCTGAGCACGAAGTGGAAAGCCCACCTGTTCTGGGACTTGCTCATCATCGAGCTTTCGGGTACGCTGATGATAACATATCTACTCATCAGGGTCCCGAATATGGTGTCCTTCTTCTCTAAGGCAGTTCACGGATTGGGATATGGAGCAATCATAACCCTGTTCTACGTTTTCATCCTCGCGATCTTCCTGGTGCTACGGAGGGTGGACTCCGACAGGATCAGGGAGAGGACAGTGGAGTTCATACGGAAACTAAAACTCGAGATCGCACCAAAACGGGACGTGGGCCTCGCGTTCGTAGCGGTTTTTACGCTCGTGGGCATGTTCTTTGCGCTCAGGCTCTCGGGATTCGTGCCCGGCTATATTTCCAACAGCGCTCTGATCATCTCGATCCCATTCCTCGTCTTCATGGCCGTCTCTGTAATAGGAATCAAGTACTTTCTCATCGAGAACAACATATTTGAGGTCCTCGGCTGGAGCATGGCAATTATCCTGTCTCTGCTGTACAGTTTTGTCTCCAAGAATACAGTTCTGATCCCCGCCAGAAACATAGAGTATCTCTCCGAACCATTCAGCATTATTTCCGGCTACGTGCTGATCAAGTGGTATCAGCACTTCCGGTCTCAAAAGAAGGGCACGAGGACCAGGATAAAACAGGTCTACCTTGGAGGCAGCAGAAATGTCAACACGCCCATAGCAGTTAATACACCTGCGGGAGTAAATGTTGTGACAATCCCAAGGCAGAGAACGGTCGAGAACATTCGCCATTTTACCTACAGCGCTAGACGACCTGTGGAGAACATAATAGTCATAGCTGCTGTGTCGCTCATCCTGCTTATGGGTGTCGCGAGCTATCCGATGGTTTCTGATTTCATTCCCTCTCACACCGAGGCTATAACGGAGCAGGACAACTCGACGATCTCCTATCTTAACCAGATCGGCAACAAGAGCCTTTCAGTTGCCACTGACCATCAGATAGGTATACTCCTATACTCCTATGGGTTCATCTCACCCTTTGACAACATTTCTGCGCTCTGGAACTCCACGAGCTGGCCAACGGCTGTCACTGAGTTGACTGGAGAGAATGGCACGTTTCCTCCACTTGGGTATGTCTTCATCAACACATATATGAGACAGTACGGAGTCTGGGGGTACAACAGTTCTCTCAATCCCAATCAACCACCGGTATACGTCAACGGCAGTGCATTCTCAAAATTCTTCCAGCCACCATTCGATCTGGTGTACGAGAACAGCTCGGTAAGGGGTAACAGCACATCATATCTGTTCGAGGTCAACTGGACATACCTTGGGCAGCAGGGCTACAGCCTATCGCACTACGAACAGCTATACAAGAACAAGTCCACAAGCGCTTCCGTTACCCAACTTTCTCCCACTTCTCTAGCTTCTGAACTGACGAAAGAGTACTCCCTCTCTTTATCTCCTCCCTTAGCCTATTCTCCCTCTCTGCAACGTCAACAGCCCTGTTCGCTATCTCTTGAGCTTCCTCCTCGGGGATGACAACGACCCCAGAGTAGTCAGCAATGATGTAGTCACCCGTCCTGATCTTCATACCGGAAATCTCGATCTCGCTCCCTATCTCTCCAAAGCCCTTTGGGTCTCCCGCGTTAGACGATACGTAGCGCGAGAATGCGGGGAATGGGATCTTGAGTATCGAGTCCAGGTCCCTTATTGCACCCCAGATCACCACACCCTTGATCTTCTTGGTGACACAGCTCCAGGAGGCAAGTTCTCCCCACACTGCGTCCTCTCCTCCATCTGCATCGATTACTAGGATGTCTCCCTCTCTGGCACGGTCTATCGCTTCTACCGGCTTGGCCCAGTCTCCGTTGACAGTCTTGACAGTAAGTGCCCTTCCCACGATCCTGGTCCCGGGCTGTACTCGCGCTACTATTCCGTGAATCGCACCACCCCGGTGCATCGCATCCGACACGTTGGACGACGAGACCTTCGAGAGAGCCTCGACTATTTCGTCCTTAGAGTATTTCTTGTACATTTCCCCGTGCTCGGCTATACCGGTGGCAATGACCTTCTTTATAGAGGCTGTTTCTTCCGTGACGTTCGGAGCCTTCGTAATCGCTCCCCCGACTATAATCACCGAGGCTCCCCTCTTGATTACTTCCGGTATGGATTCCTTGTTAAGGCCTCCAGCCACGGCCACGGGAAGTCTTGTTGAGGCAACGACTCTCTCGAGTATCTTGAGCGGGTTCTTTCCTATCATCTGCATGTCAATTCCGACGTGTTCGCAGAAGTATTTTACACCCAGTTTTTCTAGCTGCTTCACCCTCTCCTCGATGTTTTCGACCTGGAGAAGATCTACCATTATCTCTGCTCCGTACTTCTTTCCCGCCTTTACTGCTTCCGTGATCGTAGGATCGTCGCTGATTCCAAGAATGGTGACCACCTGTGCGCCGCTCTTTGCAGCGAGTTCGGTCTCGAACCCGCCCACGTCCGCAGTCTTCATATCTGCCACTACGATCTTGTTTGGAAAATTCCGCTTGATCTCCCTGATCGCCTGCATTCCCTCGCTCTTGATCAATGGTGTTCCAACCTCTATCCAATCGGCACCGCCATCCACTGCTTCCTTCGCGACCTGAAGTGCTCGGTGCAGATTCTCGAAATCCAAGGCTACCTGTAGAACGGGTTCCATATTATCTTACCTGAAAATCGAATATGACTACTGTGACATCCTCCCACGGCTTTAGTCGTGGGCTTCCTGCTTCATTGACCGGAGATGCCCTTTCGGGTAGTGCTCCGATCTCCG
>CAYMKC010000024.1:0-15678 GCA_964391105.1 uncultured Thermoplasmatales archaeon
AGCATCACTTTAGGCAAACTTCAATCACCATTACATTAATATAATTGACTTAAATCCAAACACAATGTTAGGAAGTCCAACAGACTGGATAATCCTCATCGTGGTTGCCCTGCTGGTACTGGGCGGAACCAAGAAGATTCCGGAGATGGCAAAGGCTATGGGACGCGCGATGGGAGAATTCAGAAAGGGAAGAATGGAAGTCGAGAAAGAGATTAACGAAGCGACGAAGGCCGAGAACGGAGCTCCAGCAGTACAGAAGTGATTGGAGTCCTTGAACTGCGATTGAATTCTCAGTAGAACAAGCAGTCGATACTTTTTGTGAACGATCGTTCGGTTGTTTACTTCGAACATCCTTCACACCAGAGATAGAAATCTAGAAAGTCTATCTCCTCTTGAAGCATGGTTTTCTCAAGTTCGGGGAACCTATTTCTCCTCACCCTGTGGTAGCTTATGGTTTGAAGCCCCTTTGTCTTTTCGAATACGTCTTGCATCATCGAATCCTTGTTGGTTTCCACTCCCTTGACCCTGAGCGCTCCATTTTGCACGACGATCTTTTGTGGAATGGTCGTACTGCCAAGCAACACGATCGGTTCATCCTTATCTAGGACCAGCTTGCTGTTCTCCGAATAGAACACTTCGTCCGCTAGCAGTGCGAGAGCAATGCCGCTGTTAGCAACAGTTCCGTTGATGGCAGAGAATATCGGTTTCTCCAGTGCCATCCAGAAGAGCGCAAGGCTCTGAATCCTCTTGTAGAAGTCCCGAAGATCTGCGTATGTCTTGCTAGCTGGAAGGGAGAGCCCCCTCGAAAAAATGTAGTTTGAACCGGTAATCAGTATAGACCCAACCTTGTCATCAACCGCAGCAATCGAGAAAACGCGTATCAACTCCTCCAGAAGCTCGTTATCGATGTATCCTGGTGCAAGGAGAGTGACTACCCCAACAGACTCTTCCCTCCAGAAAGACAATCGCTTGAAGCCATCAACCGTTGGTGCCGACGATTTGTGAGTCATTCGGTTTCCCTCTTGTATTACAGTACCTCACATATGTTCAACTGCTAATATTTTATCCATTTCAGGTTGCGGTCGACTTTCGCTCAACCCGAAACCTCCGATTGACTACCCATCTCGCAAGCAGTGCACCAGAAAAATAGAGGAGCATTATGGTGAGGGCAATTGTGACCTCCATTATTCCGCCTGTTGCCCCCGGAGAAATGAGAAGTGCAATAAAGAATGACCCAACGATAGCATATCTCCAGTTCTTTAACCAGGTAGATGGTGGTACTACCCCTGTATAGGACAGAGAGAACACTATCACGGGAGTTTCGAAAACTGCTCCCATGCCGGCCGTTATCAATACGACAATTGAAACGAATTGAAGGATACCGAGTGTCGGTAGAACCCCAATGTCTAGTGCGAATGCGTATATGACGTGAAAGAGTAGGGGAATAATCAGTTTAAGTGAAAAGGTTACCCCGATCACGAAGAGCACCACCATGGGGATTATGGAGAAGGTGATTGCCCTTCTTTCCCTGGGGTATAGAGCGGTTTTGGCAAAGTCGATAAGCTGGAAGGAAAGGATCGGGATGATGATGGAGATCGAGACGGACAGCGCTATGTAGACCACGCTAACGACTATGTCGAATGGCGACACATTGATCAGAATCATCTTGTGCGGTACCAGGCCTTTTTCCATCAATTCCAGCAGAACGACAGCGAAACTATGGTAGAATGAGGGAAAGGGGTAGTAGAGCAGTCTGCCATCAAACCTGAATGGAAAGGGTCCGAGCAGAAATGTTCCGAAGAATACTATCGCGAAGACAACCAGAGTGCTGCGTAACTTCAGCGCGAGTTCGTCGAGGTAAACGAACAGTTTTCCTCCAAGCAGCCCTCTGTCCTGACTCATTTCTAATCCTCGCAAGCAGGACATTTGACCCACCTAAAATAGTTATCGCATTTTTGTAGGTGCTTTGGAATATTGTTAACGGCACTTTTGGGCACAAAATTTTATTTTGAAAACGCATAACTGGCAGATGGACAGTAACATTATTCTAGCCCTCGACATCGATGAGAAGGAAAAGGCGTTGAAGATCGCAAAGCACGTTGTTGGTTATGTTAAGGCCTACAAAGTTGGATATCCGTTGATCCTCAACCACGGAGTCAGCATTATAAGGGAGATCTCCGAGTTTGGAGAGGTTATAGTTGACATCAAGATTGCAGACATACCCGACATTTCAAAGAACATCGCAAAGACGGTTACATCCAGTGGAGCGAGGGGTGTCATCGTCCAGGGATTCGTAGGCAGGGACGTAATACGGGAGGTCAGAAAGGAGTCGCGGAGCCTTTACGTGGTTGCGGAGATGTCCCACCCGGGTAGTGCCGACTTTATCTCGGGTCAGTCCGAAAAGATAGCACTAATGGCCAAGGAGGAGGGAGCAGAGGGAATAGTCGCACCGGCAACGCACCCGGACAGGATAAAGGTTCTAAAGAAAATTTCGGGTCTAAAGGTACTTTCGCCAGGAGTGGGAACCCAGGGAGGAAGCTACAAGGAAGCTATGAACTGTGGTGCTGACTACCTGATCATAGGAAGGAGCATCACAATGTCTCCGGACCCGAAACAAAAGATTAAAGAATTATTGTCACAAAGGTGAAGCAATTGCTGCTCACAAGCGAAGAGGAGAAGATATTTGAGGGCGAGATGGGGGAGGCGCCCAAGATAGCCATCAGATTACTCTATTCTCTAGGAGAACTCGGAGAGGCGGACAAGCTCATACCCATAAAATCTGCACACATATCGGGAGTATCCTACAAGAACGTTGGAGAGGGCGGGATACAGTTCTTAAGGAAGATATCCCACGGGTTAACTGTTCCGACCTCCATAAATCCACTGGGGTTCGATATAGAGAACGGAGGACCCGTGGACATCGACGAGAATTTCCACAAGAAGCAGATGGAGATAGTGGACATCTACAAGAAAATGGGGGTGATGGACAGTTTTACCTGCACTCCTTACTATTTCTACAACGAACCATCTTTCGGCGATCACATATCGTGGGCCGAAAGCTCAGCGATCATATACGTAAATTCACTTATCGGTGCAAGGACAAACAGGGAGAGCGGTCCTTCTGCACTTGCATCGGCGATAATCGGTAAAACACCAGATCACGGACTGCATAGGGACGAGGGTAGAAAGTCTAGCGTGATAGTTAACGTTGACGAGGTACTGGATTACACGAAGTTTGCCGCATTAGGATTGTTTCTGGGACCAAAACTTAACAAGAAGATACCTCTTATCAGGGGACAGAAGGGGGCCAAGGGAATTGAACTGAAGGCACTCTCTGCAGCCCTATCTGCGACCTCTTCTATTCCGATGTTCCACGTCGAGGGTGTGACCAAGGAAGCTCACCTGGTTTCGGACTCACCAGAGGTCATTGAGGTGAGTAGGTCCGAGATAGAGGAGACGATAAGCAAGAGCTCTACCCAAGAAGAACCCGAGCTGATCGCCATAGGCTGTCCTCACCTTGCCCCAGAAGAGCTGGAATACATTGCGAAGCTGGTCAAGGGAAAGAAAAAAGTGGGACCCGATCTATTCCTCTTCACTTCGAGGGAGGTCAGAGCGAATTCCATGGAGGCCATCAAGGTCATAGAAGATTTCGGAGGAAGGGTATTCTCGGATACCTGTATGGTTGTTTCTCCTCTGAGCAATAGCTACAGCAAGACTGGAACAAATTCTGGGAAGGCAACGTTCTATCTACCACTCAAGGGATACGGAAACCAGAAAGTTGCATTCATGGGAATTATGGATCTTCTGAAGTGGGTGATTGCGTGATCAAGGGGCGGGGCCTATCGCCTGGGAAAGTTTCTGCAGAGGTGATCGTGTGCAACCAGCTCATTTCCCCCCTCGGGGAGATCAGTAGAGAAGGACTCGTCACCACTGGGCCCTGCTCAAACTTGAGCATCACCGGAAAGATCCTTGCGTTCATTGGAGGCAGGGGTTCTACGGTAGGGTCCTACACTTTTCTGGAACTCAAGACAAAGAACATCGCACCGGCAGGACTGATCAACGAATCTGCAGAGGGGATGGTGGTAACAGGAGCCATCATTTCAGACATCCCAATGGTCGACAGGATACCCCTTGACATTCTCTCGAACGGGGATTGGATCTCGTTGGACGGGAATTCTGGAGAGGTTATGATATCGAACGTCAAAGAGAGAAGGGTCACGACCGTCTTTCTAATGCATGGGGAGACTCTACTGCTGCTCAAACGCTCAACAGAATCGTCATCCTACGCTGGACAATTCGGTGGTATTTCTGGATACATAGAAAAGGGAGAAAATCCCGAGGAGACCGGAAGGAGGGAGATGATGGAAGAGGTTGGGATAAGAGATGCGGTCTTGAGAAGAACCGGCAAGAACGTTTATGTTCGCGACGATGGAATCCTCTATGAGATCACTCCTCTTCTGATGAATTCCGAATCCATCGAAGTGAAGCTCAATGAGGAAAATTCTAGTTATCAATGGGTAAAGCACGGCGACTTGAAGAACTACGACACCGTTCCCAAGTTCAGGGAAACGTTCGAGGCACTGCTTAAGCAGAATTGACAGAAAAGGGGAAGCGACCTAGATCGGTTCCTTGATTGTGCCCAGCAATCCACAAAATACAGTATTTATACGGAGATAAATTAGGGTCTCTATGCACATATCCGAGGTCCTGAACGACGATCTCGTAGAAACCACGGTCAACATCAGGGGCTGGGTCTACAGATCCAGAGAGTCCGGCAGACTAGTCTTCATGGTGATGAGGGATTCTACAGGTATCGTTCAGGTCGTGGTAGAAAAGGGGGTCGTGACACCAGGTGAATTCGACATTGCCAGAAGGGCCGGCATAGAGAGTTCAATGGAAGTGGAAGGGAAGGTGTCGAAGGAACAGAAGGCCGTCACCGGTTACGAGATTCACGCGACCAAAATCGAGCTCTACCAGTTTGCCGACAACTTTCCAATTGCCAAGGACAAGAGCGACGAGTTCCTGCTGGACATAAGACACCTGTGGCTGAGGAGCAGGGAGATGACGGCAACTATGAAGATAAGGGAGACCGTCCTCAATTCCATTAGAGACTATATGAGACAGCACGACTACCACGAGGTCCAGCCTCCGATGTTCGTCGGAGGAATGGTGGAGGGCGGTTCCACGCTCTTTGAAGTCCCCTACTTTGGAGAAAAGGCTTATCTCACTCAATCGTCGCAGTTTTACCTGGAAGCTTTCATATATTCGCTAGAAAACGTATACACAATCTCCCCATCTTTCAGGGCAGAGAAGTCCAGGACGAGGAGACACGTAACAGAGTTCACGCATTACGAGGCGGAGGCTGCATGGGTAAGCAACGAGAGAATGATGGACATTGAAGAGGATATGATCGTATTCATAGCGAAACAGCTACTCGAGAAGAACAAGGAAGAGCTGGGAGTTGTCAAGAGGGATCTGAGAAGATTAGAAGCTGTCGAAAAACCGTTCTACAGGTACAGGTACGAGAAGGTCATAGAGATAGGGAGACAGAAGGGTCTGGAGCTTGATGACATTGCAGACCTGGGGGAAAAGGAAGAGAGAACGATAACTGAAGACTACGACAAACCGATATTTGTTTACAATTTCCCGACACAACTCAAACCGTTCTATCACAGGCAAGATCCACAAGACCCGACGCACGTGCTCAACCACGACTGTCTGGCTCCGGAGGGATACGGCGAAGTCATTGGTGGAGGAGAGAGAATCTGGAATAGAGAAGAACTCGTATCCAGAATCAAGGCGGACAACCTCAACCCGGACGACTACCAGTGGTACATCGACCTGAGAAGCTACGGGAGCGTCCCTCACTCTGGTTTTGGACTGGGGGTAGATAGGTTGGTCACCTGGCTCGCTGGCCTCGATCACATCAACAAGGTCATTCCATTCCCGAGGACCATCAGGAGATTGAAACCATAAAACTGCGGATATAGATAAGAATTAGCCGGACTTGGACTGGAATCCGACTTATTTCACTTTTTATTTTTCCATAAAGTCGCGAAGATCGTTCAACATAATTTTTATTCAAGCTGCTTATCAGCATTGGTGCGGTGCGCTTTCTCCGATCTAAAGGACGTTTGTCATTACAAGTATCCTGGATACAAGTGCATTCAAGAGGAATGCGATGTGTGGGGGCACCACAATGCAATCGAAAACGAGTGCGTATACCTCGATGCACACGGTTGCTCTAAACTCAATCTACTTGCGTGCAAGGGGAAGGACAACTGCGTATTCTTCAGGGAATTCTTTGAATCGCCAATTGAAATCCCAAAGATAGCAGAGAGGACAAAGTAATTTTAGTCACATAGGCATAAGCAGCAACGAAGTGCATAGTCTGCGGTAAGGAAATCGATAGATCAACCGTCATATGCGATGACTGCAAGAAGGAGAGCATTACCGAAGGCTTCGTGAAGTCGATAAAAGTCAAGAGGTGCCCTCACTGCGGTTCAGTTTTCCTAGGAGGGTGGTCAGAGAGGGCCATCAAGGAAGAGGAAGTGATCGATTCTGTCATCAAGACTGTGTTCAACCTCCGGGATCCAACTTTTGAAGTCTCCGGGGACGAATACAACAGAAAGGTTGCTTTTGAGGGTATTTCGTCCAGAAATGGCGAAGAAAAGACAGGGCAGTTCTTTCTGCAGACCTCCCTTTCAACCTGCCCCGTTTGCACAAGGAAACTCGGAAACTACTATGAGGCCATTTTCCAGCTCAGGGGCCAGAAGGGTGAAAGGCAGGACCTCATTCTGAGCTTTTTGGTGGACTTGGTGGAGAACGCTCCTTCGAAAGACGTGTTTCTGACCAAATTGGAAAAGATGAAGGAGGGGTACGACCTCTTCCTTTCCGATAAGCAGTTCACCAGGTCGATTGCCAGAAAGGCGGTAGAGCGTTTTGGAGGAACATTCAAGGAGACCTCCCATCTCGTCGGGATGAAGAAGGGAACAGAAATCTACCGAATAACGGTGTCTGTCCGGATACCAAACTTTCAGAAGTCAGATGTCCTCAGAATTGAGAAGAGGCTTTATGTTGTGGTCTCGATCAAAGCGGATGTTGTAACACTACTGGATTTCAAGTCAGGTTCAAGGACCAAAATGAAACTTCAGGATATTGAGGACTATTCTGTCTTCAAGACCGGAGTAGACATAAGGGAAGCAGACGTCATATACAGGGAAGGCAACACTGCATACATCCTGGACCCATTTGACTTAAACGAAAGGGCCGTTATCGATCCCGAGGGTAGGGGTAGGGTAAGGGTCATCAGGGTAGAAGATGAGATCTATGTGGTTCCATCGGGTTGATAGCCCAGAGCTCAACGCGTTAAATGGGCCTTGAATTTTGAAAACTCCGAAGATATAATGTTCTCAGAGACCGAAACTGCAATAACAAACTAAACACCTCATCTCCATCGTAAACTCAGGGCCTTTCGTGCTCTAATTATCGTAAAAAAACGAAGCGGCCGTATCACATAATCTTGTTCATTAACCTCGGATTGGGCCAGTCAAAAGTGGAGAATGCCAATTCTTCTATCCCTTGAATCTTTACATGTAAACGCATCAACTCAAAGTTCTTTGCCTAAACACATTTTTTTGTGTAGATAGTGCCTCAAGATGCACTTTCCTTCGGTTTTGCAGTTTCGTTTTACCGCGTTTGGTTAATCAATATGACTAAACAGTGCCTTTAAGACGAGAAGAGTTAAATTGGAGTTGCTAGTTGAACGAGAGTGAAACTTTCTCTTGCGATACCGTTTGTTCCTTCGATCGGCTTGGCGGCACTTGTCGTGGTAGTCATAGTGTTGTGGATTATCACATCCCTACCACTCTGGTTAGCCTCAAAAGTCCTGGTTCACGACCGTTCTCAAATCTCGAATGCAATGGCAGCAACCCTAGTAGGTTCAATGATCTTTGTGCTGTTTTCGGTCATCTTCTCACCGATATTCCCCCCGGTGGGTCTCCTTATCGGTTTCATCGGAATACTACTGGTACTTATGGGGATCTACAAGATCGGAGCTGGAAGGGCATTCATGCTTGCGGTCCTCACATTCATAGTATTCCTGATACTCTCTTTTTTACTTTCCCTAATAGGCATCGGTGTAGAGTTTTTCCACCTGATATAGATGGAGGAAAACACCGGGCTCTCTAGGAATTCACTTTCTCTATTCCGACACTGAGTTCAAGCCCGGATATGTCCCACTTCTTGTCAGATCCTTTTACCGCATTCCTCTCCTCAGCCTGGGTAGAGGTAAGTATGTACTCCTTGAACGAAGCGAAAGCTTCCATTAGGGACTGGTCTCCCACAAGGTGCAAATATATCCTGTCCGTGTAATCTAGATTCGCGTCCTTTCTCATGCTCTGTATCCTCCTAACCATTTCCCTTGCCAACCCCTCGAGATAGAGGTTCTTGTCAAACTCCGTGTTTATGAGCAGTTTAGAGTTAGAGATTTCGTCGGAGACGTACCTGTCGTCTAGGGTTTCCTTCGTGTCCACCTCATTTTCTGTGATCAACTTCCCCTGGATCGTGACGGAACCCGTCTTCGAAAAGAGAGCCTGGTTTGCATCCGTCTCAAATTCCCTCTCGGCTTTGACTAGATCCTTTCCAAACAACTTTCCTGTCGCCCTCTTGTTTAGGACAAAACTGCGTTTCATGTACGACTTCAGATCTGCAGTTACTATCTCCTTGGAGTTGAGTTCCTTTCTTATCAGTTCTCCATATTTCTCCAAGACTCCCCTGTACTTCCCCTCGGTTATCACAATCTCTCTGACAGGTCTCCTTAGAATCAGACCATGCTTCTGCCTTATCCTCCTTCCGGATTCCACTATCTCCTTGACCTCGTTCATCTCTTCTATGAGGGAATGGTTGAATACTTCTGGCAATGGGAATGAAACAAGGTGCACAGACTTTTCGCCGGTAAGTTTTCTGTATAGGTAGTCGGAGAAGAACGGCGTAAATGGGCCCAGCATCCTCAGTATGCTCTGCAGAGCATGGAATGTGACGTAGTACGAGGACCTCTTGCTGTCGGTCATTTCGCCGCTCCAGAAGGTGTCTCTAGACAGCCTTAGATACCACTGGCTCAGGTCAAGTATCAGATCCTTTATGTCGTCGAGCGCCAGGTGCGGGTCGTAGTCGTCCATGTGCTTTGTGGCTGAGACTATGCACTCGTTTGTCCTGCTGAACAGCCACCTGTCCAGGTCTGACCTTATTTCCTCTCTCTTTGGATTCCATTTGTCCAGTCGTGCGTTTGTAGCAAAGAGGAGATACGAGTTGTATAGAGTACCGAGCAATTTCCTGGAGAATTCTACTGCCACCTCACTAGAAAACCTCTTTGCCTTCCATGGAGGACCCTGGAAAAAGAACAACCTGAGGGCATCCGTGCCTATCTCGTCCATTATTCCGAGGGGATCGACCTTGTCTCCCCTGGATTTGCTCATCTTCTCCCCGTTCGAATTGAGCACGAACTCCATCACAACGACGTTGTTGTATGCATTCTTGTCGAAGAGGAGAGATGATATGACGTGCATCGAGTAGAACCAGCCCCTCGTCTGATCCATCGCCTCGCTTATGAAATCGACCGGGTGGTTCTCGCTGAAGAGTTCTGTGTTCTCGAACGGATAATGGAACTGCGCGAAAAATGCAGAACCGGAGTCGAACCAGGTGTCGATCGGATATGGTTCCCTCACCATTTCAGACCCGCACTCCTTGCACTTAACCTTTACTTCGTCCACTTTTGGTCTGTGAAGCTCGAAATTGTCTGGTACGAATGCAGAGTTGTCGAGCAATTCCTTCTTGCTCCCGGGAATGAAAACGTGATTGTTCTTGCACATCCAGACGGGGAGAGGAGTTCCCCAGAACCTGTTCCTCGATAACGCCCAGTCTTTCCCTTCGTCTAGGAAGTTCCCGAACCTGCCATCCCTTATGTACTCTGGCTTCCAGTTGACACTCTGGTTGAACCTCACCACCTTGTCCTTTGCCTTGGATACGCCGATAAACCAAGACTCCACCGGGTAGAATATGAGGCGAGTATCGCACCTCCAACAGTATGGGTACGAGTGTACCGCCTTCTCGGTCTTGAGCAGCTGCCCGCTCTCCTTGAGATGTTCTACTATCCTGTCGCTAGCGGTTTGGACGTCGAGTCCTTTCCAAGGCGATTCGAGCGAAACCCTACCCTCTTCATCCACTGTCACGTACAGCTCTCCCTTTTCCTTCTTCAGGACTGCATAATCGTCTGCTCCAAATGCTGGCGCCTGGTGGACTATCCCTGAACCATCGTCCTTTGTGACGAATTCTCCGGAAACGACGTACAGCCCCGTCTTCACTTTGAGAATAGGTATCAGTTGCTCGTACTTCGTACCGACAAAGAAAGAGCCAGGTTTGCTGTCCAGTACTTCAAATTTTTTAAGAACAGTCTTTGCTCGATCCTCCACCACCCATATTTTTTCCCCCCTATAGTTAACTAGCAGGTAGGTGAAACCTGGATTAACAGCGAGGTATTCGTTGGCTGGGAGGGTCCATGGAGTCGTAGTCCAGACAAGGAAATACTCGTCCTTTCCAACGAGCTTGAACTTGACGTATATCGAGAAGTCTTCCACTTCCTTGTACCCCTGGGAGACCTCGTGTGCACTGAGCGTCGTACCGCACCTTGGGCAGTATGGAGATATCCTGAAGTCCTTGAACAGTAGTCCCTTATTGAAGAGTTCCTTCAGGGCCCACCACTCGCTCTCAATGTATTCATCCCTCATTGTGATGTAGGCATTGCTATAGTCCACCCAGAACCCTAGCCTCTTCGATGCTTCTTCCCACAGCTTGACGTATTCAAAGACACTCTCCTTGCACATTGCATTGAATCTTGAAACGCCCAACTTTTCTATCTCTGACTTGTTCTTTATTCCTAGCTTCTTCTCCACCTCAATCTCGACCGGCAAGCCGTGACAGTCCCATCCGGCAATTCTGGGGTTGATGTAGAATCCCCTCATCGTTTTGTATCTGAGAAACAGATCTTTCATTGCCCTCGTCTCCGCGTGACCGATGTGCGGCGGACCGTTTGCCGTGGGCGGGCCTTCGACAAACGAAAACCTCTGCTTTCCCTTGTTTATCTCGAACGACTCCTGGACTATGTTCTCCCTATCCCAGTATTCAGAGACTTCCTTTTCTATCCGCAGAGAGTCGAAGGTTTGGGGGACTTCGTCAAGCATAAGCAACTTTATGTGCTCCAGATTGATAATTTTTGCCCATTATTCTGAATCGTCAGTGGGAACTGTTGAGTCCAGACGCGAGTCTTCTCATTTTTATTTTTCGCAAGAGGGACCCTCGAATAGGCAGGCAAGTCCGTTTTTGGCCCGACCAGCTATTATCGCGCAGGTTTATATTAGTAAATTCTTAAATATGCTGTTCAAATTCAGCTTGCAACATCGGTGGTATGATTGAAGTTACCTAGAAAGGTTATGAGATATTGCCCTCACTGTAAGAAACACACTCTGCAGGAAATCGAGAGAGTCAAGAAGAAAAAGGCCAGCGAACTGAGAAAAGGACAGAGACGCTTCAGGAGGGTCACTTCAGGTTATGGAGGTTTCCCCAGACCTGTTTACGAAGGCAGGGAGAAACCTACCAAGAGAATCAACATAAGATACAGATGCCTGGACTGCAAGAAGGCATATCACACCCCTACCTGGAGAGCAAAGAAATTCGAACTGGCGGAGGTGGAAGCGTAAATGGCAACCAGAATCAAGGGAATGGACAAGTCTTTCATAAAGATAAAGTGCCCTGACTGCGGAACAGAGACAACGACGTACGCAAGAGGTTCGACGGAAGTGAAGTGCCCGGTCTGCAATACGCTGCTTGCAAAGCCCACTGGCGGCAAGTACGAGGTTTCGGGGCAGATAGTCGGAGAATTCAAATGAAGAAGAAGGACCCGGAGATTGGAGATCTCGTTGTAGTCACGGTCAAAGAGGTCCGCGACTTTGGTGTTATTTGCAGTCTGGATGAGTACCCCGGAAAGGAGGGTTTCATCCACATAACTGAGATTTCGTCTGGGTGGATCAAGTACATAAGAGACTACGTGAGGGAGGGTAAGAGAATAGTCTGCAAGCTCCTCGATGCAAATCCCTCAAGGGGAAGGTTCGACCTGTCCCTGAGGAGGGTCAACGACCACCAGAAAAGGGAAAAGTTGAAGGAGTGGAAGAACGAGCAGCGGGCAGAGAAGATACTAGCAAACCTGTCGAATCAGTTTCCAGGAAAGTTAGAGAAGGGCGCAGCTGCAGAAGAAATGGAGGAGAAATTTGGTTCCCTGGCATATGCACTTGAAGTTGCTGCTGTCGAACCAGAACAGTTTTCTTCCGATCTCAAGAACAAGGAGTGGGCCGCGGTCATAATCGACTATGCCAAGGAGAACCTCAAGCCACCGGCAGCTGAAGTCAGGGGAATCATCAAGCTGAGGGATACCTCCGGAGATGGTATAGATGTTATCAAGAGGGCGCTGAAGGAAGGAGAGAGGGAAGGTATAGAGATCACTTACCTCGGTGCGCCGCAGTACAGGATTATCTCACACGCCGAGGAGATAAAGGTAGCAGAAGAAAACATGAAGAAGAGCGCTGAGGAAGTTACTGCCTATCTCAAGAAGCACGGTGGGATAGGCGAGGGACCAGTGAAAGAGTGAAGAGCCTCATCTACAAGTGCACGTCCTGCGGGAATTACACGCTTGAGGGCAAGTGCCCGAAGTGCGGTTCTGTGACGGTATCGACTATTCCGCCACGGTTTTCGCCGCAAGATAAATATGGAAAATATAGAATGAAGATGCTGTATGGGAAGGAGTGAAAACATGGATAGCGTAATAGTTAGAATGGTGGACAATGTCAAGCTAAAGAACTCGGTGCTCATAGTTGGGCTGCCAGGGATAGGGAACGTTGGCAAGATAACCGCCGACTTCCTGATAGACAGCCTCAAGGCGAAGAAACTCGCTGACGTATTCTCGCACCACCTGCCCCCTCAGGTCCTCATGAACGAGGATGCTCTTGCAAGGCTGGTGAGGAACGAACTCTACTACAAGAAGAGGAAGGAGGGTGACCTCATATTCTTTACTGGAGATTTCCAGGGCCTCACATCGCAGGGACAGTACGAGATATGCTACAAGGTCCTAGAGCTCGGGACGAAGTTCGACGTCAAACAGATCATCACCCTTGGCGGGTACCAGATAGGGAAGCTTATGGAGCTCCCGAGAGTCCTTGGAGCCTACACTTCGAAGGAAGTGAAGGACGAGGTGGAGAGGCTAGGAGTCATTTTCTCAAAGAACGAGCCCGGAGGCGGCATAGTTGGTGGCGCAGGACTATTCCTAGGGATGGGACTGGAACTCTTCGAGCTGCCTGGGGTTTGCCTGATGGGTGAGACTTCTGGATACTTTACCGACCCCAAGTCTGCCAAGCAAGTGACAAAGATTCTGGTAAACTACCTCAACCTCGGTACCGATACATCCAGTCTGGACGACAGAATAAAGGAAATAGAGGACATCACCAACAGGATGATAGAGAATCCAGCACCAGAAGAAAGGAAAGAGGATCTGGGTTACTTCGGATAGACCTGCTCTATAGAGCACTGCAGAGGGATACAGAAAGTTGAGACTCCTACCACCAGACTCTTGACGTTGAATCTGAACAGCACTCCCAGAACCATCGATACCAGAACGAAAGGCGGAAACAGCATTTTCCTGACTGGTAGAGCCTTCCCAATCCCCATCATAGCTTTCAAAAGATAACATTGCCATTTTAATGTTTTATTATACGATTCGAGTCGATGGAACGGACACACCCCCAGAAAATAGCTGTACTAATGAGTTAAAAATTTATATTGAATCTTTATCAGCAGCCATGGAAGAGCTCCTTGTTCACTTCGATATATACTCAGAAAACTCTAAGTTCGTAGCAAAGGTGAAAAGCGAAATGGGCGGCCTCAGAGAGTTCACTGCCAGAAACATTGACAAGCTGATGGAACAAGTAATCATAGATGTGAGCGAGGAATTCGATAACCTATAGAAAACTGAAATACCGCCTTATGAGCCTATTTTTCCGGGAGTTATTTGGACTTTGAGGTTGCGTTAGGTCTCGTCCTTGTGAAGAGCCTTGTAAATCCTACCCATAAGGAGAGGTTGGATCGTAAGCGAGGTGAATATTATCACCAACACTAGAGCCTCTATTGCCTGTCCCCAATACTGAAGGAGGGCGTTGTTGGTTGCATCACCCATAATCAAGACAGTCGGGGCCAGAATGGCAGGAAATATGCCTCTCGTACCCTCCAACCCCACGAACATGAGATCTCCGTACTTCATCTCCACATCCACGGAACCAGCTAGCACAACTGCCATTGGTCTCACTACGAATATCAGGATCAATGCTATCAGCACTCCAGGGATCAGGAATGACTTCAGGACTGTTAGATTGATAGATGCACCTAGAAACACGAATATCAATATCGCCGCGAACGAAGATATGTTGTCCATGAATTGCTTGTAGCTTTCGAACTCCGTGTCCCTGGGCATGAAATTTCCCGAGAGGATTCCGAATATTGCCGCGGCCATGTAACCCGATCCACCGGCAACAACTGTTATTGAATACGACGATAGTCCGAACAGGAGAAACATGGCGGTGTAGTACTCCTTGAAGTCCCTGGGCAGCTTGATCCTCAGGAGGTAGAGGAGGCCAAACAATGCTCCGGCAGTTAGAATCGGGAAGAGGCCCTGCGTCATGAGGATGTAGAAGAATATGTTGCTGAATGTGAAGGGAGCTGACACTATGTACGCGATGTTCTTTGGGAAGAAAATGAGGATTATCGCTACCAGGAAGAGGTAGGAGAATGGGTCGTTGAAAACGGATTCGGTAACGAGCAGAGTTGATGGAACCTCTGCTACCTTTGTCTTCCGAAGCGAAGTGATCACGGACGCTGGATCGGTGGACGATATTATTGCGCCCACCATGAATCCCACCCACACCGGAGCCCTCAGGAGGAAGACGAGGATCACTCCGGTGGTGATGCCAGTCACGAAGAGCACGAAAGTCAGCATCATGGATAGGGGCTTGAGTATCCTCCTCAGAAGGTACCTGGGAATCTTAGAAGATTCGGCCAGGATAACGAATGCCGCACCAATCGGCCCTATGTAGTTGTAGAATAGAACTTCCGCTTCCTTTGGGTCTATCAGGGAAAGGACGGGTCCTACGACGATACCGAGCAGCAGAAGATACGGGATGTATACTGTCCCAGTCAGCCTCGCTATAAGAGTAGCCAGATACCCAAGAGTAAGGGCAATGAGGACTGGAGCGAGGAAACTGTACACTTCTGTGTAACAAGCAACGGATTAAAACCTTTTTTTTCCGATTGGGTTTGAATTGAGACAAGAAATCACCCCTATTCTTACCCCCGACACCATTTGGCTGGCTGGAATTAAAACTTGGATATGGCATAAATTCTGCAATTAATTCAACAAACTCTGGAAATAATTACATAACCTCCGGTATTTGCAGACATGACAGAATTTGGGCGTTCAATATTGCAATAAGGCATCGAGTCAAAGCGAATATTCCAAAGAGACTCTGGTCAAACAGTGCATCTGACCAATCTCTCCCATCCAGAAGAAGGTGACCACAATAGCAG
>CAYMKC010000025.1:0-15563 GCA_964391105.1 uncultured Thermoplasmatales archaeon
AGTTTCTTGTACGTTACATCGTCAAGGGCTATCCTCTCCGATTCCTTCTCGTAGTCCTTGATCATCTTGTCCATGCCCCTTATCCTCTTAACTATCTCCTCTTCTTCCTTCTTGTTGTAGACGCCTGTCATCTGCTTTCTGATAAGATCGTCCCTCTCCTTCTTCATCTTCCTGAGGTCGATCTGCTTTCCCTTGTCCCGCAGGATAGAGGACCTTAGGGACCTTCTCTCTGTTATTTCCTTCCTGAATTCTGAAGAGAGCTTGTCCTTCTTCACCTTGAGGTCCGATGCCTTGTTGGACAGTTCATCCTTGGAACTCTTCATTTCTCTCAACGATTTAATGAGCTCCTTGACCTTGTTATTCAGGACGTCCCTCTCGTCCGCGAATCTATCCATCTCCTCTCGAAGGTCGTCCCTTCTCTGTCTACTCTCATCCAGGTCTTTTTTTATTGTTAATCTCTTATTCTCTAATTCCGTAAGCGAATCAATCATCATAAACCTCAGGCGAGGCATATTTGTTTCAAAAATTTAACTCTTTTGCGGATTTAACCTTCCAAAAGCGGCGAAGGAAACAATATAATGGCCCCCGATTTAAGCGATTACCAAACCCCTTGACTCCCTGAAAGCGTCGGGAGTCGGATTCGTCACAATTTTAATACTTTGCTGGGCTGAAGGAAGAATGAAGGCATTTGAGCCCGGTTTCATAGGGAATCTGGAACTGAAGAACAGGATAGTGATGGCGCCGATGATCTCGAATCTTGCCAATCCTGATGGATCTACCAACGAGAACCACATAAGGTACCTCGAAGAGAGGGCGAGAGGCGGAACAGGTCTTATAATTACCGAATACACCTATGTGGACAACATGAACGCCAGGGGGTCGAGGAACGAACTCGGTGCGTTCAGCATGGCGCAGGTGCCAAAACTCAGAAGGATCCCGGAGGCAATCCATCAGTACGATTCAAGGGTCTTCATCCAACTCGTTCATGCTGGCGGAAAGGCACTGACGAATGAAAATGCTAGGGAACCGATGGCACCATCTTCTGTTGACTATATCGGGAGAAAGCCCATCGAGATGACAGGGGAGGACATAGAAGGTGTCATCAAGTCGTTCGAGAAAGCGGCTTCCATATCAAAGGCGTCTAGGTTTGACGGTATCGAACTTCATGGTGCGCATGGTTATCTGCTGCACCAGTTCCTGTCTCCAACCTTGAATGCAAGGGAAGACAGATACGGAGGGACGTTCGAGAAAAGATTGAAAGTCCCCCAGGCAGTCATAGATGCCGTGCGTTCCGTTGCAGACATGCCGCTCGGAATGCGACTGAGTCTTTATGAAGACGATCCAAACGGTTGGAACGAAGAATATGGCCTTAAAATTGCCGAATCGCTCGGAGGTCTCGACTATGTCCACTACTCTGCAGGCAACTTCTACCCTCCGGGTTCCTCTGCTCCATTTTACTATCAGGAAACGCACATACTGCCCAGGCTGACTAGGAAGCCAAAGATGACCACGATGCTTGTAGGTTCCGTGGTTAATCTAGAGGGAGTGGAAAGGGTTCTTTCGGTCTGCGATTTTGTTTCCGTGGGAAGAGGGCACCTCGCCGATCCTTACTTTACAAACAAGCTGAAGACCGATCCAAGACTCTTAAAGCCCTGCATCAGATGCAATCAAGGCTGCAGAGACCTTTCGTATGGAGAGGTCAGGTGCACCGTTAATGCAAGTCTAGGGCACGAAAATGAGGTACAGCCCAGGCTCAAGGGCGAGATAGTCATCAAGGGGGCAGGTGTTCAAGGGATAGAGGCAGCACTATACGCTGCTAGATCTGGGCTCACCGTTTCTCTCTACGAGACGGAGGAGAGAATAGGTGGCCAGTTGAACAGAATTAAGGAACCGTACAAGAGGAATGCATTTGGCTCACTCCTTCGATACTATGAAAATGCACTCAGGTTCTACAAAGTGAATCTGCACACCGACAGCAATTATGGTGGAAGGAGCATAGAGTGCCTCCCGCCCGTTTCCTACAAAGAACCCCCAGAGAGTGGACAGGATTTTGAAAGTAACGTATATGCTAATCAGGATTGGTTTCTGATGATTGCAGAACAAAAGAAGATCAGGGTTGGAAATCAGAGCCTCAATAGCCTCGATAGGGGAAGGAGACTGGGATATGTCAAACTCGCTGAGGAGAAAGGGATAGAATTTGTTGATAGCGCAGATTTCGACTTCAGCCTGATGGTGGAGGACCAGTATGACATTCTTAAGGCTATACGCCTTGGGATCGGAAAGGTGAAACGGCATGTCGCCATAAACGAGAGTGATTTCCTCTGAACGGTTCTATAAGGATTTTACCTGTATTGCAAATCCCGCAAATTATATCGAAGAGCCCGATATAGGAAATCTATGAAACACGTTGTGTGCCCACAGTGCGGTTCTGAGCACGTGGATCATGACTTAGGGTATATAACTGGCAAGTACAAGTGCCTGGACTGCGGCTACATAGGCAGTGTTATCTTCGAGTTCGATGACAAGAATTATGAAAGGTTCCTGAAACAGCTAAAGGGGAATGAATGAACTTTACCTTCGGTCGTACCGAGATTCAAGGTCTCAACGTAAAGTGCTTTTCTGCCCGTCAGATTCTATGAATTCCAACATCGATCCGATCTATTTCTTGACATTCTTAGTACCGATAATTGTCAATTCGGGACTCCTTATTTACTTCCGGAAGAAGAGAACCGTCAGACTCTCGGTGTTAGGATACGCATTCTTGGCGTATTTTGTAGCTATAGCGATCAAGCTCGTGTTTCAACATTTCACTGCGGCTCAAGTGGTCTCCACTTATGGATATTCTTCAGTGGAGACCGGACTTTACTATGGTTTACAGACAAGCATACTGGAAGTGGGACTTGCGTATCTCTTTGCAGGATACGCATTCAGGAAAAAAGACATCTCCACTTCTAATGCAGTCTCTTATGGCGTTTCCCTATCATTCTGGGAGAATGCAATTTACCTCGGGGTTCTGTCAGGAATCAGTCTCATTGCCGATTATCTGATCATAGCTGTAGGTCCATCTAGCATTTCCCATCTAGTGTACGGCACTGTTGCGAGCAATGATCCAAGCCTTCTGTACGGGCCTGTGCCCGCCCTGGTCAATACCTCTTTGTCGATACTGGAAAGAACTTCATCCTTGCTGGCCCACACCGCTTGGGGGATCCTTACGGTACTGGCCGTTGCTTACAGGAAGAGAGTATACTTCTACGCGGCCTTCCCGATGGGCATGATAGATTCACTCGTACCATATGCATCCTATATGGGCGTTTATGCATTCGAGGGAACCATACTTGCACTCTCGGTATTATTCTTCACCGGAGCCTATCTTGCCCTTATTAAGACGAGAAGAATATCGCACGAAGTGGATTTGGCCATCTAAAGTGACGATAGGCCAGAAATGAGGTGCTTTTGCTCCAGTTGTTGTCTCAGCAGCATATGGATAAGAAGAATACCCTGAAGGAGCTATTTCGTCCTTTCCAGAATTTATAGAATTTCCGATTCTAAGTCATATATTTATAATTAAAGATACTACTAAGGCTGCATACCGATGGGTGTGCAATGGAGAGGAATGAATTGCCATTTACGACAAACAAAGAAGAAAGGATTAGGCAACTAGAGGGGCAGCTATCGAATCTCAGGATGTCCAGTTCGTACGGAAGCAACTGTGACCAGATTGCAAGACTTCAACTCCAGCTGACTCAACTCTACTCAGATGTAGGCAATAAAATGCTTTCAGATCAGATGCTCAGCGATGCCAAGAAGACTCTCCAGGATCCACTCTGCGTCAAGACTAAGGCAACCGATCAGATGATGAGGAGCGTGGAATACTATCAGTCCCATCCCGGGATGCTGAACGTTCAATCAATGCCAGCGATATTCAGGTACCTTTCTCTCATAGTTTTACTGGTAGGTTACGGTGTGCTTTATGCACTATACTATCTCTA
Organism: uncultured Thermoplasmatales archaeon; assembly: GCA_964391105.1. Taxonomy (GTDB): domain Archaea; phylum Thermoplasmatota; class Thermoplasmata; order Thermoplasmatales. Next base: position 3,990 of record CAYMKC010000025.1, read on the forward strand.
TCGCAGCATCTTTGTGTACAACGACTTCCTGATAGGCATACTCGTTGTATTTGTACTGAGCATTGGCCTAAATTTTGCAGTAAGAAACTCTTACATGAAAAGAGCAACTAGATGAAGTGTTACTCCTAGTTCTGGACTAGAATAAACGCCTAACCAAGGAGAAGATCGGAACTTGAAACATCGATCTCTAAACTTTGGTTAAGCAGCGACTAAGCCTGTATCTCCCTTCGTTGGCTTTCTCAACAATGGTATGGTCAAAGTCGCTAGAAATGCTGCACCAATCATTATTTCATAAGCAGTATTCCAGCCGAGTCCGACCGAGAATACCAGGATACTCACGACGGCAGGTCCAATGACCGTCCCTCCGTTCACTCCAAAGTTCCACACCAGAGCATTTGCAACCGTGGAAGACTTGCTCGGAATATAATCGGATGCCAGGGAGAGGAACACTGGAAAATTTGTGTACGTAAAGAACCCTATGAGTGCGAGAAATATGAGATCAAATATACCGGTAGAAAAAATGTACGCGAGTACTGACGCAGCGGATCCAACGGTCGCAATGGCAACCACGGCCCTCTTGTCAATTCTGTCCGATAGGGAACCGAAGGAGAATTGGCCAAGTATGGAACCAGCATACATGCCCGAAAGCTCAAAACCAAGAAGACTGGATGTCCCGAGCCCCTTTTGGACAGAGAGGAAAGTTGGGAGCCACGCACCTATGCCCTGTGTAGCGAACGAAGTGAACAGTGCTACCACTGTCAGTATTATCAGGGTTCGAGAGATTTCTCCGTTCTCGTTGAACGAAGCCTTTTTGCCCAGTTCTTTAGGAGGTGCGAGCTTGCTTCTGGATTTCATCCCAAGAGGAATAATCAGGGAAAAGCATGAGGCAACGATGGCAATTATTATCAGCGACGTGGATTCTGTAAAGATTCCAGCCAGCAGAAAGACGATTGAGGGGTATATTGCCCTACCCAACCCTCCAAACGAGCCATTAATGCCGAGCGCTCTGCCCTTGCTACTGCCGTTGAAAGTCGATTGAAGGATCGCGGCCCCTATGGGGTGATAGAATGAAGTGCCAATACCAGCGACGAATGCGGAAACCAGGAAGATGGTGTTTACATAACCAGAGGTGTGGAACTGATAAGTCAGACCAAAGCCGATTATCCCAATAGAAGTCAAAATGAGTCCAAAAGAGATCATGGACCCCTGTCGTTTTGGATCATTTGCTATATAGGCAACCAACAAACTGAATCCTAGTGAAGCTCCGTAGTAAACAACCGGTTCAAAAGCAAGAGTCTCTTTCGAAGCATATCTTTGACTCACAAACAGTGCCACTATCAGTGGCACCAAGAACGATCCTCCGTCGTTGAGGAAATGCCCTATCGAAGTAAATGCAAGGCTCTCTCTCCGAATTCTTCTAGCACTGGAAACTTCCGCGACAGTCATACAGACCATTCACCCTTTTTACTCTTCAAGAGCATCAATGTTATGAACCTCAAATTACACCGATAGCTATAATCATTGTTTGAACGAGTTCAATGCAAAGACTTGGTCCGTTCTGCTAGTAACCTTCAATATTTATTGCTCTTCCCGAACACGCCGACTCAATGGAGAGCAAGTGCATCTTGGTTGATATGAGTGCCTCATCCGGTCCCGCAATTCTTTTCCCGTTTCCGATAAACTCCTTCACTTCTTCCACATACATATTGGTCTTTTCATCGTATTCTCCCACTAGTTTCGAATTGACTACAATTCTCGAAGAGACGGTCGTAGAGTAATAGTTGTTGATCGTAATGCTTCCTTCGTTACCATAGATCACAAGATCGTTGGAGTTTGAAGTCATGAGGCGGGAAGACAGCGAGTTTCCGATAATTCCACTTCGGAACTTGATTGAAACTTGCATGGTGTCGTCAAGAACTTCACACTTCGGAAAGCTGTTAGCACTTATCGAATCCACATCTTTTCCAAAAAGATTCACAAAACTATCAAAAATATGAACCCCGATTCCGACGATCGAACCTCCCCCAGACATTTCTTCCCTCCCTCTCCATATACTCTTATCATAGGGACCGGAATTTCTAGTCCATTTGCCGAAGATGGCCCTCGGTTCCCCTATGGATTTAGACGCGAGAATCTTCTTGACTTCATCCGATGCAGGGTGAAATCTGAGATGAAAGCCCACGCAGAACTTCAGGTTCTCCTTCTTCGACATGGAGGATAGAGTCCCGGTATCTTCGATTTTTAGTGTCACTGGCTTCTCTAGCAGAACAGACTTTCCTGCTTCTAGGGACATCTTAGCATGGGCGAAATGAAGAGAGTTTGGAGATGATATGTATGTAGCTTCGAAAGGTTGTTTCATGAATCTCTCTAGATCGGGAACGTACTCTGCTCCAACTTCCTTTGAGACCTTTTCTCCTTTCGAACGATCGGATGAATATATGTATGCTATATTGGAGCCAGATTCTCTAATCGCTGGCATGACCTTTGTCAGAGCATGATTTCCCAACGAAATGATGCCAAAATCCATGGACAACTAATGAACAGTTGGATATATTCTTTCGTCGGCTCCTAAACTCTTGATTCTGCATGGATAAGGAATACAATCAATGAAGAATCTAAGGTGTTTCACTGTGCCTTCTCGGGCAAAACGACTTTGATGTTTCAGAGAAGTGGAAATAACACGAATATTAGAGTACAAAACGTCGATATGACCAAGCCCGAGAGAATAAATGTATCCACAAGACCGATGGTCGTAATAAAAAATGCGATTATCAGGGTACCCAAAGCAGAAGTGACGCCCCTAAATGTGTAAAGATTTGAGGCAGTTCTGCCCAGCATCTCTTTGTCAGTCATGTGCTGAAGGTACGTAGAATACAGAACGATGTACGAGGAGAAGAAGAATCCTATTATCAAGAAAAGGAGAGATGTGAGCAATGGTGTCTTAAAAAGAAGTGGAAGAGGTATGAACAGTGCACCTGAAAATGTGAGAGTGATCAGTATAGTTCTTCCGACTCCTCTATTACGGTAGTATCTCCCAAAATAATCCCAGACAGTATGGGTCCGATGTAATAGAGTGAGTAACTCACAGAATACCATCCTCTTGAGCTACCTGCAAACAAATCAGTTATTCCGAGTGCAGGTAGGGAAGAAAAGGTGACGAAGATAGCATCAAGAATATGCATGAAATCCACTACAGGTCTTTCAATGATATCGAGGTTTATTCTAACTGGATGAAGAAATAAGGCTGTGAAACGTATATCGCGGAAACCGAAGGAAATTTCTCAGGTCACATTATACTAGAAGCCAGACCAAATAATTTGGGTGACTTCGACATATCAGTGAGTCCAAAGTACTTCAAAATGGGAGTCGGAAGTGCGCTTCTCGTAACCGGTTTGAATTCCCTGTTCCGGAGAGGTGTGAAACGTGCAGTAGCCGATTTCATGGTTATGAACGGGCGACCTACAATTTCTATCAGCGTTTTGGGTTCAAACTCGAACTTGCTTGTAATTACTTCTCAATATAAACTTGACAAGAAGAAGTCAGGAGTCACAAGAATTGACTCCACTCCAATATTGAAGTGATGAAAGTCACTAATCCCGAGATTTCAATTCCGTCTTCTTTCCTTCAAGATACTTTCTGAATCTCGACTTGAATGAAAAGTGCCTGAAAGGGGTCCATACCCCGTTCCAGATGGATAGGATTGTTCCCTCGCTATCATTGATTTTCAAAGTTTTATCCGCGTTTGATATCCTACTGGAGATTCTTCGTTTTTTGCTCAAGTCGTTTATTTTCAATTTAAGGCTAGTCAAGGTTGATTCGAGATCCCTTTCGGTTGCAGCTACAGCGATTAACCGTTCTCCAAAAACGATCGAAAATTTTCTTCCGACCAGAGTTATGTTGACTTAACCACCAAAAGAAGGAAATCTAGGCTTTATCACTGTCATGGACCGGCCTTGCTGTCGCAATAATCTTCCCATTCACTATTATCGAAACCTTCCCTGACAGCTTGACTGTCAAGTTGTCAAAGTTGAACTCTGCAGAGATCTAAGTCTCATCAGAACGATAGATAGAACTCGCTATGATCGATTCCTCTGCAACGCTTTTTTGTGACAATTTACAACAAATTGAGCAAGAAAGCTCCAACCTTCAGGGAGGAGAGGATGTCAGTATGTCAAACTCTCTTCTCACGACAAACTAAATCAAGGACGAGCCGGTTAAACTCTCCCAAATACATTGAGCTGAGTCTGATAACGAAGCTTCAGAGGCAATTTGTGACTAATTGCAATTCCTGATCTATTAAGATGTGTTTGGTTCTCCCCTGCCAGGCAGATATACCAAGAGTACGACAGAAACTATTGCGAACACCAACATGACAGTGAAGGAAATGAATACACTCGTGAATAATCTGAGGCCATCAAATAAAAGCAGACCTATGCTCCCACCGATTGTGCTCCCTACCCCCCAGACTAGTGCGTTAGTCCGAGTAGAGTGCTCTTTTGGAACAGTTTGAGAAACGTATCCCATGAGCACTGGAAACCCTGTGTAGGCGAAGAATGAGAAGAAGGTGTAGCTGATCAATATAGTTGCAAAATCCCTAGAGAAGTATAGAAAGAGAACAAAGAAGACTACAAGAGCTACTGAGGTAAGAGAGATAGTGAACTTGCCTCCGAACCGTGAAGTGAGATATCCGAAGAGTGGCTGACCCAGCACAGGTGCTAGGAATGCAACTCCAAGTACAGTCGCCATTAGGTGTTTCGAGTTGAAGATACCAAACAGGTATGTTGGCACCCAGGTGATGGTCACACTTATGAACATTGACCTAAGGAATACAAGTACTACGAGCATTATGAGGAATAATGGAACTGCACCTTTTAATTCCGTCTCCTCGGTCGTTGCTTTCTGTTTCACAGGGAGAGAGCCCTGGTAATCTTTTCTCTTGAAGAATTTCAAACCTATAAGGATCAGTACTGCCGCAACTACGAAATATATGACAATAACCTGTAATCCAAGAACTATGCCAACGAAGCCTGCTATAAAAACAACCATCGGTGGGAATGCGCTTCTTCCAAGGCTTCCGAACGACCCGTTTATTCCCATATATGACGCAGACTCCCTCGGTCCGAATGTGTGGGAGAGAATCGTCGCTCCAATTGGGTGATATATCGACTGACCCACTCCGAGGATAACAGCTCCAAGGATCATGAATTCGTAGGCGGCTCCGTTAATCAAGAACGGCAATGAAAATAAAAATGCGGCCATGCCATTCAACAGCAGCCCGAACGTTAGTATAACTGCGTCTCGATCTACCCTATCTGCGAAGGAACCTACATAGACGCTGAGGAAACCCGAGATGAGGTTGTACAGGACCGGTATTAGCCCGATGACAAATACCGATAGGCCCCTTACTTCCGTGTAGTAAGTGAGTAGTACAGGGAACAACAGAACGTTCCCATCAACGGAAAAGTGACTGAGCGACGTGAATACTAGTGAATTGAGTTTTGCATTCATTTTTGTAAACCCTGAAGTGCGTTTGGAAATTTAATGGTGTTCATTATGAATAAGATGTAGAGGATGTGGAAACAACCCAGGTCTATACTCCTAATTCATGACTTTGGTTGGGATAAATTAATTGACAGTCACTACAGATTCACTGAACGAAAAGATGCAATAAAAGGATGAATTAAACGGAGTAATACTTTGAATACAACTTATTCGCACTTCGCATTCTCAATGGATAGCATTAGCCATCCAAATTATTGAAAAAATAGGGTAAAATGAATGTAGGTCTAAAGAAAAAGCACGTGTTGAGTCAGAAGCAGAAATGGTGAAAATCATAAAGGCTGAATTGGCGCAAATTGATGAAATTATTGCAGATCTCACCCCAAAAATTTCGGAGATTGGAGCAAACATCTCAAAGGCTTATGAATTGATCATACATATTAGATCGGCACACAACCTGTTATTGAATAGTCGGAATGAATTGTTGATGTTGTTGTCATAGAATGTTCATCATCCTCGCAGAGGAGGTATTGCGCCTGAGCAATCGCAGGACAGCATGCCTCGTGTCATTGCTGTCCCTTGATCGCGATGTGTCGTATAAAACAGTGGAGCATTTGTATTCCGATCCTCCGACTCTGGTATGTTTCAGGTCTGGGAGTGGGAAGGTGCTTTGCGGAGTGATTTAACCACCCCCCACCTTGAATGGACACTCGGGAGCGGGTTTTTGGAAATCCTCAGGTATTTATTTCAACGAGTTGATTTTAGAACGCTATTGACACCTAACAAAAGTATTTTAGGTATGCATTTACATCCACCCCTCCACCCAATCCCTCATTCCCAATTTATCTTCGTCCGAGAAAGGAATGCCATGGTAGTGCCTCAGCGACTTGGTCTGGTTATGGCCATGCGAAAGGTAGATGTATTCCGCCATGTCGAAATAAGCCATCAACCAAGAATCCCACGCTTTTAAAACCAAAAGGAACGATTTGCTCATTCTACACTTTCGTATGGTTTGTGTCCAAGACATATTCGTCATTTTAACCGCACTAAATTATGACGCAACGTTTAAGAATACCTAAAGAATTGAATTTCTGTGAATACTTGTCAATATATGGTGACTTATGAAGTAAAGGATGGAATAGACCGACCGTTGTTATTCTAAGATAGAGTATGAAAAGGGAGTCAACTTTTGGAAGAATCGGTGACGTACTTTCAGACGAGATTTCGTTAAAATTATTAGGGATACTTTCTAAGAAACCTCTGTTCGTCAAGAACATTGCCCACTTGTTAGGAAAGCATGAATCTCGCATATCGGAAAGGGTCTCGGCTCTAAGAAAGCTCGGATTGGTCGATTACAAGTGGGTGAGAGTCGATGATAGAAACGTAAAGGAATATTTTTTGACCACAAGAAAAATAGAGATTTCCTTTTCATCCGGCAAACCACTATTTGTCTTCAAGAAAAAGGACTCTTCTGCAGAAACTCATTCTCTAAGTTATATCGATTTCTCACCACCCAAGATCAAGAGGTTTGTTGGAAGAGAAATGGAGTTGAAGATCCTCAAGGAGAAATCAAAAGTGTTCATAACTGGTATTTCCGGAATAGGAAAGACATCCTTGGCAGCAAAATATGCCACTGGAGTTGAAGAGCCAGTTTTCTGGCACGCTATAAGAGAGGTTGATTCGCTCGACTACCTACTCATAAAGATTTCTTCATTTCTGGAGAGCATAGGTAGGAAGAATCTGAGCAAAATGATAGCCATTGATGCTAGTAAGAGGATGATCATCGATTACTGTATATCGGAGTTGAGAAAGGTAAAGTCCGTCATAATCTTCGATGATCTCCAGCTATGCAGGGATAAGAACGTCACAGGGCTCATCAAGGACCTAAGTCTTTCAGAGCCCAGTCTTAAACTCATAATCATCTCCAAGGAGAGCACTCCACCTACCAATGGGTATCACGTCGTAAACCTCAGGGGGCTATCTTCTGATGAGTCTCGTTTACTACTTTCAAGCAATGGGAAAAAGCACGATGCTTTAACAATTTCCTCCCTCGGTGGCTATCCTCTTGCTCTCTCGCTTGTTGGTAAAATTTCCGAGGAGAAAGTAACTATCGAAACTATCACATCAGCCCTAGCTAACGAGATACGGGATGATCTTACCAGTTCAGAGAGAGAGGTTCTCATCTTGGCAGCTGCTTTTCGAGAGTCATTTACGCTAGAAGAGCTGAACTACGTATTTGAAAGGGAAGCACAAAGCGAACTCGATTCTCTAGTATCTAAAGGACTTATTTTTTCCGGCTCGAGGACTTACTACGTCCATGAATTTGTAAGGAATGTTGCTGCCTCATTACAAAACGAGCCAAGATGGATCCACGAGAAGCTTGGCCACTATTACGCCTCGGATCGAGATCCTACGTCGACAATAGAGGCTATTTATCACTTTGGTGAATCTGAAAACTCTGATTACTTGATCAAACTAATCAAGGAAAACGCTGCCGTTCTAGTTGACTCAGGTTTTTCAGAACCCCTGCTCTCAGTTCTAGAGCGACTAAAAAAGAGAGAACACAACCCGGTCGCAAGGGGGTGGATTCTCTTGTGGGTGGCAAAAATAGAACAAATGAGGGGAAATTACTCTATGGCAAAGGACCTTTCTGAAGAGATAATTCGGACTTCAAGAAAGGTGGACGACGAACTGACTATCAGAGCAACTTTATGGTTAGGCCAGACGCTTAACGTCCTCGGGAGGAATGAGGAATCTCTCAAAGTCCTTCAGAAGTCACTAGCGACAGCCAAAAGTAAGCTCAATAAGGAAGATCTTGAAGCAGATATACTGTATTCCATTAACTGGACGTTGTGTGATTTAGGTAAGTTGGATCAAGCTCAGTCCTTCCTTTCTAGAGCAATAGATATTTATGGGAAAATAGGCGACACGAGAAACTATTTCGCTGCAATTTTTTACAGGGGTTACAATGATTATCTCAAGGGGGAATTCAATAGTGCAATAAATGATATGGACAAGGCGTATTCCGGGCTCTTTGAAATGAATCGTATTATCAGTGCTGCGGCTTGCCTGCTGCACGAAGCCCTTGCCTACTGGAGGCAGGGGGACTCTAAGAACGCTCTCCGAATTCTCAACAAGTCGATCCAAATATACAGAGATCAAAACGAGAAATTGGGAGAAGAGCATCTGAGACTTTCATTCTGTTATAGGGCAATTATCAATACCTTCAAGGGAAGGATTGAAATGGCAGAAAAGGACGTGATAGAGGCAGAATCATTCAGGAGAGGAGATGATGATAACCTAGCGAACATGAGCGAAGGAATTGCGAGAGGGATTATAAATGCACACAAAAATAACTGGGATCTTTCTGACTATAACTTTAATATGGCAGAACGAGCGGCTGAGGCCGAAGCCGATCATTTTCTACTCTGTGAGGCTAAGAAATGGAGGGGCTGGATGTTGATGAAGAAAGGATCAGTCGATGAGTCGATGAAAAAGTTTGAAGAGCTAAAAAATCTTGCGACTAAATATGGAATGAAGATATTTATAGCCGATGTTGAAAAGATGATTATGGAGTCTAAAATTTCTACTACATTTGTGGAAAACAAATCACAGGCTACTAATCCGAGATGCCCTCTTTCTGGGTGATTTACATCCCATTGAGTTGACTTCCTGACAATTAGACAACCTTTTCAACAGGTGGAATCGTGTTTGACATTGGATATTGTGGGGTTAGAGCCTCAGATTTACAGAAATGTTGTAAAAATACAGTTTAAATAGTTAGGAGTACCTAAAATGTTCGTGAAAATTCTAGTAAAAGCAACAACAATTGCCCTAGCTTTCTTGTTGATGGGAGGTTTTTTGTTCGTCGCTACGACTAGCAGTTCAGCACAAGTACCCGCTTCTGGATCGATCGGAATAGGGAATCTTACTGCGAAGGTAATAGCTTACCAAGGAGAGATAATAAGCGGGCAGGTGAATGCTACAGGTTATACATTCGGAGTCTACATCGGGCCGGGGGTTACCAACGTCCTGATATACCATGCCCATGTATTCGGTGCAGATGACCACGGAATCATTGCTGTCGATACCTCTGGCATATCCGTGATGTACAGCAACATAAGCTACGACGTCCTCCATCCGGTTCCATCCATACCGGATCACAAGGCTGTTGGGTTCTATGGAGTGTCCAATTCCTACATTGTTGGAAACACTATAACGCACAATGTTGGCGACGGAGGAATCTCCGTGTACAGCAGTTCTGCCTTGGTACCGACTGGACTTCCTGTTCCAGATAAGAATGCAAGCGGTGACAACAATTTAATTGCTGACAACTATCTGGCAAACGATGCATCCGGCTGCGGAATTGTCGTGGCCGCCTGGGGACCTGGTATGAGCGTTTCCAACAACTGGATATTCAGAAATACGGTTATTGGCTCTTTCCTCACACCTCACGGTCCCACCGGTTTCGACGTTGGAACGATAGTCGTAGCCGCAGATTTCCCCTTCTCATCGGCAGTGGATAACGTAGTACTCGACAATAAGGTCATCGGCGGTCTCGAGGACGGAATCATAGTTAATGCCGTTGCACCGGGTGCAGCAGACATAGGGAACGAGATATGGGCTAACTATGTAGAGCTTGGAGCGTTCCAGAGACTTAACAATCCCCCGTTCGATAACGCTTCGGATCTTGACTTGGCACCTGCGCCCAACGCAATCGCAATCATTGCTGATATGACACCTCAGAATACTCACCCTTCTCCACCAGTAGCTCAGGGCAACACGGTCATAGACAATGTAATAGCGAACGAAGCGATCGGAATATGGGTAGCCAATGCCAATAACGGTGTTTATATTGGAAACACTTACGAAAATGTGACTACAAACTTCGAATCATTCTATGGAGTAGGATAATCTTCAATGAAAATAATTTCTATCAATTTAATTTCTTCTTTTAAAGTTATTTGTTTCATAATTTAGAAATGGATAGATTGGAATGGTGAAAACTAAATATGGCGAATAGAACCAACACCGCAATTGTGAGAGAAAATGTGGCGAATTCACATAAACTGAGCACTTCCATAAGTCAAGGCAAGCTATTGTCGAATGTGGGGCTCGGAATGAGAGTCGATAAAGAAAATTACGGTAGAGTGAGCGGAAAAATTACAGGGGAAGGCATTCACAAGCGCTGGTACAGATATGCGCACTAGTTCGAATGAGAAGAGTAGTAAGAGGTTAAGCGTTTGAATGACGGAGGAAGATGTACGGAATGGTGGTGATATGAACAACCAGGTCAATGATGCAGGCAGTGGAAAAAAAATTGGACAAGGAAGTATTCATAACTCAATAAAACTCATAACTCCCAGGGGAATCGTGATGCTTCTCGTCCCCCTGATTGGATTGATCGTTGCATTGACCTCAAAGAATATTTTGATTTTGGACTACGTTCACGTCATCTCAGGAGGAACTTGGACGGGGATTGACGTGTACATGGCATTTGTCATGGCATTCGTCTTTAGATTTTTAAATCCTGTCGCTCGCTCCGAGATTGCGAGGAGAATGACTCCTCTGACTTTATTCCTCCTGCCCTCTCTCGCAACAACCGCCATCACAGCAGGCATATACTTGGCTAAATCCCTAGGAATCTTCAACATCCATTCTCCCTTGATTATTTCAGCTGGTGTCATAGTGATAATTCTTGTAATTCAAGGATTTGGCATATTCCTGCCAAATGAGGTCAGAGTTTTCCTTGAACTGCGGAAGGAATCGCCAGACGTAACCAAGATATCAAAACTGATGATGAGGGTGTTTAAGCTGGCGAGCATACAGGGAATTCTTCAGATTATCCTAATATTCGTTATGGCAAATCTTGCGATGGGGTAGCTTATAAGATACCACTTTCCAATGGTACAAACACCTAACCGTTTCCTCGATCGTAGAACGTAATTTATATCTTGGCATTTTTGGTCATTGTCAAATCTTCGTTGATAGGCCCAGATAGTAATGATGCCAATAGGACGTTTTCAGAAGACCCTGCTTCGTCTTGAATCCGTGTTTGAGCAGCCATGACATGAC
>CAYMKC010000026.1:0-15271 GCA_964391105.1 uncultured Thermoplasmatales archaeon
AGACTCTTGACTATTTGGAAACGATTTCAAATGCCAGGCGCTAGATTTGGTAAACATTTTTAAATTCTCTTTCCATTCGATGACACGATCAATCTACAAAACATCCCACCAAACAAACCTCCGCACTATCGTAAGCATAGAAAATCACTGATGGTTGCAATCGCGATCACGATCGCAATAATTCTGGTTGCATCGACTGTGATCTTATTGACCAGCCACCATCTTCGCGTGGCCACTATCTCTGAGGAAGAAGTAAGTTCAATAGCCGGTCAGACGCTTTTTGAGCAGAAAGGAAACAATTCAACAGTCTATTCCGAGTATATGCCTGCAGTGAGAATGGATGTTAGGTACTTCAACGAATCTAACAATACTGGTTTTGTCCTTGTTGATTCGGTCGAATTTAACAATCTATCTCAGTCCAGATATTTCCAAGATTATTCATTTAGCATATGGCCAAATCTGGTTCATTACAACTTTACTACAAATTGGAATAACGGTTCTTACAATGGTTTCAATTTCAGTTCAGTACTCTTCCAGCGTGGAAATCTATACACCTTTTTGGCATCAGGATATTCTGGGCCGTTTGCATTCTACATTTATGATTCTGGAATCAAGCTCTCAGGTACGACTACTCTCATTCAGGATGAAATCGAGGCGATGTCAAGTTAAACCATTGTCTCTTCCAAACCCAGTGCCGTGTTAACAAAACCTCTGGGAAATTAATAGATAGAAACTTCTCCCTCTTCTCACTGAAGAGATCCTGTATAATGAAGAGCAGAACTAAGGGAATGCTCGCAGTTGTCATTTCAATCTCTGTGATATAACTAGTAGGTTTCTTTGAGATTCCTCACTTTGATACCTATCAAGTTTTGTTATCCGCACGCTTCGGTTGGTTTTGCCATGTATATGGGAAAACTGTCTACTTCTTCTCTGAGAGCTGCAGAACTTCTGAATTTATCAAATCCAAGTGTTATAATATTCATAAATTGTCCTGAGATAGGTACATCTTCAACCAACTATTGATTCAACGGTTTTTCTTCTATCTCGTACTATTCATCATTCTAGGGATACTGAGTACCAGCCCCTCCGAACACATGGAATCAATTCAATCAAAATTACGTCTATATTGAGTTCCAACAAGGAGTATATGCGTTATTGGTAGAAGATGTGTTGGGAGATGTGTTCTAGCGCCAATTCAGGGTTAAATAACCTCTTTCCGGACGCAGTGATTAAATCAGTCTCTGTCTCAATGTGGAAATGTTGGTCCAGTTTTTTGAGATGTAAATACCTGAGCTTAAGAATTAAGAAAAGGATTTTAACGAATGGGCGATTAACAAAATGGTGCACTATGCTCAAGGTTGGAATTAATGCCTATGGAACCATTGGAAAGCGAGTCGCAGAGGCAGTCACCAAACAGGATGACATACGGGTCGCCGGAGTAGTCAAGGCACACCCAAACTACATGTCATACGTGGCTAGCAGGAGGTTCAAACTTTTTGTTCCTGATAACAGTGCATTGAAAGCTTTTGAAAATTCAGGAATTAAGGTTGAGGGGACCTTAGAAAATCTAATGGACGACTCAGAACTCATAGTCGATTCGACTCCAGAGGGGCTGGGGAAAGAGTACAAGAAGACGTACGAGAGGAAAAAGATAAAGGCGATCTTCCAGGGAGGGGAAGATCACGAGTTGACCAATCTATCCTTTAATGCTTATGCCAACTTCAAGGAGGCGTGGGGTAAGGATTTCGTAAGGGTCGTTTCGTGCAACACTACAGGACTTATCAGAACGCTAAATCCCCTGATGGAGTTCGGAAAGATTAAGGTCAGGGCAAATCTGGTAAGACGAGCTACGGATCCAGACGATTACCAGAAGGGACCAATAAATTCCATTGTTCCAGATCTGAAAATCCCATCCCATCACGGACCCGATGTGGCATCGGTCATCAAGGGATTGGACATCCTGACGATGGCAGTGAAGGTACCAACTACACTGATGCATCTCCATTTTGTCAATGTCTTCTTCCCGAACGAAGTGAAGGTGGAGGAGATCATCGGTAAGTGGAAGAACTACAGGAGAATCTCGTTTGTCTCCGGCAAGGACGGGGTGAAAAGCACATCTCAGCTGATGGATATCGCTAGGGAAACGGGCAGGGAAAGATCTGATCTCTTCGAGATAATGCTGTGGAAAGACTCAATTAGCGTGAAGGGCAACGAACTGTTCTACTACCAGGCAGTCCATCAAGAGAGTGACGTAGTTCCTGAGAACATTGACGCTATGAGGTCGATGTTCCAACTGAAGGAAAAACAGGAATCGATAGACAAAACTGATAAGACACTAAGGATTGGGGAGCTCATATATGGCAGATAAAGTGAAGAAGGTCAAGGAAATTGAAGATCTCACAGGTGTTGGAGAATCTATCGCTGAAAAGCTGCGAGAATCTGGTTATTCGGACATAATGAGTCTTGCAGTTGCCTCTCCCAGAGATGTTGCTGATGCGACAGACATAGGAGAGAACATCGCTGCCAAGATCATAATCTCGGCAAGGAAGGCCGCAGATATCGGTAATTTTGAGTCAGGCGACGTGCTGCTTGAGAGGAGGAAAGAGATCAAGAAGCTGACAACGGGCTCGAAATCCCTCGATGATCTCCTTGGCGGAGGTCTTGAAACGGCGGCAATAACTGAATTCTTTGGAGAGTATGCATCAGGAAAAACTCAGATCATGCACCAGCTTGCTGTGAATACAACTCTACCACTTGAGAAGAATGGCCTTGCGGGAGAGGTCCTGTTTATCGATACTGAGAACACCTTCAGACCGGAAAGAATAGTACAGATGGCAAAACACATCGAACTCGACCCGGTTGAAGTACTCAAGAAAATCCACGTCGCCAGGGCGTACAACTCAAGCCACCAGATCCTGTTAGTCGAAAAGGCTTACGAACTCACCGGTAAATTCCCTGTGCGTCTGTTGATCGTGGACTCGCTCACTGCTCACTTCAGGGCAGAATATACTGGTAGAGGGACGCTTGCTGAGAGACAGCAGTTGCTGAACAAGCACCTTCATGACTTACTCCGATTCGGGGATATCTACAATTCGGCAGTTGCAGTAACGAATCAGGTAGCTGCCAGACCGGACGTCTTCTTCGGAGATCCAACGCAGTCCGTTGGAGGGAACATAGTCGGTCACGCTAGTACGTACAGAGTTTATCTCCGAAAGTCAAAGGGAGGAAAGAGGATAGCAAGACTGATAGATTCACCTCACCTTCCGGAGGGAGAGGCTGTTGTAATGGTCTCTGAAAACGGGATCTCGGATAGCATCTAATCCACTATGCTCACAAAAGCAACCGAACATATCTCTTTTCTTTTTCCATTCTTGTACTTTATCAACCGTTGGGGCGGATAACGTCCCAACGGGAAGATTACCGTACCGCCAGCTTTGACGAGGTCGCTCAAGAAATTAGGCTCTCTCCTGAAACTCGCTGTAGATACAACAAGGTCAAATTTCTCGTTAATGCAGATCGAGTTCACGTTTCCGATCACCAGATCGATGTTTGTTCTGTTGTACTTTGAAATGTTTTCCCCAGCCCACTTCGCTAATTCGGGAATCCGCTCAATAGACATCACACGCCCGCTAAGAAAGGACAGGATCGTCGTTAGGTAACCGCTTCCAGTTCCGATCTCAAGGACCCTATCATTCTTTTCCGGCTCACCCTGGGCAACAAATATAGCGTCCATGTGTGGGGCCGATTGAGTCTGTCCGAAGTGTATGGGTATTGGCTCATCAGAGTCTGAACGCTTTCCGTATTCTTCTGGTACGAAATCGAACCTGTCCACGCTATCAAAAACAGAGGCATAATCCGGGTTGTCGAGGAACCTTTCTCTAGTTAATTTTTCTCCCCACAGTATCAAAATTTCACCGAGCGATAGGACATATCGTGTGTATCCACGACGGTTCCGATTGCCGGTTTGGGATTGAAGTTCATCATCCTCTGATAGTCAGTCTGCTCCTGGAAGGTGGAGGCATTTATTGCCAGTATACCCCTATGGTTCGTCACGGTGTGGCCGTGGACGTGTCCGGTGATCAGGGCATCTGGCACGGGGTCTATGATGTAATAATCTGATTTGAGTGGTATGAAAGAAAGGTTCTTTCCATATTCCGGGGCAAGGTGTCCCCTCTTAAGCATCTCGATCATAACCTTGTCCGTGTCGTTCATCGTTGTCCCGGGTATAGCCTCGAGAAAATCGAAGATAGAGGTGCCATGATAGAGCAGGAATACCCTTCCCCCTATCTCCACCCAGACAGGGTTAGACAGCGACTGCACGTTCGGTGGAAACAGCGCGTTGATCTCCTTCGGAAGGGGGTTCTGAGGTTCCATTGGATAGACGATGTCATGGTTACCCGGTATGACGATTACCTTCACATTGGGATTGAACTTGGATGTCAGTCCTGCGAGCTTCTTATACTGCAGGTTGATGTCGCTGATTGCGAGATCGTTTTCCTGGTCTGGATATACCCCAATACCGTCCACCAGGTCTCCGTTCATGATGACGAATGATATTCCCTGAGTATTAACATAATCAACCATGTTAAGGAAGCTGTCTTCCAAGAAATTCTTTGAACCGACGTGTATGTCGGAGATCACCATCACTTTGGTGCTGCTTCCGTTTACGCTAGGTTCCTTAAAAACTTCAGGACGATAGACGCTCTCCGCGAAGATGGCAGTCCCATCCTTACTGAACTGGCCGGAAACTCCTATCACCTCGTCCTTTATGATTACATCCTTGTACGTCCTTGGCAGAATGACCTTGATGGAACTGTTGTCGTCCTCCAGCTCCACTATTCCATATCCCTTCTTTGACTCGCTGTATTCAGCGACCATACCAGATGCAAAAACGGGTCCACCATTTTTCTTTAGCTTGGATATGGGAATGAAGAAGTGTGTCTTGCTTCTCTCATTGAGTCTAGAGTGCAAGAAGAGATACCTGCTCCTGAACAGATCTACGAAGCTTTCGCTAATCCCAGGATAACCGTCGAGATGAAACTCCTTGACAATGGAGAACTCGTTGACCGAAGGCAGGTCGGACATGGCAAAAATCGGGGAGGTGAAGTCAAGTTTTTTCTCGTTCTTGAGAATGTATTCCATGCCTCCTCTCCTAGCGATTTCTGCGATCGCTCTCTCCTCAATCAGACACCCCCTTTCAAGAAAAAATCTTTCGATGTCGTCATTCATTGAAGTCATAATAACTGGTCAGTAAAAACGTTTACTCAATGCTTCGGAACATCATCTATTCGTAACTGCATGGCTTTGATAAAGAGTAAATAAGAATACAAATTGTTTAGTGGTGGACCAGAACTCTCTCTTCAACAAGGATACGAGGGTATTTGCTTTTGACGATTCTCCCTTTTCCAGATCAGATGAGTATACGTATATCGTGGGGGTGATCATGAGAAAGGATCTTTACACGGAATCGATCGTCAAGAAGAAGATCAAGGTCGACGGTCTGGATTCAACTCAAAAAGTGCTGGATGCAATCAGGGAGAAAGGGGCCGGGGTCCGTATCGTAATGACGCAGGGAATCACGCTAGGTGGGTTCAATATTCTAGATGTGAGAGAGCTGTTCGCCAAGACAGGGATTCCAATCATAAACGTGGTGGATCACGAACCCGACATGAGGGCCATCAAGGAGGCGCTCAAAAAATACTTTGAAGACTGGGAACTCAGACTCTCTTTGTTGTCGGAAGATTTTCACAGGTTTGATAAACTCTACATTCAGGGAGTCGGAATTGACCCCGAAGTCGCAAACAAGTTCACAAGAAAGATGATCGTGAATGGCAACATTCCTGAACCTCTCAGGATGGCCGACCTGATCGCTGGAGTCGTTTAGACGGAATCAAGTTTTGCAAGCCTGATGTCTTTTCTCTTCCTTTCGAGATATTTGTACACCGTGCTGTGCTGATTACCCCTGAGGATCATGAAGACGCTCTCCCTCGAGATCTGGTTCTGCACATAGTCTCCTATGAGCGAGGCAGTATTGCCGTATATGGACACATAGGACTCTGAGAGCTCCTCAATCAGACGTCTCGTCTTTCCCCCGGTACCTATCAACCTGGCTCTCACAGTCTTTGCCCGCTTTGAATTCTTTCCCGTGAAATCCTTGAGATCGATAACTTCTAGGTACGTTCCAGTGTCGAACAGTCTAAAAGCCCTTTGGGGAGAGAATCCCCTTCCTATTGCCCTTATCACGTCTCTCGTCCGAAGCGTCATCTCTGCGTCCGTAGACTTGCTGTCGTCAATTGTAACGTCACCGCCCGTCGAATCTATCGTCAGTATAGTGTTTGATCTCCTCTCGATCTCGGCCTTGGTCTCTCCACTCTTCCCAACCAATACGCCAATCCGTTCCTGAGGAATTCTAACGGAAAACATTCGATTCGCCTCTTGTATACCTAAGCACCCTATCTACGTCCAGCTTATATTCAAATTTGTTGAAAAATTTTACCATTATCCCGACGTCCCTCTCGAGCAGCACTGATGACATCACATCGTCTGTCTGGATGGCCTGTGCGATGTCGATCATGTACGGCTTCTTCCTGTATATCAGAAAATTGTACTCGCTTAGGTCGCCATGGACTAGCTTTGCTTTCGTGTAGAGCGTCCTTATAGAACGAAGCGTCTGCTTTAAGATATCCTCTGGTATTTCACAGTCCTTCATGAGGGGAGCGGGAACTCGCTTCGTACCAATGTACTGCATGACGAAAACGTTACCAACGACTTTTACGGGTTTTGGAACGACCACTCCAACCTGCGAAGCCTCGCCTAGGTTTCTGAACTCTCTGCGAGCCCACTGAGCAATGAACTTTCTCTTGTTTCCGGTGTTGTCAATACCCCACCGCTGACCAGCATATCTCTCGATGTTCTTGAAAGTAGATGCAACTGTTCTGTAGATCTTAACTGCGAAATACCTGTTTCCCTTCGATGCAGCAAACACCAGGCTCTCCTTTCCCGAAGCTATCGGGAACTCAAATCTGGTTAGAGTACCGTCGGTGAACAGTTTGTATATGTTCAGGATGGTGAACTTGTCGAAGACGTATCCGAAAACCTTCTGGGTCTCCTTCAGCCTTGCCTCAACTTTCTTTCTACCCTCGCCGTCACTTGAAAACATCCAGGATCTCCGGCAGAATCTGGTTTCTGGAAAGATAGGATGCCTGAGTCTTCGTATATCTGAAGTTTACGTCAGCCCTCTCGTCCTGGAAACTCCAGGGTTTTACAATGACTAGATCTCCCTCCCGCATCCACATCCTCTTCCTGATCTTTCCCGGTATTCTCCCGGTCCTGGTTTTTCCATCTGCGCACATAACCGTGAGCCTCGAACTCCCCAGGAGTTTCTCGACTATCCCGAACATCTCCCCTTTGTTAGGATTAGGGAGTATAACTCTTGAAATTTCCTCTGTGTAGTCTCTATCTGCTTCTGGCACTTCTCACTTAATCGGGAGATTTTATATTAAATTTGCCAAATTATTGTTTTTATATACTCGTCCGACTACGGAGCTGAAAATGAAAGGATTTTAAGGAACAAAGACGTCGTCACTATGTGCTCAATAGGAGGTCGTACTTTGAATGGACCCGCTAAAGGATTATTCTATTGGAGATCTTGACGCCCAAACGTGGCCCGCTTTCGAGGAATTTTTCAAAAAATACAATGGCGTTCAAAACTCTTGCTGGTGTGTCTACTATCACAAGGGAGCTATGCCTTCTCCTAGAATAAAGGTGGCAGAAAAAGGTGCATACAATCACGACTTGAAGGAGAAGATGGTCAGAGAAGGAAAGTCAAGATCCGTTCTGATATTCAGTGATGGCAAGGTCGTTGCATCGTGCCAGTACGGCACCTTTGAGGAACTTCCCAGAATAGAGAATGCCTCCAGGTACGCTAACTTGAGAGTGAACAAGGAATCCGGACCAAAGTGGAGGATAACCTGTTTCTTTGTCGATGCACCAAATAGACACAAGGGACTTGCAAAGATGGCTCTGGATGGAGTTCTTGAAAGGATTGGAAAGAGTGGAGGCGGACTTGTTGAGGCATATCCAGTCACAAGGAAGGGTACGGTCGAGGTATGGTTTGGATCGCTGGGTATGTTCTTGGAACGAGGATTTGAGGTTGTTTCTGAATTCGGTAAGAGCAATGTCCTTGTCAGAAAGAACGTGGAATCTACTGTAAATTGATATACCGAGCATAGGCCCATTATGAAATAAATATTTCAGAATGGTAGTAAAGATCACTTGCAGAATAAAACCGTAAAATTAAGGAGACGTATTTATTGGAAATGATCGATACGTGGATGTTATCTGTGTTAAGAACACAAAACCTCTATGAGGAATGAAAAAAGTAAGTAATTTAATGAGGGACTAATCTCATTCAATCACCTGGTTGTTAGGATCAAAAGATCTGTCCATCAGGTACCCTGCTCGAAGAGACGTACTTGGGGAGAATGAACGCCGCTACAGTCATCCAATGGAACCTGACGATCTTTCGGCTATAGTGAGCCTCCCAAACAGGAAGGTCGTTGACTGGGTGATGAAAGGTCCAATCAAAATGATCACGCTGAATGCACTCATAATACTGAAATCGGCGGGAAGACTCCAGTAGGGATCATTGCAAAGACGACGCGTTGTTAAAATATCAAATACCGTTACACTCAAAGTAATGCCAACGCCCTTGGAGGAATACGTCCGCAAGTCTATGGAGTCTGTGAGTACGAAAGTGGATCTAGAAAAGATGAGAATGTCCCTCTCAAAGAAATTCAAACTTCAGAGAGTCGTGAGCAACACGGACATACTCCTCATGCTTAGAAGAGACGAACGGAAAAAATACTCTGAACTTCTGGCTAGGAAACCCACCCGAACGCTGTCAGGCGTTTCTGTGATAGCTGTAATGACTTCCCCGTTTTCCTGCCCGCATGGGAGATGCACGTACTGCCCAGGTGGTGTCGAGTTTTCCTCTCCACAGTCTTATACCGGGTTTGAGCCGGCAGCAATGCGAGGGAGACAGAACAACTACAACTCCTACCTGCAGACGAAGAACAGACTGGAACAGCTGAAGAGGATCGGTCATCCCACAGACAAGATCGACCTGATAGTCATGGGTGGAACGTTCACGGCTCGGGAACAAGAATACCAGAGAGAGTTCATAAAGGGGAGCCTGGACGCGATGAACGGGTTCGTTTCAGACGATCTGAGCACATCGATTCTAGAGAACGAGACTTCCCACAACAGGTGCATAGGTCTAACTGTGGAGACGAGGCCAGACTGGTTCTTTGAAAGAGAGATAGACCTTGCCCTCGATTATGGAACGACAAAGGTGGAACTGGGAGTGCAGACGGTCTTCAACGACATCCACCGCGAAACGAAGAGGGCTCACAGAATATCGGACGTTATCCGATCCACAAGGTATGCAAAGGACTCTGCATTCAAGGTACTCTATCACCTCATGCCGGGCATAGGAGGGGTCGATGCTAATGGAGACATCAGGTCCCTTATTCGGTTCTTTGAAGACGAGGAACTTCGGCCAGACATGCTTAAGATTTACCCATCGCTAGTCGTCGCGGGAACACAGTATTACGAGTCCTATAAGAGGGGGGAGTACCGATCGTACGAGAGTGAGGAAGCGGTAGAGGTCGTATCGGAATTCTTCAAGCACATACCCAACTACGTCAGGATTCACAGGATACAACGAGACATCCCCGTTTACAAGATTGTCCAGGGGGTAAAGAGGAGCGATCTCCACGATCTCGCACTGAACAGGGCAATAGAGAAGGGGTATGATATAAAGGAGATAAGGTATAGGGAGATAGGACATTCCGGAAAACCCACAGGGAAGATAGAGCTGAAGGTTACAAACTACTACGCCTCTGGTGGGCTCGAGAAATTCATGGAGTATGTGGACGAGAACGACAAGATCATAGCATTCCTCAGGCTAAGGATCCCCGGAGACAACGGTGAGAGACCGGAACTCCTCGGAAGGACGCTGATCAGGGAAATCAAGACGTTTGGAAAGGAAGCAAGGATAGATGAGGAGGGAGAATACCAGCACAGGGGTTACGGGAGGAAACTGCTGAAAGAAGCAGAAGAGATGACGAGGGAGATGGGATTGTCCGGCATCGCCGTGATATCTGGAATAGGAGTCAGGGAATACTTCAGGAAAAATGGCTATGAAAGGTTGGGGCCATACATGGCAAAGAATACGGAACAGATTTAAACAACCTTAAATTGTACGGTCATGTCGACCCTGGTGCTGCTATCGTTTATCATACTTCTAATGTCTCTGCTGTTCCTCGGGCTCTCCATTGCGATGATCATGAAGAAGTATTCGCTGAGGGGCACAATAATCACAATCTTCTTCCTTATTCTCTCCGTAAAGTACCTCATATTCATCTACCTCGAATTCCAGGGAATTCCTGTGAACCTCCTGCTGTTCGTGGCTGCTGACTTTGCAATGATATTCTCGCTCCTTGCTCTTATGATTACAAGGTGAAGCGTTGGAGCCACAGACCAGAAGGGACCAGATCCTTGAATTCGTAAAGAAGAATCCAGGGCACCACTTCAGGGGTATACAGAGAGCCCTCCGCGTATCGACCGGCGTCCTGCAGTACCATCTCGGATCTCTAGTCAAGGAGAACCACGTTATTGTCAGGGACATCAACGGGACGAGCTGCTATTTTCCCAGCAAGTCGTTCAACGAAGTGCAGTTCAAGGTACTGAGTCACCTCAGAAACAGGGTAAGGAACAAGATCCTGAGAGTCCTATTGGACGGCAAACCAAAACCTCCGTCGGAGCTCAAGAAGGAACTCTCGGTCAGTTCCCCCACGCTCAGCTACCACCTCGCTCTGATGGCCGATGACGGCATTCTAGAGAAGGTCCTGGACGAGAAGGGGACTGCCTACAAACTGAAGGACCTTGGCATCTTCAAGGGACTGATAGTAGAATACAGGGAATCGTTCGCCGATAAACTGATCCAGGACTTTGTGGACCTGTGGTCGACCTAGTCACTTTTTCCTGTAATATACGTACACTCCGAGCATCAGAATGACAAATATCGCTCCACCGACTGCGAGAGAAGACGTATTAGAAACCAGGTTCTGAACGAAGGGGCTTGAGAACCCCGGAAGTTTATAGGCGCTAAGATAGTTGTCAGTAATCGGCTGGCCAGTGCCTGATGACATGACCTGGTCGAATTCAAAGGAGAACTTGCCATCGCTGACGGGGAAGGAGAAGCTGAGGAAGGACGACATCCCACCGCTGCTCGTTACCGACAATCTTACCTGCACCAGGGATTTGCCAACATAAACCAGGCCAGGGGAGTGTAGCACATACGACGAGTTACCCGACCCTATCGTCAGGTTGTAGACAGAAGAATTCTGCAATAGCAGAGTGCCAGAGATGGGGGTTCCGCCAACCCCAACGACCATCGCTGGAGTTATCTTCTCGACCAGCGTGATGTAACCGAATGACGAACTCCCTTCAACTGCTACGCTGTTAAGATAAGATTCCTCTGGGGGGCTCGTGAACAGATATGTCCCGTTGAGAAGCGGAAAACTCTCGGAAATCGAGTGGGTCGAGAGATGGACAGATTCGTTGAGAGAAAGGGTGTCATTGATGGGAGAAACCATATTTGACAAAGAAGAAACATTCAAAACGCTACTGGTCCTGTGGATGGAAGTTTTTCCAGCACCCATGTGGTAATTCTCCATCGACGCAAATGCGTGGTTCCCCATCTCAACGTTCTCCAACGTAATAGTTGGTACCACGCCAGGAGTAGCATTGTTGCTTGCCGCTACGGCTGGTGAAAATGCGATGATGGTGGCAATAACCAGCAACATCGTCCCGACGGCAAGGAGAAGCTTCAACGTCAATTATATGAAATAGATGTTATAAAGGTATCTGGTACAAAATTCTAATGCCTACAGGATTGAATACCTTATCTTCTGTCCCTGTGATATGGCCTTTCTTAGCGCCCTGCCCTGAACAGACTTCGCTTTTACCTGGATAATTCCGTTCTTCGAAACCCTCGCTATAAAGAGAGGCGAATCCTCCACCAGGACCTCCACTTCCTTGTCCTTGAGTTCCGCCCCTACGTGGAGGTTGATCTTGTTCGCAGTTACCTCGGCTCCTGCACTATCCGCTGCCTTGAAGTTCATCTCCTCTATGTCGATGGGCATGCCGATGTCCTGTTCGAGCCCCTTCACCCTGCTTCCTCCCTTGCCTATAACCTCTCCCATGTACTGCTCCGGAACGTAGAGTTTGAGTCTTCCATTGTCGTCGACATCGATCTTGTGGGGAACGTCAGAGAGCTGGTTTTCTAGATGGTTCACAACTGCCTTCATGTCCCTCTTCTGTCGCTTCTTTACCGGGACAACCACAACCTGTTCTCCGAACGTATAGATCTCGTAAAGGACAGAACCCGTGAAGAAGTCCTTTATCTCAATGATGGGTCTTGCCAGGTCCTCCTCGCTCATTCCGGATGGAACCTTCACCGAGTATGTAAGATCCAGGACGTCCTTGATGCCTCCGCTCTCTATGTATATTATGGTATCTATCACCTGAGGAATCAGTCCCAGTTCTATCTTTCCGACGAACCTCTGCATCGCGTCGATAGCGCGGGATGCGTGAATCACACCGAGCATACCTACTCCGGCGAGTCGGAGGTCGGAGTAAGTCGAAAAATCAGCGGAGACCCTGATCTCATCGAACACGGTATAGTCTGGTCTCTCCAGTAACAGGATGTCACCCGTCTTCTCGATCGATCCCTCAAGGGGGGTCAGCTGTGTTATCTCCTGGGACACCTGCAGATCTCTAGGTTTCTCAATAGTCTTGACGATCTTTCCGAGCGAGTTATAGTATTCCGCAAGAGCCTGCACAAATGTGCTCTTTCCGGCTCCGGGCTTGCCAGAAACGATAATGCCTTCCGCCCTCTCCTTGAACCGCTTCATGAGGGAATCCCCTATCTTGTACTCCTCCAGGGAGAGCTTGGTTATTGGCCTTACAGCGGTTATCTCCAGTCCGTCGCTTACTGGGGGCCTCGTTATTACTATCCTTATGTTTTTCAACTGTACGACTGTAGCCCCTCTGACGTCCATGTCTATCATGCTCCTGCTATCATTCCTGGCCCTCTCAACTATGTCGTTTGCAATCTTGTTGAGTTCATCGCGATCTATTGTCGAGGGACCATACTCGAGCTTCCAACCCCCCGGGCCCCCAACTTTCATCCTCGATCTTGTCCCTTCTTTGAGGTGAACGGACATTGTTTGGTCTGTGAAGAAGGCCTCGATCTGCCTGGAAAGTATCTGTATTGGTTCAAGGTACAGCACCTTTATTCCCTTGACCTCTGCTATAGATTTTTGGACGAAATCACCGGTGACGAGTATAGAATTCGTCTCAAGGGCGGACTGTCTTATCATCTCGTCAATCTCTCCGCTCTTGGCCCGCTTGATCTGCCACTCAGAAGGTCTCTTGCCCGAAAAGCTGAGGGAGATGCTACCCTCGTCGCACATCTTTCTCAGCTGTTTCAGTTCTTCAAGGCCCGTGAATCCAACGCTCTTTCCCTCGTTAGCTTGATGTTCAATCTCCGATAGTAGTGATTCGGGGACTATCACATCTGCCGGGGTCCTCTCTTTCAGAAACTTGCAGAATCTTCCGTCTACGATAACCGATGTATCAGGAATGTATGTCTCCTGCATCTCATTCCACTCCCATTAGTATCATTCCCATTCGATCGTCCCCGGTGGTTTATCGGTAACGTCGTAAACTACTCTGCTAATCTCAGGGATCCCGTTTGTGATCTCCCTCGATATCCTCGCCAGAGTTTCCATGGGTATCGGAGTGAAATTTGCGGTCATCCCGTCCGTCGAATTTACGCACCTTATGGCAACTGTTGAACCGTAAACTCTCCTATCACCGTGCACTCCAGTAGTCCTATCGGCGAGGAGCACGACAAAGTATTGCCAGGGAACATCGTCCAGCTTGCTGATGTTTGATTCCAGGATGGATGTGGCCCTCTTGAGGAGCTCTGCCTTTTGCTTGGTGACCTCTCCGATAATCCTTACAGCCAACCCAGGTCCCGGGAACGGTTGCCGCATCTTTGGTATCCCAAAGTGCTCTGCAATGTTCCTGACCTCGTCCTTGTAAAGGTCGCGGAGCGGTTCGACAATTTTCAGATTGACTTTCTCCGGAAGGCCGCCGACGTTGTGATGGCTCTTTATCGTATCTCTCAACCCGCCTCCGGACTCAATCCAGTCTGGTGCGATTGTTCCCTGAACAAGGTACTCTGCACCGAACAGTTTTGCCTCCCTCTCAAAGACGTCTATAAAGGTTCTACCGATGATCTTCCTCTTGGTTTCGGGGTCCGTGACACCTTTTAGTCTCTCCATAAACAGGTCCTCTTCCTGCAGGACTATATTGTTTATGCCAAGACCCATAAGTGTGTTCCTCACATCGTCATCCTCTGATAAGCGCATCAGGCCAGTGTTGACGTAGATCGCCAGCACACCCGAACCAAGTGCGTCTGAGGCTATCTTTGCTGCGACTGTACTGTCGATCCCACCAGAGACAGCGATTACAGCCCTTCCATTAACTTCATTCTTCAGCTTCTCAACGGCTTCGGACACAAACGTCTTTGGAGAGAACAATTCAGATCCGTTCTAGGTCTTGAGAAGAACTGCCAGGAAAATCAAGAGCGCTATTATCGCTCCCACGATTGCAGAAACGAGGTACAGTATTCCGTTGTATATCACAAAGGTAAGGCTGACGTTCAGCGCTGTCCTAGCGAAAACTACAACCAGCCAGACCACGACGCCAACAACCGCCAGCACGATCCCAAACGTCCTGACCTTCCCGGATCCGAAATATGCGGCGAATATGCCCAGCACAAGCAACGATAACCCCAGCACTAGGAGCAACATTGCAACAAAAATTTCAGCGAACGACGATATCATATCATTACCTACATTTTGATACCAGTCAATGTCTTCGTGTCCAAAATACCTTCTATTGTCCTAATCTTCTCCATAACTATCTGACCCAATTCCGTGAAATCCTTTGTTTCAAGCTTTGCAATCAGGTCATATTCTCCGAAGAGCGGGTGCAGTTCCACTATCTCCTTAATCTTCAACAATTCGTTGTACACCTGGTGTTCCTTTCCTGGAACTGTACTGATCAGAACGAAACCAACAGCCAGATTCACCACCGAAGTTTAATTAACAAGTCTTATAAAAGTTTATGCTAA